>NZ_UGNV01000001.1:285000-392500 GCF_900452395.1 Legionella beliardensis
GTTAATTGATGGGGTTATCCCTTTGGGGAGAAGCTCTTGATCGAAGCCCCGGTAAACGGCGGCCGTAACTATAACGGTCCTAAGGTAGCGAAATTCCTTGTCGGGTAAGTTCCGACCTGCACGAATGGCGTAACGATGGCCACACTGTCTCCACCCGAGACTCAGTGAAATTGAAATCGCTGTGAAGATGCAGTGTACCCGCGGCTAGACGGAAAGACCCCGTGAACCTTTACTACAGTTTTGCACTGGACTTTGATGATGACTGTGTAGGATAGGTGGGAGGCTAAGAAGTGGCAACGCCAGTTGCCATGGAGCCGACCTTGAAATACCACCCTGTTATCATTGAGGTTCTAACTTAAGCCAGTCATCCTGGCTGAGGACCGTGTATGATGGGTAGTTTGACTGGGGCGGTCTCCTCCCAAAGAGTAACGGAGGAGCACAAAGGTACCCTCGGTACGGTCGGACATCGTACCAAGAGTGTAAAGGCAAAAGGGTGCTTGACTGCGAGACCGACGGGTCGAGCAGGTACGAAAGTAGGTCTTAGTGATCCGGTGGTTCTGTATGGAAGGGCCATCGCTCAACGGATAAAAGGTACTCCGGGGATAACAGGCTGATACCGCCCAAGAGTTCATATCGACGGCGGTGTTTGGCACCTCGATGTCGGCTCATCACATCCTGGGGCTGAAGCAGGTCCCAAGGGTATGGCTGTTCGCCATTTAAAGTGGTACGCGAGCTGGGTTTAGAACGTCGTGAGACAGTTCGGTCCCTATCTGCCGTGGGCGTAGGAAAATTGAGAGGAGCTGCTCCTAGTACGAGAGGACCGGAGTGGACGAACCTCTGGTGTACCGGTTGTGACGCCAGTTGCATCGCCGGGTAGCTAAGTTCGGACGGGATAACCGCTGAAAGCATCTAAGCGGGAAGCCTCCCTCAAGATGAGTTTTCCCATGAAGCCCGTTGAAGACGACGACGTTGATAGGCAAGGTGTGGAAGCACAGTAATGTGTGAAGCTAACTTGTACTAATTGGCTGATTGTCTTGACCATATAACCTGAAGTGCTGTAAGTGCTTAAGGTGAGCGCTTGTAACCATTTAATCTTTACCCACCGGCTAACTTACATGTAAGTTAACCGGTACCCAGTTTTCCTGGCGACCATAGCCGTTTGGAACCACCTGATCCATCTCGAACTCAGAAGTGAAACAGACGTACGCCGATGATAGTGTGGGGCTTCCCCATGTGAAAGTAGGTCATCGCCAGGGCTTTAATTGTTGTAATTACAGAAATAACATATATAATGTTTGCTCTGTTTAGAGGAAAATTGCTGGCGTAGCTCAGTTGGTAGAGCAACTGACTTGTAATCAGTAGGTCCTGGGTTCGATTCCTAGTGCCAGCACCATATGATGAAAAGTAAGCGTGCATTAGTTTTAGCACGCTTTTTTTATGGCTGTTGCCTAAGTAGTATTTACTTCCAAAAGCAATAAGATCATGAAAATACTGTGGATTTTTAAAAGCAGTCAGTGATCAAACCACAACTGTTTTTTTAGTTTAAGCTAGTCCTCATATAATCGTACTTGACAATAGTCTTTTCGTGAAAGAAAATGGCGTTCATTTTGGAGGGGTTCCCGAGCGGTCAAAGGGATCAGACTGTAAATCTGACGGCTCAGCCTTCGAAGGTTCGAATCCTTCCCCCTCCACCAGTTACGAAGAAGTAATAGACAAGCGGGTGTAGTTCAATGGTAGAACTTCAGCCTTCCAAGCTGATAGCGTGGGTTCGATTCCCATCACCCGCTCCAAGCGTGTGTCAAAACTTCAAAACCGGTCTGTGCTTGAAGGCCCACATAGCTCAGGCGGTAGAGCACTTCCTTGGTAAGGAAGAGGTCACTGGTTCGAGTCCAGTTGTGGGCACCATAAATTATGAACTTTCTAGGGGGAGATTTTCCAATGGCGAAGGAAAAGTTTGAACGTAAAAAGCCACACGTGAATGTGGGAACAATTGGTCACGTTGACCATGGAAAAACTACGCTGACTGCAGCGATTACAACCATTATGGCAAAGAAATTTGGTGGGACAGCAAAAGCTTATGACCAAATTGATGCTGCACCTGAAGAACGTGAGCGTGGTATTACCATATCTACAGCGCATGTTGAATATGAATCATCGAACCGCCACTATGCGCATGTGGATTGCCCAGGCCATGCCGATTATGTGAAAAACATGATTACTGGGGCTGCGCAAATGGATGGTGCGATACTTGTGGTGTCAGCAGCAGATGGCCCAATGCCTCAAACGCGTGAGCACATTCTTTTATCTCGCCAAGTCGGTGTACCTTATATTGTCGTGTTCTTAAACAAAGCAGACATGGTCGATGACCCAGAGCTCTTAGAATTAGTAGAAATGGAAGTTCGTGACTTGTTAAGTAGTTATGAATTCCCTGGTGATGATATTCCAATCGTGGTTGGTTCTGCCTTAAAAGCACTTGAAGGCGAAACAAGTGACATCGGTGTTGCTGCGATTGAAAAACTGGTCGACACGATGGACTCTTACATTCCTGAGCCTGTTCGTAATATCGATAAAAGCTTCTTACTCCCTATCGAAGACGTATTCTCAATCTCTGGTCGTGGTACAGTGGTTACCGGTCGTATCGAGAGTGGTATTGTCAAAGTCGGTGAAGAAGTCGAAATCGTCGGTATTCGTGATACGCAGAAAACAACATGTACTGGCGTTGAAATGTTCCGTAAACTCCTTGATGAAGGGCGTGCCGGTGATAACGTGGGTATCTTATTGCGTGGTACAAAACGAGATGAAGTTGAGCGCGGTCAAGTATTAGCTAAACCAGGTACCATTAAACCTCATACCAAATTCGAAGCAGAAGTGTATGTGTTATCGAAAGATGAAGGCGGTCGCCATACACCTTTCTTCAATGGCTATCGTCCGCAGTTCTATTTCAGAACCACAGACGTAACCGGCTCTTGTGATTTACCAGAAGGCATCGAAATGGTTATGCCAGGTGATAACGTACAATTAACTGTACACCTCCATTCCCCAATCGCTATGGATGAAGGTTTACGCTTTGCGATACGTGAAGGTGGCCGCACCGTTGGTGCAGGCGTTGTTGCAAAAATAATCGAGTAATATAGATGGATGTGAGTTGGTACCATCTCACATCCAATTGTGTTGTTAAGTTAGGCCAGTAGCTCAATTGGCAGAGCGGCGGTCTCCAAAACCGCAGGTTGGGGGTTCGATTCCCTCCTGGCCTGCCAAAAACCATAAAAGTATGAAAAATTCAATAAACTCAAAAAGTAATTTTAAAGACATTGGTTTGTGGGCAGGCGTAGTGATAATTACTGTTGCTGCGTTTCTGTGTACTTATCATTTTAACTTTTCAGCACCTATTAAGGCTATTATCTGGATCGTTTGGTTTGTATTAGCTATCTTTTTAGCTTACTTTACTACCACAGGTCGCCAAGTTTTTGCCTTTGTTGGCGAGGCAAAGATTGAGCTACTAAAAGTAGTATGGCCTACACGCCAGGAGACTATTCAGACCACATCAATTGTTATGGTTATGGTGGCTGTAACAGGCTTTGTCCTTTGGGCCATTGATTCTGGAATGATGTGGGTCATTGCTAAAATAACTCATTTAGGTTGATAAACGTGGACGAGCAGAAAACAAAACAGTGGTATGTAGTTCATGCGTATTCAGGATACGAAAATTTCGTTATGCGTGAAATTAAATCACGCGCAGAGCAGTACGATATGCAAGATAAAATCGGCGAAGTTGTTGTTCCTGCGGAAGAAGTAGTTGAAATGCGTGCTGGACAAAAACGAAAGAGTACACGTAAATTTTATCCTGGCTATGTTTTAGTTAATATGGTTATGGATGATAAAACATGGCACATGATCCGCAAAATTCCTCGCGTCTTAGGTTTTATTGGTGGCACGGGGCAAACGCCTACACCCATTTCAGATAAAGAAGCACACGACATATTGCAACGTATAGAAGACGGTGTAACTAAGCCAAGACCTAAAATTCTATTTGAACCTGGTGAAGTCGTCCGCGTCAAAGAAGGTCCCTTTGTTGACTTTAATGGTGTGGTTGAAGAGGTTAACTATGAGAAGAGTAGGCTACGCGTTGCTGTTCTTATTTTTGGTCGCTCAACGCCAGTAGAATTAGAGTTCAGTCAAGTAGAAAAAACATAATTGTATTTTTCATTGTATTTAGGCCTATTTATTATAATCACCTATTTTCAGCAAATTATTTAAGCTATTCTAAATAGGCACAAATAAAAAATTATGATATAATATTTAGCTTTTGTAACTGGGGAGCTTGTTGATTTGCCTAGCATTCATCAATAAGCGTTATTGAACCCACTAAGGAGTCCTAAATGGCTAAAAAAGTAGACGCATACATTAAATTGCAAATCCCTGCAGGTAAAGCAAATCCGAGTCCACCAGTTGGTCCTGCCTTAGGGCAGCGCGGCGTGAACATTATGGAGTTTTGTAAAGCTTTTAATGCTACCACGCAAAATTTAGAACCAGGTTTGCCTACACCTGTTGTAATTACAGTCTATAATGATAAGAGCTTCACCTTTGTAACTAAAACTCCACCCGCTTCTGTTTTAATTAAGAAGGCTGCAGGCATTCAAAGTGGTAGTGGTAATCCCAATACTAAGAAGGTTGGCAAAATTACTCGCGCACAAGCTGAAGAAATTGCTAAAACTAAAGAACCAGACCTAACAGCAGCTTCACTAGAGGCCGCAGTTCAATGTGTTATTGGAACTGCAAGAAGCATGGGTGTTGAAGTTGAAGGCGTGGAGTAAGACGATCATGGCTAAATTAAGTAAAAAACAGCAAAAATTACGCGAAAAAATTAAACCAAACTATCTTTATCCAGCTACGGAAGCAATTGACATTCTAAAGGAGTTTACTAGTACTAAGTTTGAAGAAAGTGTAGATATTAGTGTTAATTTGGGTGTTGATCCTCGTAAATCGGATCAAGTTGTTCGTACTTCAACTAATTTACCTAAAGGAACAGGTAAAAAAGTTCGAGTTGCAGTATTTGCTCAAGGTGATAATGCTACTAAAGCTAAAAATGCTGGCGCAGATGTTGTCGGCTTTGACGATTTAGCAGAGCAAATTAAAGCTGGCGATCTTAATTTTGATGTTGTTATTGCAACACCAGATGCTATGCGATTAGTTGGTCAGTTAGGGCAAATTTTAGGTCCTAGAGGTTTAATGCCTAACCCGAAAGTTGGTACTGTAACGATGAATGTTGAAGCCGCAGTAGTAGATGCTAAAGCTGGACAAGTTCGTTATCGTACAGATAAAAATGGTATAATTCATTGTACAGTAGGTAAAGTTCATTTTTCCGCAGAAGATTTAATAGAAAATATTGCCGCCTTACTTGTTGACCTAAAAAAAGCAAAACCTTCATCATCTAAAGGTGTTTATCTTAAGAAAATTACACTTTCATCTACTATGGGGCCTGGGTTACCTATTGATCTTGCGTCAATACCTGTGTAATATACATCGCCCTTAAATCCGCTTTCACGGCATAGACATGGTTCGATGCCGTCGAAGACCGCAGGTGCCAATAGGCTTAATCTCCTGCGCAGACGGTGAACCGGCTTCGGTATTTACCTTAGACGGCCACCATAACTGTCAAATCTATCTGATTTGAACAACTAAGGAGGTCATTAACGTGACGATAACTTTAGCTACAAAAAAGGCCGTTGTAGAAGAGGTAACAAATGTTGCTTCTAAAGCTGTATCGGCTGTAGTTGCTGATTATCGCGGTTTGACTGTAAATCAAATGACTCAATTGCGAAGCGAAGCGCGAAAATCAGGTGTTTATTTACGGGTAGTTCGTAATACACTGACTCGTCGTGCTTTTGAGAATACTCAGTTTGCTTGCTTAAGCGAGAAATTAGTCGGTCCTTTATTTATAGCGCTTTCACTCGAAGCGCCTAGTGATGCGGCTCGCCTACTGAAAGACTTCGTAAAGACATTTGACAAGCTTGAAATCAAAGCATTATCTGTAGGTGGTCAAGTTTATGACTCTAGCCAGCTTGAAGCAGTTGCTAGCTTACCTACACGTGATGAAGCATTAGCTAAGCTAATGTATGTGATGAAAGCACCAGTGGAGAAATTTGTTCGTACACTTGCAGAACCTCATGCCAAATTGGTAAGAACGATTGCTGCAGTAAAAGAGCAAAAAGAGCAAACCGCATAATCTAATATAAATTTTTAATTAGGAGCTAGAAATGGCTGTTTCAAAAAATGAGATTCTCGAAACAATCTCTAACATGACTGTTATGGAAGTGGTAGAGCTTATCGAAGCAATGGAAGAAAAATTTAATGTTTCTGCAGCTGCTGCGGCGGTTGCTGTTGCAGGTCCTGCAGCTGCTAACACTGCTGCTGCTGAAGAAAAAACTGAGTTTAACGTAGTTATGACTAGCTTTGGTGCAAACAAAGTAGGCGTAATTAAGGTTATTCGTACTATTACAGGTCTTGGCTTAAAAGAAGCTAAAGATTTGGTTGAAGGTGCTCCATCCACTGTTAAGGAAGGGGTATCAAAAGACGAAGCGGCTGATATCAAAAAACAACTCGAAGAAGCTGGCGCTGCTGTCGAAATCAAGTAATATTGTTATAATTTTTGAAACCCGGCCATGTTTACATGGCTGGGTTTATGTGTTTGATATTATCGATAATTTACAGAGGAATCACCATGACCATGGCCACTGCAGAAGCTCAATCTCAACACTATTCCCATGCTGAGCAAAAACGATTTCGCAAAAGCTTTGGTAGGCAGGCTGATAAAATGGCTATTCCTAACCTGCTTGATATCCAGCTGAAATCTTATGCAGATTTTTTAAGAGCTGATTCGAATTCGAATTTATACCAAAATACAGGTCTTCATGCTGCCTTTTTGTCAGTTTTTCCTATACATAGTTTTTCTGGTAACGCAAGACTTGAATATGTTAGTTATAAATTAGGTGAGCCTGCATTTGATGTTCGTGAATGTAAATTGCGTGGCTTAACTTATTCTGCACCTTTACGTGTTAAAATTAGACTCGTCGTTTTAGATAAAGATGCTCCAGGCGAGCCAAAACCAATTAAAGATATCCGCGAGCAAGATGTATTTATGGGTGAAATCCCCTTAATGACAGATGTTGGTACTTTTGTGATTAATGGTACCGAACGCGTTGTTGTATCACAATTACATCGATCCCCTGGCGTTATATTTGAACATGATCGTGGTAAAACCCATTCATCAGGTAAATTATTATACTCAGCAAGAATAATTCCTTACCGTGGTTCATGGTTAGATTTTGAATTTGATCCTAAAGACTGCGTCTTTGTTAGAATTGATCGTCGACGCAAGTTACCCGTTACAATTTTACTACGGGCTTTAGGTTATGAAGTTGAAGATATACTTGGCGAGTTTTTCGAAACCACTGCATGTACCTTAAGAAATGGTGAGTTTCACATAAATTTAATTCCTTCGCGCTTGCGAGGAGAGATTGCTTCTTTCAATATCCAGGTTCCTGGCTCAAATGAATTAATTGTTGAGCAAGGTCGTCGTATTACAGCTCGACATATTAGATTGATGGAAAAAAGCAATATGCAAGACCTTGTGGTGCCGCGTGATTATCTAATCGGCAAAGTGCTTGCAAAACACGTTATTAATACAGAGACAGGTGAAGTACTAGCCCAAGCTAATGAAGAAGTATCGGCAGAGTTACTTGATCAATTAGCAGAGCAGGGCATTTTGAACTTTGACATGATTTATACAAATGATCTCGATCACGGCTCTTATATATCAGATACCCTTAAAATCGATCCTACCACTAGCCAGCTTGAAGCGCTTGTTGAAATTTATCGAATGATGCGCCCTGGTGAACCACCAACGAAAGAAGCTGCAGAGGCGCTATTTAAAAATTTATTTTTTGCTGAGGATCGTTACGATCTATCTGCCGTTGGTCGCATGAAATTTAATCGACGCGTAGGCCGTAAAGACGACACAGGCCCTGGTACATTAACCAAAGAGGATATTCTTGCCGTAATTAAAACACTTATCGATATTCGCAATGGTATTGGCTTAGTTGATGATATTGATCACTTAGGTAATCGCCGTGTACGAAGTGTTGGGGAAATGGCTGAAAATCAATTCAGAGTTGGTTTAGTGCGAGTAGAGCGTGCTGTTAAAGAACGCTTAAGCCTTGTTGAATCAGAAAATTTAATGCCGCAAGACCTAATTAATGCGAAGCCAGTTTCTGCTGCTATTAAAGAGTTTTTTGGCTCAAGCCAATTATCTCAATTTATGGATCAGGTTAATCCACTTTCTGGCGTGACTCATAAACGCCGTGTCTCAGCATTAGGCCCAGGCGGCTTAACTCGAGAGCGTGCTGGTTTTGAGGTTCGCGACGTTCATACTACCCATTATGGGCGTGTATGTCCTATTGAAACACCTGAAGGTCCAAACATCGGATTAATTAATTCACTGTCAGTTTATGCACGTACTAACGATTATGGTTTTATTGAAACACCCTGCCGTAAGGTAGTTGATGGCCGCGTTACTGATGAAATAGAGTATTTATCAGCTATTGAAGAGGTTGATCAATATATTGCCCAATCCAATGTTGCTGTTGATGAAAAAGGTAATATTATTGCTGATTTAGTGCCTTGCAGGCATCAGAATGAGTTTTCACTTACAACGCCTGATAAGATTAACTATATGGATGTTTCACCTAAGCAAATCGTATCAGTAGCTGCCTCATTAATTCCTTTCTTGGAGCATGATGATGCTAACCGCGCCTTAATGGGTTCAAACATGCAGCGTCAAGCGGTACCAACTTTGCGGTCCGAGAAGCCATTAGTTGGAACAGGCATGGAACGTACAGTCGCATCAGACTCAGGCGTATCGGTTGTAGCCAAACGCGGTGGGATTATTGATTTAGTAGATGCTTCAAGAATAGTGGTTCGAGTTAATGATGATGAGACCAGCGCTGGCGAAACTGGCGTAGACATCTATAATTTAACTAAGTACTTCCGTTCTAATCAAGACACATGTATTAATCAGCGACCAATTGTTGCGAAAGGAGACAGGATTCGTCGCGGTGATGTATTAGCGGATGGCCCTTGTACTGATATGGGTGAACTGGCTTTAGGGCAAAATTTGTTAGTAGCCTTTATGCCTTGGAATGGTTACAACTTTGAGGACTCTATATTAATTTCAGAAAGAATTGTTCAAGAAGAGCGGTTTACAACTATTCATATTGAAGAATTAACCTGTATAGCTCGTGATACAAAATTAGGAACTGAAGAAATTACAGCAGACATCCCTAATGTGGGTGAATCTGCATTAGCAAGCCTTGATGAGTCAGGTGTTGTCTATATTGGCGCAGAAGTTAGTGCTGGTGACATCTTAGTTGGTAAAGTAACACCAAAAGGTGAAACACAGTTAACACCTGAAGAAAAATTATTACGCGCTATCTTCGGTGAAAAAGCATCGGATGTGAAAGATTCTTCATTACGAGTTCCATCTGGTATGAATGGTACTGTCATTGATGTACAGGTATTTACACGTGATGGGCTTGAAAAAGATGAGCGAGCAAAAAGTATTGAGGAAGAGCATCTAGCACGGGTACGTAAGGATTTAATTGATGAGCGTCGTATTCGTGAAGAAGATATTTATCATCGTGTCTCTAATTTGCTATTAGATAAGCCAGCTACAGGTGGCCCAGGCAATATTAAAGCAGGTAAGGTTATTTCTGATGATTACCTAAGCTCAATTGACAGAGAAAAATGGTTTGACATTCGTGTTGACGATGAGGCCATTAGCCAGCAATTAGAGCAGCTTTCTAAGCAGCTTGAATTACTTAGTAAAGAAATGGAAAAACGCTTTAATGATAGCCGTAAAAAAATAGTTCAAGGTGATGATTTAGCACCAGGCGTATTGAAAATTGTTAAAGTGTATCTTGCTGTAAAACGTCGCGTTCAGCCTGGTGATAAGATGGCAGGTCGACATGGAAATAAAGGGGTCATTTCAATCGTTGTGCCTGTTGAAGATATGCCTTATATGGAAGATGGCACAGCAGTAGATATTGTTTTAAACCCATTAGGTGTACCTTCTCGTATGAATATTGGGCAGGTTTTAGAGACTCATTTAGGTTTAGCTGCGAAAGGACTAGGTAATAGGATTGCTAATTTAATTGATACAGAGCAACCCGTTGACGAAATACGCGCTTTTGTAAACAAGATTTATAACCATGATGACATGCAACGAGTTAATTTAGATTTATTAGATGACAATCAATTTAAACTATTGGCTGATAATCTCCGTAATGGAGTGCCTATGGCAACGCCAGTGTTTGATGGGGCATCAGAAGCTGAAATTAAATCAATGTTGGAGCTTGCTGGATTACCAGCTGATGGAAAAACAACATTAGTTGATGGAAGAACTGGCCGTAAATTTGATAATCCGGTCACAGTTGGTTATATGTACATGCTAAAACTCAACCATTTAGTTGATGATAAAATGCATGCTCGATCTACAGGTTCTTATAGCCTTGTAACTCAGCAGCCATTAGGTGGTAAAGCGCAGTTTGGTGGACAACGATTTGGAGAAATGGAAGTTTGGGCACTTGAAGCATATGGTGCTGCTTATACGCTGCAAGAAATGTTAACAGTTAAATCAGATGATGTCGGAGGACGAACTAAGATCTATAAAAATATAGTTGATGGTGATCATCGTATGGATCCTGGAATGCCTGAATCATTTAATGTATTGCTAAAAGAGATTCGTGCGCTAGGTATTGATATTGAATTAGACCATGACTAATTACTCAGTGATGTATTCTGACAACTAATTTTTGGAGGCATAGATTTGGCTACTCTAAGCGGTAATCCCATGAGAAAAGCGCCGGTAATGAGTGACTTACTAGGTATTCTTAAACAACAAGGTCAAAGTGAAGAATTTGATGCGATTAAAATCGCGCTGGCTTCTCCTGATTTAATACGTTCTTGGTCTTATGGCGAGGTAAAAAAACCAGAAACGATCAATTATCGGACCTTTAAACCTGAGCGTGACGGTTTATTTTGTGCAAAGACTTTTGGGCCTATTAAAGACTACGAATGCTTATGTGGTAAGTATAAACGCTTAAAGCATCGTGGCGTTATTTGTGAAAAATGCGGCGTTGAGCTTGCTTTAGCAAAAGTAAGACGTGAACGTATGGGGCATATTGAATTAGCTAGCCCCGTTGCCCATATTTGGTTCTTAAAATCATTACCTTCTCGAATCGGCTTACTGTTAGATATGACTTTAAGGGATATAGAAAGGGTACTTTACTTTGAAGCATTTGTTGTTGTTGATCCAGGCATGACAGAGCTTGAGCGTAGGCAATTATTAAATGATGAAGCCTATCTTGAAGCCATGGAAGAATATGGTGATGAATTTGACGCACGTATGGGGGCTGAAGCCATACGCGAATTACTACGCCAGATTGATTTAGAAGAAGAGATAAAAACGTTACGAGAAGAATTACCTTTAACTAATTCAGAAACAAAAATTAAAAAAATCACTAAGCGCTTAAAATTATTAGAAGCTTTTTATGAATCTGGTAATAAGCCTGAGTGGATGATTATGGACGTACTCCCTGTATTACCACCAGATTTACGACCATTAGTACCTCTTGATGGCGGCCGTTTCGCCACCTCTGACTTAAATGATTTATATCGCCGTGTGATTAATCGAAATAACCGTTTAAAACGCTTATTAGATCTTAATGCACCTGATATTATTGTTCGTAATGAAAAGCGTATGCTGCAAGAATCAGTTGACGCTTTATTAGATAATGGCCGCCGTGGCCGAGCCATTACTGGCACTAATAAGCGCCCATTAAAATCTTTAGCAGATATGATTAAAGGAAAGCAAGGTCGATTCCGTCAGAACCTATTAGGAAAACGAGTAGATTACTCTGGCCGTTCAGTGATCGTGGTTGGGCCTACTTTACGCTTACATCAATGCGGATTACCTAAGAAAATGGCATTGGAACTCTTTAAGCCATTTATTTTTAGTAAGTTAGAATTTAGAGGACTAGCAACTACCATTAAAGCAGCTAAGAAAATGGTAGAAAGAGAAGAGCCTGTGGTTTGGGACATCTTGGAAGATGTGATTCGCGAGCACCCGATTTTATTAAACCGTGCGCCTACATTACACCGTCTTGGGATACAAGCATTTGAACCTGTGTTAATTGAAGGTAAAGCCATTCAGCTGCATCCATTGGTGTGTACTGCTTATAATGCGGACTTCGATGGTGACCAAATGGCTGTTCATATTCCTCTTACTTTGGAAGCACAGCTTGAAGCTCGTTCACTGATGATGTCTACTAACAATATTTTGTCACCTGCAAGTGGTGAGCCAATTATTGTGCCAAGTCAGGACGTCGTCTTAGGTCTTTACTATCTAACGCGCGAGCGCCTTAATGCTAAGGGTGAAGGTAAATATTTTGCTAGCGCTCAAGAGGCACAAAATTTTTATGAAGCTGGCCTTCTTGATTTGCATGCCAAAGTTAAAATTCGTATGCCAATAGCGTTGGATAATGAAGAAGATGAGGGTGGTGAAACGGGAAGTGGTGAAGCAAGAGTAAAATATCAATTGGTAGAAACAACCGTAGGTCGAGGTATTTTATCTGATATCCTTCCTAAAGGTATGCCCTTTGAGCAAATTAATCGCCCAATGACTAAGAAAGCAATTTCTAAAGTAGTAGATAGTTGCTATCGAAAATTTGGTCTAAAAGAAACAGTTATTTTCGCTGACCAATTGATGTATATGGGCTTTAAATTTGCAACTCGTGCAGGTGCTTCTATTGGTATTGAGGATATGGAAATACCTGAAGATAAAGCCACAATTATTGAGCAGGCAGACAATGAAGTTCGTGAAATTGAATCGCAATATCGTTCAGGTCTAGTTACAAACGGTGAGCGCTACAATAAAGTAATCGATATATGGTCACGTACCAATGAAATGGTTGCCAAATCCATGATGACTCGGATTGCAACTGAAGAAGTAACTGATAAAGAAGGTAATGCCGTTAGGCAGGCCTCGTTTAACCCTATCTTCATGATGGCTGACTCAGGTGCGCGGGGTTCGGCAGCTCAGATAAGACAGCTAGCTGGTATGCGGGGTTTAATGGCTGCTCCAGACGGCTCCATTATTGAAACACCTATTACAGCGAATTTCCGCGAAGGGTTAAATGTATTCCAATACTTTATTTCTACTCACGGAGCTCGTAAAGGTTTGGCAGATACAGCTTTAAAAACAGCTAACTCAGGTTACCTAACGCGGCGATTAGTTGACGTGGCACAAGACGTTGTTATTACTGAGGACGATTGCGGTACTGAGCAAGGTATACTCATGCAGCCTTTAATCGAGGGTGGTGATATTGTTGAGCCATTGCATGAACGCGTTTTAGGCCGAGTTGTTGCGAAAGATGTTTATATTCCTAACCACAGTGAACCAATTGTGGCTGCTGGCACCTTACTAGATGAAGAGCTAGTTGAGAAATTAGAACGATATAGTGTCGATCAGGTGCTCGTCCGCTCACCTATAGAATGCCAAACTCGCTTTGGGTTGTGTGCTAAGTGCTATGGCCGAGATTTGGCAAGAGGCCATTTAGTTAACACGGGTGAAGCTGTAGGTATCATTGCTGCTCAATCAATCGGAGAGCCTGGTACACAGTTGACGATGAGAACATTCCATATTGGTGGAGCAGCCTCACGAGCAACTGCAGCAAATAATATTCAAATTAAAAATAAAGGGGTTATCCGTTTGCATAACATTAAAACTGTAACCCATGCAAATGGTAATCTTGTGGCGGTTTCTCGCTCAGGGGAAGTGTCCATCGTAGATGATTTTGGTAGAGAAAGAGAGCGTTATAAGCTACCTTATGGTGCTGTGCTCACTGTTCAAGATAATACAGCTGTTGAAGCAGGCCAAATCATTGCAAGCTGGGATCCTCATACTCATCCAGTTATTTCTGAAGTAAGTGGCCGATTAAAATTCATTGACCTTATTGAAGGGTTAACAATGAATCGGCAAACTGATGAAATTACAGGTTTAAGTAATATTGTAGTTACTGATGCTAAACAGCGTAGTGCTATAGGCCGCGACATGCGTCCTATGGTTAAATTAGTATCAGATGATGGGGAAGATATTTACTTAGCAGGCACTAATGTTGCTGCTCAATATTATTTACCTGTCGATGCAATTATTAACTTTGAAGATGGCAGTGAAGTGGGTATTGGGGATGTTATCGCTCGTATTCCTCAAGAACGGTCAAAAACGCGTGATATTACCGGTGGTCTACCACGTGTAGCTGATTTGTTTGAAGCACGTAAACCGAAAGACGCTGCTGTCATGGCTGAAGTTTCTGGGGTAGTGAATTTTGGTAAAGAAACCAAAGGTAAGCGTCGCTTAATTATTACAGAATCTGAGCATAAGGCACATGAAGAACTCATTCCTAAATGGCGTCATATTTCCGTGTTTGAGGGAGAGCATGTTGAGCGAGGTGAAATAATTGCTGAAGGCCCATTAAACCCACATGATATCTTGCGATTATTAGGCGTTGGTGCACTAGCAAATTACATCGTCAATGAAGTTCAAGACGTTTATCGTTTACAAGGCGTAAAAATCAATGATAAACACATTGAAACTATTGTACGGCAAATGCTGCGTAAACGAGTAATTACTTATGCTGGTGACTCTAAATTCTTAGCTGGAGAGCAAGTTGAGGAAAGTGTAATGTTGCAGGAAAATGATAAACTTGCTGCAGCAAACAAAGAATTGGCAAGAGGAACGCCAATTTTATTGGGTATTACTAAAGCTTCTTTAGCAACAGAGTCTTTTATATCTGCTGCGTCATTCCAAGAAACTACTCGCGTACTTACAGAAGCAGCGGTGAGTGGTAAAGTGGATGATTTGCGCGGATTGAAGGAGAACGTTATGGTTGGTCGTTTGATTCCAGCAGGAACAGGCTATACCTACCATCAAAAACGTAAATCAAAGCGTGCAAAAGCAGTAGGAAATGAACATACTACGCATACAGTGACTGCAAGTGATGTTGAACATGCACTAAGCGAAGCACTCAATGCGGACAATCATGATCATTAATTCGGATTAAACAATAGCAGATTTGCTTGACAAATCTGCTATCCCTATATAGAATCCGGCCTCCTTATGCATTCGAAATATGACAAAAAAGTTCGGAGTTAAGAATAAATATGGCTACTATTAACCAATTAGTAAGAAAGCCACGGGTACACGCGAAAAAGAAAAGTAATGTCCCTGCGCTAGAATCTTGCCCTCAACGTCGTGGTGTATGCACGCGTGTTTATACAACTACACCAAAAAAACCTAACTCAGCAATGCGTAAGGTAACTCGGGTTAGGCTCACAAATGGTTTTGAGGTAACTTCCTACATTGGTGGTGAAGGTCACAATCTACAAGAGCACTCTGTAGTATTAATCCGGGGTGGTCGTGTTAAAGACTTACCTGGTGTGCGTTATCATACTGTCCGTGGAAGTTTAGACACTTCGGGTGTAAATGATCGTAAGCAAGGACGTTCTAAATACGGAACCAAGAAACCTAAAGACAAGAAATAATTTGATGGTAGGAATGTGAAATGCCAAGAAGAAGAGAAGTACCCAAACGCGAAATTTTGCCTGATCCAAAATACCATAGCGAACTATTGGCAAAATTTATTAACGTACTAATGGTTAGCGGAAAAAAATCAACCGCTGAAAAAATCATATATGGTGCTTTAGCTGTGTTAGCTGATCGTGCTAAAAAAGCCAAAAAGCATGATGAGGAAGGTAGTGAAGGCAGCACAGGTTCAGGTGCTAACCTTGTATTACGTTACTTTGAGCAAGCGCTCGATAATGTACGTCCTACAGTAGAAGTTCGTTCAAGACGTGTAGGCGGTGCAACTTATCAGGTGCCCGTAGAAGTACGCACTGATCGTAGTATTGCATTAGGAATGCGCTGGATTGTGCAAGCTGCGCGCTCACGTGGTGAGAAAGGCATGATGCTACGTTTAGCGGGTGAGCTAATGGATGCTTATGAAAATAAAGGTTCAGCTGCGAAGAAACGTGAAGATACGCATAAAATGGCTAAAGCTAACCAGGCTTTTGCTCATTTTAGATGGAATTAAGAGAGGTAATCCGTGTCTACTCCATTAGAACTTTACAGAAATATCGGAATTGCGGCTCACGTTGACGCTGGGAAAACGACAACGACTGAGCGCGTCTTATTTTATACGGGCATGTCTCATAAAATAGGCGAAGTGCACGATGGGGCTGCAACCATGGATTGGATGGTTCAGGAGCAAGAGCGAGGTATTACAATCACGTCCGCAGCAACAACTTGTTACTGGGAAGGCATGGATAAGCAGTATGCTCGTCATCGTATCAACATTATTGATACCCCAGGGCACGTAGACTTTATGATTGAAGTTGAACGCTCCTTACGCGTTCTTGATGGTGCTATTGTTGTATTTGATGCTGTCTCTGGTGTTGAACCGCAGTCTGAAACAGTATGGCGCCAAGCTGATAAATATGGCGTGCCTAGACTTGTTTTTGTGAATAAGATGGACCGCATGGGTGCTAATTTTTTACGTGTGGTAAATCAAATTAAGCAAAGACTGGGTTCAAATCCTGTTGTTGTACAATTACCTATTGGATCAGAAGATGCCTTCATTGGTGTTATTGATCTCATAAAAATGAAAGCTATTCATTGGGATGAAGAAAGCAAAGGCATGTCGTTTGAATATAAAGACATTCCTTCAGAAATGTTACCTCACTGTGAAGAATATAGAGCTAAAATTATTGAGGCTGCTGCTGAAGCCACAGAAGAGCTCATGGAAAAATATTTGGAAGGTAACGAGTTTAGTGAAAAAGAAATTAAAGAGGCTTTGCGTCAACTCACTGTGACTAATAAAATTGTACCTGTATTTTGTGGTTCAGCGTTTAAGAATAAAGGTGTCCAAGCGGTACTTGATGGGGTAGTTGATTATCTACCTTCACCAATTGATATTCCAGCTATTAAAGGACATGATGAAGACGGTAATGAAATTAAGCGAAAAACATCCTATGATGAGCCGTTCGCAGCATTAGCCTTTAAAATAGCTACCGATCCCTTTGTTGGTACGTTAACTTATTTCCGCGTTTACTCAGGTATCCTTAAAAGTGGCGATACCGTTTATAACTCAGTAAAAGGGAAGAAAGAGCGTATCGGCCGACTGTTACAAATGCATGCTAATTCTCGTGAAGAAATTAAAGAGGTAAAAGCGGGAGACATTGCCGCAGCCGTAGGTCTTAAAACAGTTACTACTGGGGATACCCTTTGTGACATTAATGGGTCGCCAGTTATACTTGAGCGCATGGATTTTCCTGATCCGGTAATCGCCGTAGCTGTAGAGCCTAGAACAAAAGCTGATCAAGAGAAAATGTCTATTGCTTTAGGCAAGTTAGCCCAAGAAGACCCATCATTCCGTGTCCATACAGACGAGGAGTCCGGTCAAACCATTATCCAAGGCATGGGTGAGCTTCATCTAGAGATTATTGTTGACCGAATGAAGCGTGAATTTAGCGTTGAAGCAAACGTTGGTAAACCACAAGTGGCATATCGAGAAACAATAAAGCAGTCTGTTGAGCAAGAAGGAAAGTTCGTACGGCAGTCAGGTGGTCGTGGTCAATATGGTCATGTATGGCTTAAAATTGAGCCGCAAGAGCCTGGCAAAGGGTATGAATTTATTAATGCTATTGTGGGTGGGGTTATACCTAAAGAGTATATTCCAGCAGTAGATAAAGGTGTGCAAGAGCAGTTACTAAATGGCGTTATCGCTGGTTATCCTGTTGTAGATGTAAAAGTAACACTATTTGATGGTTCTTATCATGAAGTGGACTCAAGTGAAATGGCATTTAAAATTGCAGGCTCACAATGCTTCAAGCAAGGTGCTCTTAAGGCAAAACCTGTTCTTCTTGAACCTATAATGAGTGTTGAAGTTGTAACTCCTGAAGATTATATGGGCGACGTAATGGGAGACCTAAATCGCCGCAGGGGTATGGTACAAGGTATGGAAGATTCTCCGGCTGGAAAAGTAATTCGTGCAGAAGTGCCTTTAGCTGAAATGTTTGGCTATGCGACAGATGTTCGTTCTATCAGTCAAGGCCGTGGAACATTTTCTATGGAATTTGCACGATACGCTGAAGCACCTTCGAATATTGCTGAAGCGATAATTAAGAAACAATAAGTTAATGAGGTATTGAGAAATGGCGAAGGAAAAGTTTGAGCGTAAAAAGCCACACGTGAATGTGGGAACAATTGGTCACGTTGACCATGGAAAAACTACGCTGACTGCAGCGATTACAACCATTATGGCAAAGAAATTTGGTGGGACAGCAAAAGCTTATGACCAAATTGATGCTGCACCTGAAGAACGTGAGCGTGGTATTACCATATCTACAGCGCATGTTGAATATGAATCATCGAACCGCCACTATGCGCATGTGGATTGCCCAGGCCATGCCGATTATGTGAAAAACATGATTACTGGGGCTGCGCAAATGGATGGTGCGATACTTGTGGTGTCAGCAGCAGATGGCCCAATGCCTCAAACGCGTGAGCACATTCTTTTATCTCGCCAAGTCGGTGTACCTTATATTGTCGTGTTCTTAAACAAAGCAGACATGGTCGATGACCCAGAGCTCTTAGAATTAGTAGAAATGGAAGTTCGTGACTTGTTAAGTAGTTATGAATTCCCTGGTGATGATATTCCAATCGTGGTTGGTTCTGCCTTAAAAGCACTTGAAGGCGAAACAAGTGACATCGGTGTTGCTGCGATTGAAAAACTGGTCGACACGATGGACTCTTACATTCCTGAGCCTGTTCGTAATATCGATAAAAGCTTCTTACTCCCTATCGAAGACGTATTCTCAATCTCTGGTCGTGGTACAGTGGTTACCGGTCGTATCGAGAGTGGTATTGTCAAAGTCGGTGAAGAAGTCGAAATCGTCGGTATTCGTGATACGCAGAAAACAACATGTACTGGCGTTGAAATGTTCCGTAAACTCCTTGATGAAGGGCGTGCCGGTGATAACGTGGGTATCTTATTGCGTGGTACAAAACGAGATGAAGTTGAGCGCGGTCAAGTATTAGCTAAACCAGGTACCATTAAACCTCATACCAAATTCGAAGCAGAAGTGTATGTGTTATCGAAAGATGAAGGCGGTCGCCATACACCTTTCTTCAATGGCTATCGTCCGCAGTTCTATTTCAGAACCACAGACGTAACCGGCTCTTGTGATTTACCAGAAGGCATCGAAATGGTTATGCCAGGTGATAACGTACAATTAACTGTACACCTCCATTCCCCAATCGCTATGGATGAAGGTTTACGCTTTGCGATACGTGAAGGTGGCCGCACCGTTGGTGCAGGCGTTGTTGCAAAAATAATCGAGTGAGTGAGATGAGTAACAATCAAAATATTAAAATTCGCTTAAAGTCGTTTGATCATCGCTTAATCGATACATCGACTCGCGAAATCGTAGAAACAGCAAAGCGTACAGGGGCTCAAATAAGAGGCCCTATTCCACTTCCTGTTAAAAAGGAAAAATTTACAGTATTGATTTCGCCTCATGTTAATAAAGATGCGCGCGATCAATATGAATTACGAACCCACAAACGTCTAGTAGTAATCGTACATCCAACTGAAAAAACTGTGGATGCCTTAATGAAGCTAGACCTGGCTGCCGGGGTTGATGTTCAGATAAGCCTAGATGATGAATAATTCATTTAAGGCAATGGATACTAAAGAGGTATTACTATGACGACATTAGGGTTAATTGGCAGAAAGGTAGGTATGACACGCATCTTTACTGATGATGGTGTATCTATACCTGTATCTGTAGTAGAGGTATTGCCTAACCGAGTTTCACAAATAAAAACGTTAGAAAAGGATGGTTATATTGCTGTCCAGATAACTGCAGGCGAGAAAAAATCAAGCCGAGTAAGCAAGCCACTTGCCGGACATTTTGCTAAAGCACAAATTGAAGCAGGTGATATGATTGGTGAGTTCGTTATGGATTCAACCGATGCATATCAGGCAGGTCAAGAGATTAATGTAGCTGATGTGTTTACTAATGGCCAGTATGTTGATGTATGTGGAACATCTAAAGGAAAAGGTTTTGCAGGCACTGTAAAGCGTTATAATTTCCGCACACAAGATGCTACACATGGTAATTCTAGATCACATAGAGTACCAGGTTCAATTGGACAAAACCAAACACCTGGTAAGGTCTTTAAAGGTAAGAAAATGGCAGGCCATATGGGTAATGCGAGATGCACTACTCAAAATTTAGAGTTAGTGCGCATTGATGCTGAGCGCAATTTACTACTCATTAAAGGCGCCATTCCTGGCTGCCCAGGTGCTAAGGTGCGAGTAACACCAGCTGTTAAAAAGAAAGCAAGGGGAGAATAATGGAACTTAAAACTAAAGACACCAATACCTCCTTGAAGGTGAATGAACAAATTTTTGGTTACGATTATAACGAAGGCTTAATACATCAAGCTGTTGTAGCTTTTATGAATAATGCCCGTAGTGGTAATAGCGCTCAAAAAACACGCTCTGAAGTAAGAGGCGGTGGAAAAAAGCCTTGGAACCAAAAAGGAACTGGTAGAGCACGCGCTGGAACTATCCGAAGCCCACTCTGGCGTGGGGGCGGTATTACATTCGCTTCTAAAAAAAGAGATTATAGTCAAAAAATAAATAAAAAAATGTACAAAAGGGCTTTACGTAGTATAATCTCTGAACTTTATCGTAATGACAATCTTATTGTTGTTAGTGAATTTCAATGTAATTCACATAAAACAAAAGATTTTATAGCTAAAGTTAAAGAATTCGAACTTACAAATGCATTAATAGTTATGGATGAAATTAGTGAGCAAGAATATTTAGGCTCACGTAATTTAGTTGAGTTTGATGTTTGTGATGTTATGTCTGTAGATCCGGTAAATTTACTACAATTTGAAAAAGTAGTCATAACTAGTAGTGCTATTAAGCGACTTGAGGAGTTGTTACAATGAATGCTGAACACATAATTATGGTTCTGCGTGAGCCCCATACCTCTGAAAAGTCTACTGTTATGGCTGAAAAATTTAAGCAGTTTACATTTAAAGTATTGCCAACAGCTACTAAGCCAGAAATTAAAAAAGCAGTAGAACAGATGTTTAACGTCAAAGTAAAAAGTGTATCTGTAATAAATGTTCCTGGCAAACAAAAGCGTTTTAAACAATTGCAAGGTAAAAGAAGCGATTGGAAAAAAGCGTATGTGTCATTACAGGAAAATTATGATATTGACTTTAGCTTGGCAGAATAAGGCAGATTAAGATGGCTCTTTTAAAATCTAAACCCACCTCACCGGGTAAGCGTGGTGAGCTAAAGGTTGTACATCATAATATTCATAAGGGACAACCACATGCCGCTTTAGTTGAAAAATTAAATAAAACAGGCGGTCGTAATAATTATGGTCGTATCACTGTCCGTCATATTGGTGGCGGAGCAAGATGCAAATATAGAGTAATTGACTTTAAACGCAATAAAGATGGCATTGAAGGCAAAGTTGAGCGTTTAGAGTATGATCCTAATCGTTCAGCTCTCATTGCTCTTATTGCTTATAAAGATGGTGAGCGCCGTTATATCATTGCTCCAACTAATTTAGAAGTTGGTAGCATTATAGTTAGTGGTGAAGATTCTCCCATCAGTATAGGTAATTGCCTGCCACTAAGAAATATTCCTGTTGGAACAACTATTCATTGTGTAGAGCTAAAGCCTGGTAAGGGTGCTCAATTGCTACGCAGTGCAGGGTGCGGCGGCCAGATTGTCGCAAAAGAAGGTTCTTATGCAACATTGAAGCTTCGTTCTGGTGAAATGCGTAAAGTATTAACTTCATGTCGTGCCGTAATTGGCGAAGTTAGCAACAGTGAGCATAGCTTACGCAAATTAGGAAAAGCTGGTGCTAAGCGTTGGCGAGGCATTAGACCTACTGTACGTGGTGTTGCTATGAACCCAGTTGATCATCCACATGGAGGAGGTGAGGGAAGAACTTCAGGCGGTCGTCATCCTGTAACACCTTGGGGTGTGCCTACAAAAGGATATAAGACAAGGAGCAATAAACGTACTGATCGCTTTATTGTAAGACGACGCAAAAAGAAATAATTAGTTAAGAGGATATTAAGGTGCCACGTTCCATAAGAAAAGGTCCATTCATTGATCGACACTTATTAAAGAAGATAGAATTGGCGAATCAGACAAAGTCTAAAAAACCAATTAAAACTTGGTCCAGACGTTCGACAATAATTCCTGAAATGATTGAGCATACTATTGCCGTACATAACGGTAAGGTTCATGTTCCTGTCTACATTACTGATAATATGGTCGGTCACAAATTAGGCGAGTTTGCTACGACTCGAACATTTAAAGCGCATTCTGGTGACAGAAAGGCTAAAGGTAAATAAGAGGTCATGATGCAAGTTACAGCTAAATTAAGTAATGCACGTCTGTCCGCACAGAAAGCTAGATTAATCGCGAATTTGATTCGCGGTTTAAGCGTCTCAAAGGCACTTGACGTATTGCGCTTTACTCCCAAAAAAGGAGCAGCGCTCATGCTAAAATTATTAGAATCAGCCATTGCTAATGCTGAAAATAATAATGGTGCTGATATTGATGAGTTAAAAGTTGGAACTGTCTGCGTGGATGAAGCTGCTACTTTGAAAAGAATTAGTCCGCGTGCTAAAGGAAGGGCCAATCGCATTTGCAAGCGCAATTGCCATATTTTAATTAAAGTATCTGACGGGGTATAGCATAATGGGACAAAAAGTAAACCCAATAGGTATTCGTTTAGGTATAACAAAAGACTGGGATTCAAAATGGTATGCCAGTAAAACTTATGCCAAATTATTAAACGAAGACATTAACTTAAGAAAAGAACTTAAGAAAAAATACGCGAGTGCTGCCGTTAGCCGAATTAAAATTGAAAGGCCAGCAAGCAATGCAGTCGTGACTATCGAGTGTGCTAGACCAGGCGTCTTAATTGGTAAAAAAGGTGGCAGTATTGAAGGCATTCGCAGTGAAATTGCAGCTAAATTAAACGTGCCTGTTCATTTAAACATTGAAGAAGTTCGTAAACCAGAACTTGATTCTATCCTGGTTGCTGAAAGTATTGCTCAACAATTAGAGCAACGAGTAATGTTTAGAAGGGCTATGAAGCGAGCTGTGACTTCAGCTATGAAGGCTGGCGCGAAAGGAATTAAAATTTGCGTGAGTGGACGTCTTGGTGGAGCTGAGATTGCTCGTAGCGAATGGTATCGTGAAGGCCGTGTCCCATTGCATACATTCCGAGCAGATGTTGATTATGGTACTGCAGAAGCAAAAACAACATACGGTATTATTGGCGTTAAGGTATGGATCTTTAAAGGTGAAATACTGCCACAAAAAAATCGTGCTGTTGAAAGCAGTAAATGAATGAGGATTGGTGATCATGTTACAGCCTAAACGTACTAAATATAGAAAACAAATGAAAGGTCGTAACCGTGGCCTGGCATTGACAGGCAATAAGGTTAGTTTTGGTGAGTTTGGATTAAAGGCGCTAGAGCGAGGACGTTTAACTGCGCGCCAAATCGAAGCTGCTCGAAGAGCAATGACTCGTCACATTAAGCGGGGCGGAAAAATCTGGATTCGCGTTTTTCCTGATAAGCCAATTACCCAAAAGCCTTTGGAAGTTCGACAAGGTAAAGGTAAAGGTAGTGTTGAATACTGGGTTGCGCAAATTCAACCTGGCAAAGTATTATTTGAAATGGAAGGTGTGACTAGAGAACTTGCTATGGAAGCTTTTAATCTAGCAAAAGCAAAATTACCTTTCAAAGTGATCTTTGAAGAGCGGAAGGTGATGTAATGAAAAACATTAGTGAGTTAAGAGAGCTTTCTTTAGATCAATTAAACGAAGAGTTGATTGATATAAGAAAGTTACAATTTAAGTTAAGAATGAAAAAAGCAAATGGTTTGTTAGATAAAACTCATCCTATTAAGGAAGCAAGAAAAGCCATTGCTAGAGTAAAAACAATTATGACGGAAAAGGTTGGAAAGACTTATGTCGAAGAATAGTGAATCTAATGCCAGAACGCTGGTTGGAAAAATCGTTAGCGATAAGATGCAAAAAACTATTGTAGTCATGGTCGAACGCACGGTAAAGCATCCCAAGTACGGCAAAATTATGAAGAGAAGAACGAAGCTACATGCCCATGATGAAAATGAAGTAGGTAAGATTGGTAACACGGTTAAAATTCGTGAATCGCGCCCTCTCTCAAAAACAAAAAGTTGGGTTCTTGTTGAAGTTATTTCTTAATATGTAGTAATCGACTTTTAAAATATTAAAAGGGCTGATATAATCAGCCACCTTTTTCTGGTCGTATTAGGAACTGGAGTTTATTATGATACAAATGCAGACGGTGCTTGATGTTGCTGATAATAGCGGCGCACGCAAAGTGATGTGTATCAAAGTGTTAGGCGGCTCTCATCGACGCTACGCACGAGTTGGGGATGTCATCAAAGTAAGTATAAAAGATGCTATTCCTAGAAGTAAGGTAAAAAAGGGTGCAGTTATGAAGGCTGTAGTGGTTAGAACTAGCCAGGGCGTACGCCGTGATGATGGCTCGCTAATTCGTTTTGATGGAAACGCTGCTGTTCTTTTAAATAACCAAAATGAGCCTATTGGTACCCGTATATTTGGTCCGGTAGTACGCGAGTTAAGAGAAAAATTTATGAAGATTATCTCTTTAGCAGCAGAAGTATTGTAAAAGGATAAAATTATGAAACGTATCCGTTCTGGCGATACAGTCATTGTTATCACTGGTAAAAGCAAAGGGCATATTGGCAAAGTAACCCGTGTATTTGGTGATTCCGTGGTTGTTGAAGGCGCCAATTTATTAAAAAAGCATGTTAAGCCTAATCCTCAAATTAATGATAAAGGCGGCATTCGCTCTATTGAAGCACCGTTACATATTTCTAATGTTGCGTTGTACAACCCTGCTTCTAAGAAAGCAGATAAAGTAGGTTTTAAAATCTTAGAAAAAGATGGTAAAACACACAAGGTTAGATACTTCAAATCTAATAATGAAGTAGTTGACTTAATCTAGTTAGGTGACGGGAAATGGCAAGAGCAAGACTTAAAGAATATTATAGAAGCGAAGTAGTGGACTTGATGATGAAGAAGTTCGGCTACAAAAGCATAATGCAAGTCCCTAAAATTGTTAAAATTACTTTAAATATGGGCGTTGGTGAAGCCGTAGGCGATAAAAAAGTTATGAATCATGCTGTTGAAGACATGACTTTAATTGCTGGTCAAAAACCAGTCGTGACTAAAGCGCGTAAATCTTTAGCTGGATTTAAAATTCGTGAAGGTTGGCCAATTGGGTGTAAAGTCACTTTGAGAAAGGACAACATGTATGAGTTTCTGGATAGGTTAATCAGTATTGCTCTACCACGAGTTCGTGACTTTAGAGGTTTGAGCCCTAAGTCATTTGATGGTACTGGAAACTATAGTATGGGATTAAGCGAACAGATCGTTTTCCCAGAAATTGACTTTGATAAAACCGATGGCATTAGAGGTTTAGATATCTGTATAACTACTAGTGCTAAAACTAACGAAGAGGCAAAAGCTTTATTAGAAGCATTTAACCTGCCTTTAAAAGACAGAGACAAACATTAAAGAAGGGTATTACCGTGGCTAAAAAATCAATGCTTGAACGAGAAAAAAAGCGTGCAAAGCTAGTTGAAAAGTATAGAAAAAGACGAACTGAATTAAAAGTCTTAATCAAATCTTCCAAAGATTTTGATGCAGTGATGGATGCGCAAGCACAGTTAGCAAAGCTACCTGTTAATTCTAATCCCGTCCGTCATAGCACTCGATGCCAACAATGTGGCCGACCTCACGCCGTATATAGAAAGTTTGGGCTTTGTAGAATTTGCTTACGGCAACAATTAATGAATGGCAATGTTACTGGTGGTCGTAAATCGAGCTGGTAATGTTTAGACTATTGGAGAAAAAGTGTGAGTATGCATGACCCCGTAGCTGATATGCTGACCCGAATTAGAAACGGCCAGCAAGCGAAACATCGAAGCGTTTCTCTTCATTCATCAAAACTGAAAGAGGAAATTGCTCGCGTATTAAAAGAGGAAGGCTACATACTAGATTATAGTGTTGAGTCTACTAAGAATAATATTAAAAGCATGACTATCGATTTAAAATATTATCACGGTAGGCCTGTTATTGAGCGGATTGATCGCATAAGTCGACCTGGCTTAAGAGTTTATAAACCATTTAACGAATTATCAGCTATACCTGGATTTGGAATTGCCATTTTATCTACCTCAAAAGGGGTCATGACTCATATTATGGCGAAATCTAAGCGTGTTGGTGGTGAAATACTTTGTGAAGTAGCTTAAAAGTTGCGAGGAATGATATGTCAAGAGTAGCAAAGGCCCCAATATCCCTACCCGCAAATGTAGGGTTAACTGTAACAAAAAGTACTATGACCGTTAAAGGGCCAAAAGGAGAGTTATCCCAGTCTTTTAATAAATTGGTTGACATCTCCACTGACGGTTCAAATGTAGTAACATTCAAGCCTGCGTCAAAAGACCCGAATGCATGGGCACATGCAGGCACAGCTCGAGCGTTGCTCAATAATATGGTTAGAGGTGTAACTGAAGGATTTACAATTACACTGGAGCTAGTTGGAGTAGGATATCGGGCGCAAGCGAGTGGGAAAAATCTAAATTTATCTTTAGGTTTCTCTCATCCTGTTGAATATAAGTTGCCAGAAGGTGTAACAGCCGAAACCCCCAATAATACCACTATAAATTTACGTGGTATTGACAGGCAATTATTAGGCCAAGTTGCTGCTGAAATTCGCGCAATAAGAAAGCCAGAGCCTTATAAAGGTAAAGGGGTCAAATATGCTGGCGAACATATAGCTCGTAAAGAAGCTAAGAAGAAATAGGGTTTAAAAATGAGTATACGAACTTCACGCATTCGACGCGGCATGAAAGCTAAAGCTATTCAGAGAAATTCTGACAGGCCCCGTCTTGTTGTTTATCGTAGTGCATGCAACATCTATTCTCAGATAGTTGTTGGGGGAGAGAATGGAGACATCGTTTTAGTTTCTTGTTCAACCCTTGATACTGAATTAAAGTCTTCTTTAAGCGGCACTAAAGTTGAGCAATCACATCAAGTTGGAAAATTACTTGGTGAAAGGGCTAAGGCTAAGAAAATTAGTGATGTGGCATTTGACCGCTCTGGCTATAAGTATCATGGTCGCGTTAAAGCATTAGCTGATGGCGCGCGTGCAGCTGGTTTGAATTTTTAAAGGAAAAGTGATGGTATTTGATGATTCTAAAGTAAACGAAGGCTACCAAGAAAAATTAGTTGCCGTTACTCGTACAGCAAAAGTTGTAAAAGGCGGTCGTGTTTTTGGTTTTGCTGTTTTAGTTGTAATTGGTGATGGCAAAGGCAAAGTTGGCTTTGGCCGTGGTAAAGCACGTGAAGTTCCTATAGCTATTCAAAAGGCAATGGAGCAAGCGAGAAAGAACATGACTTATATTTCTCTAGCCGGAAATACTATTCATCATGAAATTACTTGGAATTATGGTGCTTCAAAAGTATTCATGAAGCCAGCTAGCGAAGGAACAGGTATTATTGCCGGTGGTGCTATGCGGGCAGTATTAGAAGTTCTAGGCGTGCAAAATATATTAGCTAAAAGCATTGGTTCTACAAACCCTAGTAATATTGTAAGAGCTACAATTGGCGCTTTAACTAATATTGGCACACCTGATTACGTTGCAGCGAAGCGCGGTAAAACTATTGAACAAATAACGGCAGATCAGCATGAGTAAAAATATTAAAATTACTTTGATTAAAAGCACTATTGGTCGTAAGCCAAAGCATGTTCACATTGTTAAACAGCTTGGTTTAGGTAAATTGAACAGCTCTGTTATTCATGCAGACAATCCTGCAATTCGTGGTTTAGTGAATGCAGTTGATTACTTATTAAAAGTCGAGGAGTGTGCTTAAATGAACTTAAATTCACTTTCCCCAGAATTTGGCTCACGCACTGCTAAGCGCCGTGTTGGTCGTGGCATTGGTTCCGGCCTAGGTAAGACCTGTGGAAAAGGCCATAAAGGACAAAAAGCACGTGCTGGTGGGTTTCATAAAATTAACTTTGAAGGCGGTCAAATGCCCATTCAGAGACGTTTACCAAAAATGGGCTTTAAATCAAAGGCTGCAAAGCTAGTTGATGAAATTACATTATCTGAATTAGCAAAATTAGCTACTGATACTGTAGATATTAATGTATTAAAACAACATGGCCTAATCAATAAATCAATTAAAGAGGTAAAAGTTATTCTTTCTGGTGAGATAACAACCGCTCTTAAAATTAAAGGTCTTCGTGTAACAAAAGGAGCCCGCTCTGCGATCGAACAAGCAGGTGGAAGTATAGAAGATTAATATGAATAGCAAAAAACAATTAACTAGCCAATCTAAAGGTGGATTGGCAGAATTAAAAGCTCGGCTTTTGTTCGTAGTTCTCGGTATTCTGGTGTATCGATTAGGTGCCCATATTCCTGTGCCTGGCCTTGATCCCCAAAAATTAGCTAATTTCTTTGGCGAGCAACAGAATACAATATTTGGCTTGTTTAATATGTTTTCTGGTGGTGCGCTATCGCGTGTCACAGTGTTTGCTATTGGTATAATGCCTTATATTTCTGCGTCAATTATTATTCAGCTTTTTTCAGTTGTTTCGCCAAAACTAGAACAATTAAAGAAAGAGGGTGAATCAGGGCGCCGGAAAATTAATCAATATACACGCTATTTGACCTTAATTTTATCTGTTTTTCAGTCGTTAGGTATGGCACGCTGGTTAGCAGGTCAGAATATCGCTTTGCATGCAGATATATTTTTCTATTTTACTGCAGTGATTACCTTAGTAACCGGCACAATGTTTTTAATGTGGTTAGGTGAGCAAATTACCGAGAAAGGTGTTGGCAATGGTATATCTCTCATTATATTTTCAGGGATTGTTTCTAGTATGCCGCATGCTCTCGCATCTGTTTTTCAACAGGTTAGAGAAGGACAAATGCAAGCCTTAACATTAATTATTATTGCTGTTGTTGTAGTTGTTGTAACAGGATTTGTTGTCTTTATGGAGCGGGCACAGCGACGTATTCGAGTTAATTATGCCCAACGTACTCATGGTCGTAAGGTTTATGCAGCTCAAACAAGTCATTTGCCTTTAAAAATAAATATGTCTGGAGTAATCCCGCCTATTTTTGCTTCAAGCATTATTTTATTACCGGCTACTTTGGCTCAGTTTTTTGCTAAAGGTAAAGGCATGGATTGGCTAGCAGATATTGGTATGGCTCTTTCCCCGGGTCAACCCCTTTATTTAATCGTATATGCTGCGGCTATTTTATTCTTTGCATTTTTTTATGCGGCTTTAGTTTTTAACCCTAAAGATACCGCTGATAATTTAAAGAAGTCTGGCGCTTATATTCCTGGTATTCGTCCCGGTGAGCAAACTACTCGATACATTGATTCAGTTATGACACGATTAACATTAATAGGTGCTATCTATTTAGTATTAGTCTGTTTGTTACCACAAATTTTGATGTATACCTGGCATGTTCCTTTTTATTTTGGCGGGACTTCACTTTTAATCATTGTCGTCGTAATCATGGACTTTGTAGCTCAAGTACAAGCCCATTTAATGACTCAGCAATATGATTCTTTGATGAAAAAGGCCAATTTTAGAGGCACCAAGCTGCCTGGTCTTTTATAATATTTATTTGGAGTTATGAATGAAAGTTAGAGCATCAGTCAAGCGCCTATGCCGAAATTGTAAAATTATTAAAAGAAATGGAACAATTCGTGTTATTTGTAAGGATGCAAGGCATAAGCAAAAGCAGGGCTAATTATTGCTTGATTTTGTATCAATATAATAGTATTCTTCTGTCCCTTTCTGGCAGAGCAAAATAACGTACGGAGAGATTAATGGCTCGTATTGCAGGTGTAAATATACCGGATAACAAACATATTGTAATTGCGTTAACGTCAATATATGGCATTGGTAAAACAACTTCTCAAGAATTATGTAAAACTGTAGGAGTTGATCCCGCCACTAAAGTTTCACAAGTTTCTGAAGAGTTACTTGAGGCGTTACGGACTGAAATTGCAAAAATGACAGTCGAAGGAGATTTGCGCCGCGTTGTTACGATGAATATTAAGCGTCTAATGGACCTAGGTTGTTATCGTGGCTTACGCCATCGTCGTGGTTTACCCTTACGTGGACAACGCACTAAAACGAATGCCCGTACCCGTAAAGGTCGTCGCAAAGGCGTAAGTAAATAATTATTTTAGGAAATTAAGATGGCTACACCAAAAGCTAAACAACAAAAGACCAGAAAAAAAGTTAAACGCGTGGTTTCAGACGGCATCGTGCATGTGCATGCGTCATTTAACAACACAATTGTTACTTTCACAGACAGGCAAGGTAACGCACTTTGTTGGGCTACTTCAGGCGGCTCTGGTTTCCGCGGCTCTAGAAAAAGTACGCCATATGCTGCCCAAGTTGCTACTGAACGTGCTTCTACAGTTGCTAAAGAATATGGTATGAAATCTGTGGCTGTATTTGTCCATGGCCCTGGACCAGGACGCGAATCGACAATTCGTGAGTTAATATCACAAGATTTCAAAATTGTTGAAATTACCGATGTTACGGGCATACCACATAATGGTTGCAAGCCACCTAAAAAACGTCGCGTTTAAGACTCAGGAGTAATAATGGCTAGATATCTAGGTCCCAAATGTAAACTATCGCGTAGAGAAGGCGTGGATCTTCTTACTAAAAGTGCGGTGCGTGATTTAAAGTCAAAATGTAAATTAGATAAATTACCAGGCCAGCATGGTGGCGTGAAGCCTCGCTTAAGTGATTATGGTCTTCAATTACGTGAAAAACAAAAATTACGCCGTTACTACGGGGTATTGGAAAAACAATTCCGTAATTATTATAAAGCAGCTGCACGTAAAAAAGGATCTACGGGTGAAAACCTAATGATTTTGCTAGAAAGCCGTCTAGATAACATTGTTTATCGGATGGGTTTTGCAAGTACCCGTGCTGAAGCAAGACAACTTGTTAGTCATAAAGCGATTTTAGTAAATGATAAAGTAGTGAATATTCCAGCGTATATCGTTAATCCTGGGGATGTTATTGCTGTCCGTCAGAGAGCTAAAGAGCAAGGCCGTATTAAAGCAGCTATTGCTTTATCCGAGCAAAGAGCACCATGTGATTGGTTGACAGTAGACTCTAACTTGTTAAAAGGTACATTTGTTTCTGCTCCTAGTATCAATGACTTGTCATCTGATTTTAACGTCAATTTAGTTGTAGAACTTTACTCTAAGTAAGATCTGGAGACATTGTCTAATGTATGAAATTAATGAAATGCTGACACCTACTGTACTTAAGGTACAGGCGAATTCAAAATATCATTCTCGTATTGTACTTGAGCCTTTAGAGCGTGGGTATGGTCATACTTTAGGAAATGCAATACGCAGAATTCTTTTATCTTCTATGCCTGGTTGGGCAATTACTGAAGTATCGATTGCAGGTGTTTTGCATGAATATAGTACGATTGAAGGTGTTCGCGAAGATGTCGTTGATATTCTTTTAAATTTAAAGGAAGTTGCTATTAAGATTGGTTCTGGTAGAGAAGCAACGTTAACTTTAAATAAAGTTGGGCCCTGTGTAGTTACTGCCGGGGATATCGAGTTGTCGACTGATCAAGAAATTATTAATCCTGAGCTTGTGATTGCTACCTTAAATGAAAATGGCACGTTAAATATGACCATGAAAGTTGAGCGTGGAATTGGCTTTCATTCTGCTGAAAATTTTAATACTGTTTTTGAAGAAGAAGTTGCTCAGAAATCTGTTGGCAAATTGAAGTTAGACAATAGTTTTTCTCCTGTTATAAAAGTTGCTTACTTTGTAGACAGTGCTCGTGTTGAGAATCGTACTGACTTAGATAAATTGACTATCGATCTATACACTAATGGTACGCTAGATCCCGAAGAAGCTATTCGGATTTCTGCTTCCATATTACAACGTCAGCTACATGCTTTTGTTGATATGAAGTTTGAAGAATCCCGTGCTGATCAAAAAGAACGTAATGATTTTGATCCTATTCTATTAAGACCTGTGGATGATTTGGAACTTACTGTACGTTCTGCCAATTGCTTAAAAGCTGAGAACATTTACTATATTGGTGATTTAGTACAGAAAACTGAAAATGAATTGTTAAAGACGCCTAACTTAGGTAAAAAGTCACTTACTGAAATTAAAGACGTGCTTGCTTCACGATCACTGTCTTTAGGAATGAAACTTGAAAATTGGCCTCCAGCTAATCTAGGCGATTAATATTAGGAGTTTAAGATGCGTCACCGTAATGCCGGCCGAAATTTTAGCCGAACTAGCAGCCATCGTAAGGCAATGTTTTCAAACATGTGCTGCTCTTTAATTGAACATGAATTAATCAAAACCACGCTTCCTAAAGCGAAAGAGTTACGCCGTTATATAGAGCCTCTGATTACTGTCAGTAAAAAGGACTCTGTGGCTTCTAGAAGGCATGTATTTGATAAGCTACGCTCAAAAAGTGCTGTTGGTAAGCTTTTTGCTACTTTAGGACCTCGTTTCGCTGAGCGCCCAGGCGGTTATATACGTATTTTAAAATGCGGTTTCCGTCCTGGTGATAATGCGCCTATGGCTGTAGTTGAACTTGTTGACCGTCCTATTCAAACGGATGATGAGTCTGAAAACGAATAAAGCATATTGAGAAAACCCACCGCTGGTGGGTTTTTTTATGCCTTCAAATTCTCTAATAATCTATTTAGATATATTTTATTCAAAAAGTATTAAACTGTTAATCTCCTAAAATCAGATCAAATTATATAGATAACTACGATGCTTCTATCCTATTAAGAAGTTTTAATCGTAATACTTTCTTCATCCAATTTAGGTGCTTTCTTTTATTAAAAAAATTATACTGAGTGCTCGTTTATTTTATCTAATGAGGGTGGAGTAACATGCAACCTAGCTTTAGATGGGCCTTAGTAGATATTGAAACAACAGGCTTGCATATTATTCGAGATAAAATTACAGAAATTGCTGTCATTATATTAACTGAAAAAGGTATAGAAGCAACTTGGCATAGCTTAATTAAGCCTGAGCGTACTATTCCTGAGCCAATCAGTCAATTAACAGGAATTAGTAATGGCCTAGTTAATAATGCCCCAAAATTTAATATAATTGCAGAAGAATTAATTTTGCTACTACAAGGATGTGTTTTAGTCGCCCATAATGCTCGCTTTGATTTCGGATTTCTAAAAAACGCCTTTAAGCGAATAGGCATAAATTTTCACCCTCCTATATTATGTACGATTAAATTATTTCGGGCGCTATATCCAGGTCTTAAGCATTATAACTTAGCCTCTTTAGCCCAGGCCTTTGGCCTGCAATCTGGCACGCTACATCGCGCGCAAAGCGACGTTAATTTATTACAGAAATTAGTAAGCCAGATTTTTAATAATTTTTCCATGTTAGACGTATTAGACCAAGCTAAAAAAATTTATCAACAACCAAGTGTGCCGGCTACCCTTATAACCAACCTTAATACGTTTCCGGAATCACCTGGAGTTTACATTTTTTATGGTGATGAAAGGTTATTACCTTTATATATTGGTAAGAGTATTTCATTGCGACAGCGAATATTATCTCATTTTCAATCTGATCATACGCATGCAAAAGAGTTTGCTTTATCGCAACAAGTTAAGCATATTGAAATTATTCCTACTGCAGGCGAATTAAGCGCCTTACTATTAGAGTCTGCTCTAATTAAAGAAAAAATGCCTTTGTATAATCGAAGGTTGCGAAAAAAGAAAAATATAGTCGCTATAAAAGTTACCCAAACACAAGGTTATTTACATTTAACTGCTACGCAGGCAACAGTTGATGAGGAATGCGAACTTGCAGTAAGCGAGTTATTTGGTGCGTTTAGAAGTATGAGTGCTGCTAAGAAAAAGCTTTTGCAATGGGTGAAGGAGTTTGGACTTTGTCCGAAATTATGTGGTTTAGAGCAAGCAAATCAGGCTTGTTTTTCTTATCAATTAAAAAGATGCCAAGGTGCTTGTATACAAAGCGAAGTGCATGAGGCTTATAATCAGCGTGTTTCGGCTGCATTACAACAGTTTAAGCGAGAAGATTGGCCATTTAATGGGGCAATTGCTATAAAGGAAGAAAATAAAATTAATAAGATGACTCAGTATTCAGTTTTTCAACATTGGCGTCACATAGGCACTGTGAACAATAAACATGAGCTGCCCTTATTAATGCATAAAGCTACCCAAACTCCTGAAAACTATGACACCTATAAAATATTAACTACCTTCCTTAAAAAGGAGAAAGGCTTAAATATAGTTGAGCTAGATAAGCAGTTGCTCAATAGTTCAGGCTGATTGCAAGCATGTTGAAAAAATGAGTAGTGTTACTACATGAGCAGGTTAAAGGATTGTCTTCGCTTAAAATGAACGAATAGGTAGCACTTAGAGCAATCCATTAACGAGGTCGTAACGTTATTTATGCTAACTTTTAAAACGGAATGTCATCATCTAATTCAGCGAATGCATCTTCCGATGGATTTTTACGATTGGTTGGCTGATAAGATGGTTGCTGCTGATTTTGAGGGGGCGCTAGCTGGCTATCGTCATAATTAACAGAGCTTCCTCCTTTAGTATCAAGCATTTGTACATCTGTTGCGATAATCTCAGTGGTATACCGATCTTGGCCTTGTTGATCCTGCCATTTACGCGTACGTAAGCTGCCTTCAATATATAATTTAGAGCCTTTACGTACATATTCGCCAGCAATTTCTCCTAAGCGATTAAAGCAGACGACACGATGCCATTCGGTACGCTCTTGCTTATCGCCACTTTGCTTATCTTTCCACGTTTCACTGGTTGCTATTGATAAAGTAGTAACAGCATTTCCGTTAGGCATGTATCTGACTTCCGGATCGCTACCAACATTACCTATGAGAATGACTTTATTAATTCCACGAGCCATTAAATTCTCCTAAATGCGAGATAGTTAGAACAAATATTATAGCCAATCTTAGCTCATTTTCGAAGTTTTATCAGTGATAATCTACTCAGTGTATTAATCAATAGGAAAGTTGTAGATTATCACTTGAAAATTCTAAAAACTGTTGTAGATTTTTTTCAGCACTTCCAGGTACATAAGATGCTTTATCTACTTTTAAATAAATAGTATTTTCTTTTTCCAGAACACTTACATTAATTACACCCGATAAAGTTTGGAGGATTTTGATTAATTCTATTTCTTTTGCTTGATTGATCTTAGGTTTTGTAAGAATAACAGTCACTTGGTATAAATAGGCATTCATAGGTAAAGCGATAATCAGCCATGCTAATCCTAGCAAAGCATTCGTAATAAAAATAGCCTTAACGGTTAAATACTGATATAAAATGCCTGCCATAAAACCACCAATAAAGATACCTAAAAACTGGCAGCTTGAATAAACTCCCATGGCAGTACCTTTACTGTTTGCACTCGCTTGTTTGGATATCAGTGAAGGCAAGCTCGCTTCAAGGATATTAAAAGCGGTAAAATATAAAAGCATTAATAAACATAAGCTCAGGAAGTGATTATAGGTAAAGGCTAAGAAAAATTGAGCGCTTAGTGTTAGAAAAACAGCTAATAAGAAAATAGGCTTAATTAATCTTTTTTTCTCAGCAAAATAAATAAGCGGTACCATCAAGATAAAGGAGAGCACCATTAAAGGTAGATAAAAATGCCATTGGTGAGTTAAATGACCTACGTTAAGTTGCTGCTGTAGCAATAATGGTAAGGCAAAAAACGTGGCAGTAAGAATAAAATGCTGCAAGAAGATGCCTAAGTTTAAGCGTAGCAAGTGGCGATTGGTGATTGTGGTTTTTAATAAGGAAACATTTGCTTCACTGTCTGTATGAAAACGCTGCTGCTCAGGATTAGGAATAACGCCATAAAGCATTACTAAGCCTGCAAGGGCTAACGCCGCTGTTAAATAAAAAATACCTGCTAAGCCATAATAATGTGCAACAGCAGGACTTAATACCATAGCCACGCTAAAGGAAATACCAATGGTCATGCCAATAACCGCCATTGCTTTAGTTCGCTCTTCATCAGCAGTTAAATCGGCAACTAATGCAATCAATACACTGCCTATAGCGCCCATGCCTTGCAATATGCGAGCTACAATCATGCCATAAATAGAATCTGTTAATGCGCCTACTAAACTACCTATCGCGAATAAAATTAAGCCAGTAGCAATAACTCTCTTTCTACCATAGTAATCTGACAACATACCAAAAGGCATTTGTAACAGCCCTTGACTTAAACCATAGCTACCTAAAGCTATACCAATTAAAGTAGGCGTTGCATGATGTAGTCCTGTAGCAAACACTGTAAATACTGGAATGAGCATGAACAGGCCTAACATGCGAAATGAAAAAATAGCGGCAATGGGAAAGACACTTTTTGACCAGGAATATTTCATGTAAATTAAAAATACTAGACCGATCGTGAAATAGTACAAAGTTGAGCTTCTCTGTACAAGCTGTTTTTCCGTATGCGAGAAATTTAAGCCTATTTTGAGAGCTTCGGCATGACTTCTGAAATTAATTAAACACTTTTCTTTTGTACCAAGATGGGGATGAAATTTGCAAATTAACCCGGATCACCTATCCAACATTCAATAGCCTAAATAAATGATTTAGAAGAAATATGTTTCAGAAATTCCTCTGTTGTTTAATTAAAGTTGTATTAGCTCGTTATATAAAATGTTTGATCCCTATTTGATCAAATGTTATATTTCAAGCCCTAAAAAGTAGCTTAAATTTTGTGAGTAATAAAAATATGTGGGGAAGAACACGAAATCTCGATCTAATCAGAGCGCGCTTGTATGACGTTGTAGGCCCAGAAAACATATGGGAAGCTGATGAAAATAAAGCTAAATATGGCCAATTATATGTTGATTTGCGAGTTGATAGTGCTTGGCGAGCTGAGGATGAGGAGCGGGCTTTAGAACGGTCTGATTTTTGGCAAGCGCGCAAACTACGACATAAAGAAGAATATAAACTTCGCATTGATCAGTCGCACCAATATTGGGCCTCTCGTAAAGAGGAGCATGCTCAGGAAGATAAGACGAGAATCGAAGAGCGGCAGAAATTCTGGGAAAACCGAGCAACGAGACACCATCAAGAAGATGCTGCGCGCCCCGAAGAGCGTGCTAAGTTTTGGCAACAACGTCAAACACAGCATGAAAGAGAAGATGCAGAGAGAAAACGCGAGCGCGAACAATATTGGGCTAATCGTAAAGAGCAACATAGTCAGGAAGATAAGACAAGAAGCCAAGAGCAGAAAGACTTCTGGCAAGCACGCACGGAAAGGCATGAGAAAGAAGATGCTGCGCGCCCCGAAGAGCGCGCTAAGTTTTGGCAACAACGTCAAGCACAGCATGAAAGAGAAGATGCAGAGAGAGAACGCAAGCGCGAACAATATTGGGTTGATCGTAAAGAGCAACATAGTCAGGAAGATAAGACAAGAAGCCAAGAGCGGAAAGACTTTTGGCAAGCACGCACGGAAAGGCATGAGAAAGAAGATGCTGCGCGCCCCGAAGAGCGTGCTAAGTTTTGGCAACAACGTCAAACACAGCATGAAAGAGAAGATGCAGAGAGAGAACGCGAGCGCGAACAATATTGGGCTAATCGTAAAGAGCAACATAGTCAGGAAGATAAGACAAGAAACCAAGAGCGGAAAGACTTTTGGCAAGCACGCACGGAAAGGCATGAGAAAGAAGATGCTGCGCGCCCCGAAGAGCGTGCTAAGTTTTGGCAACAACGTCAAACACAGCATGAAAGAGAAGATGCAGAGAGAGAACGCGAGCGCGAACAATATTGGGCTAATCGTAAAGAGCAACATAGTCAGGAAGATAAGACAAGAAGCCAAGAGCGGAAAGACTTCTGGCAAGCACGCACAGAAAGGCATGAGAAAGAAGATGCTGCGCGCCCCGAAGAGCGTGCTAAGTTTTGGCAACAACGTCAAGCACAGCATGAAAGAGAAGATGCAGAGAGAGAACGCGAGCGCGAACAATATTGGGCTAATCGTAAAGAGCAACATAGTCAGGAAGATAAGACAAGAAGCCAAGAGCGGAAAGACTTTTGGCAAGCACGCACGAAAAGGCATGAGAAAGAAGATGCTGCGCGCCCCGAAGAGCGTGCTAAGTTTTGGCAACAACGTCAAACACAGCATGAAAGAGAAGATGCAGAGAGAGAACGCGAGCGCGAACAATATTGGGCTAATCGTAAAGAGCAACATAGTCAGGAAGATAAGACAAGAAGCCAAGAGCGGAAAGACTTTTGGCAAGCACGCACGGAAAGGCATGAGAAAGAAGATGCTGCGCGCCCCGAAGAGCGTGCTAAGTTTTGGCAACAACGTCAAGCACAGCATGAAAAAGAAGATGCAGAGAGAAAACGCGAGCGTGAACAATATTGGCAAAAGCGAGAAGAACGTCATGCTGATGAGGATAAAATTAGATTAGAAACATGGGCACAATTTTGGCATGATCTACAAACTGAAAGAAACGCTGAAGATAGACAGTTTGATTTAAGACAGGCAAGAATCAGGTCTAATGTTGCAAAATTTATAGCAAACACGATATACGGTTCTACAGCTTACGTTTACCGTCCTTTTCAAACACTGTGGTATGGTTTAGAAGAGGGTATGCAAGCAGCTACTCGCAAAATATATCGTGCTAGTACCTGGGTAGGAATACATGCTTTAGAAAGCTTAACTACCATTGGGCGCACGCTTTATCGGGCCGCCGGGTGGTTAAAACATCACGTTAGGGAAAGCCTAGACACCTTAAGCAGACCAATTATCAATATATTAAGCTTTACCGGCCATCATCTTAAAGAAGGTTTGCAGACAACAGGCCGCAGTATTTATCGAGTAGCCACTTGGGCAGGTAAGCATACTTTAGAAACTATTGAGACTCTTGGACGCACACTTTATCGAGCTGTCGGTTGGTTAAAGCATCAAGCGAGAGAATGTTTAGAAACCGCACTAACACCACCAGCACGAGCCTTAGGCTTCATGGGTCATCATTTTAAAGAAGGTTTGCAGACCGCAGGACGTAGTATTCATCGAGCAGCTACTTGGGTCGGTAGGCACATATTCGAAACTATTGAGTCCCTAGGGCGCACACTTTATCGGGCGGCTAGTTGGTTAAAACACCAAGCTAGAGAATGCTTAGAAACCATCGCCAGGCCAATAGCAAGAGCATTAAGCTTTATTGGTCATCATCTAAAAGAAGGCTTACAGACAGCAGGCCGCAGCATTCGTCGAGCAGCTACTTGGGCCTGCAAGCACACTTTAGAAGGTGTTGAAACTATAGGCCGCACATTTTATCGGGCGGCTGGTTGGTTAAAACACCAAGCTAAGGAATGCTTAGAAACTATCGTCAGGCCAATAGCTAGGGGATTAAGCTTTATTGGTCATCATCTTAAAGAAAGCTTCCAAACCATAGGGCGCAGCATTTACCGAGCAGTCACTTGGACTGGTAGGCACACTTTGGAAGTTATGGAGACCATAGGACGCGCACTTTATCGGTCAGCCGGTTGGTTCAAGCACCAAGCTAGAGAATGTTTAGAAACCATCGCCAGGCCAATAGCCAGGGGATTAAGTTTTATTGGTCATCACCTTAAAGAAAGCTTCCAAACCACAGGACGCAGTATTTATCGAGCAGCAACCTGGGTTGGCACACACAGTTTAGAAAGCTTAGCTAACCTAGGGCGTACACTTCATCGGGCTGCCGGTTGGTTAAAACATCAAGCGAGAGAATGTTTAGAGACTGTCATAACACCGCCAGCAAGAGCCTTGAGCTTTATTGGCCATCATCTTAAAGAAGTGTTGCAGACGACAGGCCGTAGTATTTATCGAGCAGCAACCTGGGTTGGCAGACACAGCTTAGAAAGCTTAGCAACTGTAGGACGTGCATTACATCGGGCAGTCGGTTGGTTTGCGCACCAAGCGAGGGAATGTTTAGAAACTTTAATAACACCACCAGCAAGAGCCTTGAGCTTTATTGGTCATCATCTTAAAGAAAGTTTGCAGACCGCAGGACGTAGTATTTATCGAGCAACCACTTGGGCTGGTAAGCACGCTTTAGAAAGCTTAACAGTAGTAGGCCGCTCAATCTCACATAAGACATCTTGGGTTGGGCATCACATACGAGAGGTTTCAGAGGATTGCACGCGTTCTGCTAGTCGTTTTATTGAAGGGCTAAATCCTATTCATGCTTTTTGGCGCTCGCAAGAAGAGACTGCGTTATTTGATGATAATTCCAGCGATTTTGCAGCGATACCTGTTGTTACAACAAATCCAGGCCGTTATCGCCAAGGATTTTTTGCTGATCACAAAAAGCTAGAAGAAGTTTGTCAAGAGCTTAATTACAGTCCATATCCTGCTACAACGTAGTAATTATTATGAGTTTTGATAGGGGTAAACGATGAATAGTAGTTATAAAGATAAAATGTTTGATGGTATTTCAAAATATATTGAAGAAACAGGAAGTCATGATGAGCATTATACGAATGAAGCCAAAGCACGGGATATTTTAGAAGTGCTTGAAGCGTTACTAGCTTATACGATTTACACAACGTGTGTATCTAAAGAGACGGTTAGAGATTCTTGCGAGGAGTCATATTTTAATATAAAAAGACAGGCATTAGCATTAATGGAAAAAGAGCTGCAAGAAACAAAAAATAACGGATAGCCCTATTTAAATCATCAATAACTAAGCGTGGTTGTGCACATACATAAGATTTTAAAGAAATAGAGCTATTAGGCAAAGTTGGGCTCAAAGCCTAAAAATAACATAACATTGACAGCTGGGAACATTCCCTGTAGTTTTCCCTTATTTAAATTAGGGCAAGTGTATGAGTCTGGTTTTTACCAATAAAGTTGCATTAATTACTGGCGGGGCTCGCGGCATAGGTCGTGCTACAGCAATCAAACTAGCTAAGGCAGGTTGTGATGTTGCTGTTGTTTACTACAATAGCTCTGATGAAGCACAACAATTGCTTGCTGATATTAAAAATCTTGGCCGTAAAGCCATAGCAATTCAAGCAAATGTTGCTGATCAGCAATCAGTTAAAGACTTGTTTGCCCAGTTTCGTAACACCTTTAATGAACTCCATTTTTTGGTCAGTAATGCTGCTAGTGGCGTTCTTAAGCCGGCATTAAAAATGTCAACTAAGCACTGGCGTTGGTGTTTAGAAACCAATGCCTTAGCGTTAAATCATTTAGTGCAAGAAGGCAAAGATTTAATGCCTAAAGGCAGTTCAGTCATTGCTCTATCTAGTCTAGGTGCTCATCGAGCTATTCCTAATTATGCGTTTATTGGTGCGTCCAAAGCAGCATTAGAAGCATTGGTTCGTGCACTAAGCCTTGAATTAGCGCCTTTTGATATTCGGGTTAATACTGTTTCTGCAGGCGTTGTCGATACAGATGCGTTAAAGCATTTTCCAAATCGTGAACAATTGCTTGATGAAGCACAATCTCGTTCATTATCATCTCGGCCATTAACGCCAGACGATGTGGCTGATGCTATCTATCTTTTATGCTTGCCAGAAGCTAAAATGATTAATGCACATACGCTGGTTGTTGATGCAGGTTATAGTCAAGTAGGTTGAATGATTTAGCCAGGCGTTTCTGCTATAAATCTTCTATTCTAACTGCGCTATAACGCATAGCTCGGCGTTATATCTTTATGATATACTCCTGAAATTTACCATCTAGCAGAATTCTGAGGATATAAAATGAATGTTGAAAGCGTTTACCCGAAGGTAAGGGAAATTATCGCTGATGTACTTGTTATTGATGAAGATGAGATAAATCTTAATAGTCGTTTAATTACCGATTTAGGTGCTGAATCAATCGATTTTCTTGACCTTGTGTTTCAGTTAGAAAAAGAATTTGGCATTAAAATTCCACGTGGGCAGCTTGAAAAAAATGCACGTGGCACGCTTGCTGAAGATGAGTTTGAAAAGGGTGGCGTATTAACTGCACAAGGAATGGATGCGCTTAAAAAATACCTCACTGAAGTACCAGAGCAACATTTCAAACCGAATTTAAAAGTAAATGAAATACCCATGCTTTTTACAGTAGAAACATTTTGTAAGTTGGTAGTTAATGCTGTAAGTACACAAAAGTCTTGTGAATCTATTGCCTGATGCGTTTTTTATTTGTTGATCGAATAGTACAATTAGTTCCTGGTAGCATGATACGCGGTATTAAACATATTACTCAGGATGATGGCTACTTATATAAAGATGAGCAGGGGCATGGTTATTTTGCTTCTTCTCTGATTGGTGAGACATTAGGGCAGCTTGCTGCCTGGAATGTGATGTTTACTAATGAGTTTACCAAGCGTCCTGTGGCAGGCATTGTTAGTTCTGCGCGTCTATATCGTCAAGCCTATGTAGGCGAAACGCTATTACTTGAATCGATAATCGATTCCCTCGATGAGCATGCGGTAGAGTACCATAGTGTTGCTCGTGTTGGCGATGACGTTGTTTTTACAGTAGAAGGCGCGCTAGGGCCCTTATTGCCCATGGAAAATTTTATTAATAAAGAAGAGGTTCGCCAACAATTTAATGAAATTCATCGTCCAGGTGAGTGGTCTGACTACTTAGAGTTATCTTTTGTGGATGGCAAGGCGCTTACTAACCAGGTTGCGTTAAAGCCTCTTACTATGGCATTTGATAAATTGATTCAGTGTGAGCCTGACGTATCGATGACTGCTGTGAAGCACATTAGTCGCAGCGCTCCTTATTTCCCTGATCATTTTCCTGATAATCCTGTTTTGCCTATGACAGTATTATTAGAATGTAAATTACATTTAGCTCAAGTATTTTTGCAACAATCAAGTTTTAAAGGTCAGTATCAAGTCTCGGAACTCCGTAAGATCAAAATGAATGAGTTTGTTTATCCTGGTGATGTACTGTATTGTTATGTATCTGTTTTGCAGAAAAGCGAACAACAGTTAATTCTAAGATTTCGTAGTGAAGTTGACAAAAAACGCGTGTGTATTGTAGATGTTGTGATGACTCAAAGGTAATTAAATGAGTAAAAGAAGAGTTGCTATAACGGGTTTAGGCGTTGTCTCGCCGTTAGGCCATAATGTGGAATCTACTTGGAAAGGTTTATTATCGGGCCAATCAGGTATTGCACCGATTAAGCAATTTGATGCGTCGGCTTTTCCCACGTATATTGCTGCGGAGGTTAAATCATTTCAAGCTACTTATCAAAAAACCAAGCATAATCGTTTTGCAATGCATTTTACCCATTTTGCTTTAGAAGCAGCTGAACAAGCGTTTCTTGATTCTGGTATTAAGCCTATGGATGCTAATGCTGAGCGTTGGGGTATCGTAACTGGTAGTGGGATGATGACAGCTGAGTTTAACTATTTACAGCGTTTTCAAAAAACTTGTGCAGTTGCTGGTGAAACCGATTGGGAGTTGTTAAACCAAAAAGCAGCCGATTTTTATAGCTTGGCCGATTTTGGTAAAACAACGTCTAATTCAGGCTTATCTTTACTGATTCAACAATTTAATATTCGTGGTTACGCTGCTTCAGTACACACAGCCTGTGCTTCGGGCGGGCAAGCGTTAGGATTAGCGATGCAAGTCATTAAGCGCGGCGATGCAGATTTTATGCTAGCGGGTGGCTTTGATTCAATGATTAACCCTTTAGGGCTATCAAGCTTTTGCTTATTAGGCGCCTTATCAACCTATAATGATACCCCTGCCTCAGCAAGCCGGCCTTTTGATAAAACGCGTAATGGTTTTGTTTTAGGTGAAGGCGCTGCTTTTTTAATTTTAGAAGAATGGGAAAAGGCAAAAGCACGTGGTGCAAAAATTTATGCGGAATTGGCTGGAGAGGGTAACTCTTTAAGCTCCTATAGAATTACTGATTCTCACCCCAATGGTGATGGTGCTATTCAAGCGATAGAGCGTGCTTTATATGATGCTGGCGTTGATGCAAGTGACGTGGATTATATTAATGCGCATGGTACATCAACTAAAATGAATGATTTGAGTGAAACAAATGCGATTAAATCTGTTTTTGGTGAGCGAGCTTATCAGTTACCCGTCAGCTCAACAAAAAGTCAAACAGGTCATTTAATTGCTGCTGCGGGTGCTTTAGAAGCGGTGTTATCCGTCTTGTCTATCGAGCATCATCAAATTCCAGCGACAGCTAATCTTAAAACACCTGACTCAGAGTGCAATCTAGATTATGTGGTTGATGGGCCTAGGGAAAAATCCTTAGGTGTAGTCTTGTCCAACTCGTTTGGCTTTGGTGGCTCTAATAGCTGTTTACTATTTAAGCACCCTGAATTAAGAGGATGACTTAAGATGAGCAATGAGTATGGCAATCGAGTTTTTATTACAGGTTTAAGCGCTTTAACGGCTTGTGGCGATACAGCGCAGTCTACCTGGCAAGCTGTTTTAGCAGGCCAAAGTGGATTAGGCAAAATTAAGAATTGGGATGTATCTTCTTGGCCTACTAGTATAGGCGGTGAGTTAAAGGATTTTAACCCAGGGCGGCTCTTGCCTGATCGAAAGTTAATTAAAGTGATATCACGCCACGATGCGATGGGTATCCATGCAGCAGTACAAGCTGTTGAAGATAGTCAAATTTTAACTTATAGGGATAGCTTACCTAGCGCAGATGTATTTAATGAAAATACCGCTGTTTATGTTGGCTCGCCGGGTAATAAATATTTCCAACAATATGATTTTTTGCCTCTGTTAGCTAAAACAGACAATATGCAGCAATTTGCAAAGCAATTATTTGATGAAGTACATCCAATGTGGCTATTGCGCATCTTACCTAATAATGTTTTAGCTTATACGGGTATTACTTATGGTTTTAAAGGACCTAATCATAACTTAACTAACCATGCGGTCGGAGGAACTCAAGCTATTCTTGAGGCGTATCATGCCATTAAAAGTGGGCAGGCCGAACGAGCAGTTGTTGTTGCTTATGATATGGGTATTGAGCCACAGGCACTTTTTTATTATGCTAAACTAGGGGTGGTCAGCGCACAGCATTTAAAGCCATTTGATAAAGAGCATGATGGTACCATTTTAGCAGAAGGTGCGGCAGCCATCGTTTTAGAAAGCCAGGCAAGCGTACAGGCACGTAATGCCACGTGCTATGGTGAAGTCTTAGGTGGTAAGGCGACCACTGAAGCAGCAGGCTTATTTTCAATAGCCAATGATGGCAAACCATTGGCTGATTTACTGCATAACACCCTAGAAGAATTGCACCTAACGCCTAATGATGTAGATTTGTTAGTAGCGCATGGTAATGGCAATAAGAAATCGGATGAGACAGAAGCGTTAGCGATTGAGTCAGTTTTTAATAAAAAATCAGTACCGGTCACGGCGTTTAAATGGGCTATGGGTCATACATTATGCGCCTCTGGCTTAATTGATGCTGTCTTAACGACGTATGCTTTAAGTAACCGCTGTATACCTGGTATAGCGACATTTTCGCAGCCGGCAGCAAGTTGTAGCAACTTAAATCTCAGTGCAACTAAGCGTTTAATGTCAAATAAAAACCAGATTGCAATGATGATCAACCGTGGATTTGCTAGTATGAATGCTTGTTTGGTGATTAAGTCCAGTGCATGACATAGCTGAAAAAATTAGTAAACTACCTGTTTCGCTGAGCGGCCGTTTATTTTATAACTTATTCCCTTATCGCCGTAGGGTGATTATGAATAATATTAATCAAGTATTTGGTGATAAATTAACGGAGCCGCAGAAAAAACACTTAGCACGAGCATTTTATTCTCACCTTGCTACGTCTATCAAAGAAACTGTTCTGTTACGTTTTATGAGCGAGAAAACCTTAAAAGAGCAAGTTGAAGTACGAGGCCATGAGCGACTATTAAATACTATTGCAAAAGGTCGGGGCGTTTTAATTCTAACCGGACATTTTGGTAATTGGGAGTTTGCCCCTATTGGGGGTGTTTTGAATTTTAAAGAATTCCAAGGTCAATTTCATTTTATAAGGCGTACTCTGGGAAGTAAAACACTCGAGAAGATTCTATTTCGTCGCTATTACCAGGCCGGCTTAAATGTTATTCCTAAGAAAAATTCCCTCCAACAAGTCTGTGATGCCTTAGAGCAAAATCATGCGGTAATTTTCGTGTTAGATCAGCATGCTTCATTAAAAAATCGCGATGGTATTGCTGTTGAATTTTTTGGCAAAAAAGCAGGAACTTATCGCAGTCTGGCAAGTCTTGCGCGCCATACTGGTGTGCCTGTGGTACCTGCTGCAGGTTATCGTCTTCCTAATGGGCGCCATCGATTAGAATTTTATGAACCAATTTTCTGGCAAGATTATCCTAGCACCCAAGAAGCCCTGTATTACAATACATTGGCTTACAATCAAGCCTTAGAGCGTATTATTTTAGCTCATCCAGAACAATGGATGTGGTTGCATAAACGTTGGAAATTAAAAGATAAATGAGGCTATATCCTTTACAAATAGGAACTTAGATTACCTATTAAAGTCAGATTAATTTTTTAACAATAAAATCAAAAGAAATTATAGGCAAGCTCATGTTTTCAAAAATGAATATCGACTCAACCGTAAAAAATATACACCAACAAATCAAGGATTATAATAAGCAATCTGATCCGTCCAATGCAATCAAGTTTGTCCACGGTAGTAGTTCGGCTATCTTTGCTTTCATTGGAAAAGAAGTAACCGTGCAGCAAAAAAATAGAGAAAGCGTTAATAAAGTCATTCCCAATGCCTTAATCCCAACAGGGTTCTTGCGGAAGAGTTACGGTGTTTATCCTGTCAGTGGTGAATTGGAAATTGGTGCTTTTAGTTATGGATCTAGAAAATGTGCGCTTAATTATCATTATCTATCTGGCGTTAAACCAACATATCAAGGGTTACTTGCGGCCTATAATTCTGCGAAGCTCTCAAACCGTGTACCTTCAGAAGAAACCATACATGAAACCATTGCTACAACGATTAAATGCATAGATAAGTATCTTTACTTAAGATCATTAAAAATGCTACTTATGCATATGACAAATTTAATGTTAATCAGTAAAAATAAACAAGAAGCTGAGTTATTTGCTAATCGTTGTATTCACTTACTTAAAAATAAGTACCAGCAATTAAAACTAGAAAATCCCGATAATCAGGCCATGGATAAATCGTTTAATAAATATATTTTAAAGTTAGAAGATATTATCTTCGGGGGAGCACTTTCGTTTGCTGGAGATGATACTTTTATCAATCATATAAAAAATCAGTATCCATTATTGCTTTGTTCCCATGTTACGCCACTTGATTTTACAGATGGCGTGCCTGATGAACAAATATATTATGGTGAGTTAAATTTGAATAATATAGACCTAATATTTACTCCTGCTAAGCATATTGATGACCTTAAAGGTAAACTAGAAAAAGCTGGATTAAACGCCATTAAAGTGATGAGTTTTGAAAGTAGCTCTACTTTAGAAAAGGCTAGTGAAAACTCGTCTGCTTTCTGTATTGCTTAACTTTTCTAGCAACTAGAATGAATAGCGTAATTTTTATATTTTGCTCACGATTGCTTATTTATGAGCAAATAAATCAGGCTTAAATTGGCTTTATTAATAAACATATTGTATACCTTAATATAAGCTTGATTTAAAATGTAAAAAATTATGGCAAAGGTTGGCCTCCCTAATTCTATTTATGAACTAGGTAATCTTGTTACCACGCCTCCCTATCTTAAAAGTGAATTATTCCAATCAATTATTCATCCTAAGAACTTCATGCGTTTAATTAAGTCAGCAGATGATATAGGTCATTTAGTAGTCAATTTTCCTGAACAGAGAAAGGAACTGTACCAAATGATCATGCAACCAGAGAATTTTTTACATGTTGTTAAATCAGTAAAGCATGTGACCTATTTAACCATTATCTTGCTTGATAAAAGAGATGAATTATTTCAATTATTTATTAAATCGAAGCTTTTTACCCTGTTAGTCAAAACAACTAAGGATGTCGATTATTTAAGCAAGCGCTTTCCTGAATATAAAAATCAATTGCTATCAGTGATGATGAAACCCGATAATTTTCAACGTCTAATTGTAAAAAATACTGATTTACATATTTTGCGGAAATGTTTTCCAGAAAACTCCGTTTTTAAAAAATCAACCCCTTTAGAGGCATTAAACGAATTAAGAAAAATAGAAAATTCAACCCAAAAGACCTATACGCAAAAAGCCGCAATCGGCATGCTCGTAGATATATTTCCTCCTGAAACAGCGAAAGATAAGCAAGAACAAATGCAAGCTCCTGATAGGCCTAATAAGTCCCCATAACTTAACTAAATGAATGAGAATAAACTTTAATGAGCTACTCTTAACCTCCGTTTGGAGTATTTAGCCCATAGCGGTCAAGCTAAGCAAATAGTTCTCTTAGCACCATAGAAAATACTATGTTTAGAGTACTTACAGTCTCGCAGCAGAGGTAAGTTTGGTCTCTTTTTGGAACGTGGTTGTGCATGGATGCACAACATCGAGCCGCATGGATGGTTTCGGCGCTTCCAAAAAGGGACCAAATTTATCTCTGCCTGCCTCAATCTTGACTCTTGGACGCTTAGCCTTACGGCCATGAGTACTAGCCCGTGTTTACTTGTCTTTAAGGCCTTTTCCAAACATGTTATACCCATCCATGTTGCTCGATGAAGGGTATCCATGCCCTTCATCGGTTTGGAAAGGCTTTAAAGACAAGTAAACACGAGTTCCGTTAAATTGGCTAAAATCTGTTTACCAACACAGGAATTATTTTTCCCAAAAATTGCGTGAAAAAAGGACAAGGAGAGAAAAAATTTCTAATCGGCCTGCAAGCATTGCAAAAATTAATACCCACTTACTTGGTAAATTCAATGCTGCAAAGTTTGAACTAATCGCCCCAATACCTGCTCCAGCATTAGCTAGCGTTGCAATAATCGCTGAAAAAGAAGTCGTGAAATCATTACCTAGAGCCATAAAAACGATGACTAAGGCCCAGAATAAAGCAATGAAAACAGAGATAAACCCCCACATGGATTGTAAAATGGATTCTGATAATGCATGTTTGCCAAATTTAATGGTAAAGACTGCATTAGGATGTACTAATCGTGCCATTTCGCGTTTACTTTGTTTAAAAAGCAGTAAGGCACGAATGACTTTAATCCCTCCACTGGTTGACGCAGCACAACCGCCTATTAAGGCCAATAAAATAATTAATAAGGGCACAAATGTAGGCCAATAGCCAAAAGGCTCAGAAAGAAAGCCGGTAGTCGTTGCAAGTGAGATGACATTAAAGAGGCTTTTGATCAATGTATGATGACTTGCTCTAAAGAAACCATACATCACTAAGCTTAAAGTAATAATTAAGGTAGCGGCGATAAGGAACGCAATGTAATAACGAAATTCCTCATCTTGCCAATAATGACATAATGTTTTTTTTCTAAAAGCAATAAAGTGTAGCGCAAAATTAGTGCCACCTAGCAGCATAAAAAAGCAAGCAATGAGCTCAATTCCTTCGCTATGGTAGTAAGCAAAGCTTGCATCATGCATTGAAAAGCCACCGGTTGAAACAGTCGCAAAACTTTCTCCTAAAGCATCAAACCAGTCCATTCCTGTTGCCCAATAACAAAGCATGCATAATAAGGTTAACAATACATAAATGGACCACAGTGCTTTTGCAGTTTGGGCAATACGCGGCGTAAGCTTACTTTCTTTCAGAGGCCCTGGCGTTTCTGCTTTATAAAGTTGCATGCCACCAACGCCTAACATAGGTAAAATAGCAACTGCTAAAACCACGATACCCATGCCGCCTAAAAATTGTAATTGTTGTCTGTAAAATAAAAGGGCATTAGGTAAGCCATCTAAGTGAGTAATAATACTGGCGCCTGTCGTTGTAAATCCTGAGACGGCTTCAAAAATGGAGTCGGTAATTGGATGGCCTTTTAGAGCAAAAACAAAGGGTAATGATGCAAAGAAGCAGACCACAAACCAAAATAAGACCACAATCAAAAAGCCATCCCTTATTTTTAACTCATGATTCTCATGCCTAAATAAAAAAGAAAAAAAAGCACCTATGCCAAAGGTACAAGTAAATGCTGCAAGGAAAGGAATCCAGAACTGTTCATGGAATATAAAATTAAAAAGAAGGGGGGTTAGCATACTGAAGCTAAACATCATAAGAAGTAAGCCCAGTAGGCGAAAAATGGTCTTAAGCTGCATGATTAATTATGAAAATTTAATAGTCATTAAGTCGGGCTTATCATATCTTACTTCCGATGAAGATAAATCAATTATCTTGGGTTAACTCATAAAAGTTAGAGTCACTTGGAATAATGTTTCAAGTTGGCGCACATAACGCCTTTTTAGCATCAGTAAAATCACATGGTCATTTGATTCAATCACTAATTCTTGAGTTGCTAAGATAGGTTTACCGTCACGAATGATAGCGGCAATAGAACAGCTAGGTGGTAGTTCTATTTCGGCTAATTTACGGCCCACGACATGTGACGTGTAGTGATCGCCATGGGTAACAAGCTCAATTGCTTCTGCCTCACCATCTTGTAGACGATGTACTTTAACCATATGGCCGCCTCGAAGTTTCGCTAAGATACAGCCTATAGTGATTAGTTGCGGTGAAATCGCTTGATCAATGGCACTGTCTTTGATTAATTCAACATACGCATGGCGATTAACCAAGGCCATTGCTTGGCGCACGCCCAAACGTTTAGCTTGCAGACAAGACATAATATTAGCTTCATCATCGTCAGTGACTGCACAAAAAACATCTGTAAATTCAATATTTTCGTTAATTAATAAATCGCAATCAGCTATGTCGCCCTGCAAGACAGTGCCTTTATTTAATTGTGATGCTAAATCCATGGTACGGTTTATATTGTGGTCAATGACTTTAATGCGGTAATTTGTTTCCAGCGTTTGTGCAAGCTGCGAGCCAATATGGCCACCGCCAGCAATGATAATTCGTCGATTAGGTGGAGCATAACAGCCTAAAACGACCATCAGATGCTGAATAGCTTGTGGTGGTGCAATAAATAAAACTAAATCATCATCCAATAATATAGTTTCAGGAGTTGGTTCAATGGTTGAGTTATCACGGAAGATAGTCAGGATACGAAAATCAATGTGGTTTAACTTTTGTTGTAACTCAGCCAATGTTTTGCCAGTTACGTGACCCTGCGGCGTCAGCTTAATCGTTATCATTAATAACTGGCCTTCATCAAAATCAAAAACTTGGGTAGCGCCTGGGTAATCGATGAGGCTTTGAATATGCTCGGTAATCAGCTTTTCTGGGCTGATACAAACATCGACTGGAACATGATCTTTATGAAAAAGCTCTGGGTATTTGTAGTAATGTTGGGAGCGAATACGGGCTATTTTCATTGGAGTTCGAAATAAACTGTAAGCGATTTGACAGCCCATCATGTTAATTTCATCGCTATTTGTTACAGCAATTAACATGTCTGCTTGTTCTATACCTGCTTCAATTAAGACACTAGGATGGGCGCCAGAGCCATGCACTGTTTGAATATCTATACGGTGGCCTAAATCCCGTAATCTATTTTCATTTAAGTCAACTAAAGTAATGTCGTTTTCTTCGCGCGCGAGATTACGTGCTAACGTGCCACCTACCTGTCCTGCACCAAGGATAACTATGCGCATAATATTCCCTCATAGACAAAGGTAGCAGGCCCGGTTAAAGACACAGACTGGGTGGCATCTGACCACTCAACGCGCAAAGCGCCACCAGGTAAGAGGACGTCAATACAAGACGCTAAATTATGATAGAAGCGCGCGGCGATAGCTGCAGCGACAGCACCACTGCCGCAAGCTCGGGTTTCGCCACAACCCCGTTCATAAACTCGCAGCGCAATACGATTATTATCAATAATTTCCATAAAGCCTGCATTGGTTTGTTCAGGAAAAAGAGAATGTTCGCTAATTTCTTTGCCTAATTCTGCGACAGGTGTATTAGCTAAATCCTCAACTAAAGTGATGGCATGTGGATTTCCTACACTTAACGCATGTATTTGATGCTGCTGGCCGTTTTTTAAAGGGAGAAAATAAAATGGCCTTTGAACTGCAGCTCGTAGCGGAATAAGCTTAGGCTCAAAAACAGGCTTGCCAAAATCGACTGTAACACTATTATCTTTATTAATCTGTAAAGACATACGTGTAGTCTTGGTTGCTACAGTAATTTTCTTTTTTTTAGTCAAACCATAATGCGTGACAAAGCGAGCAAGACAGCGAGCACCATTGCCACATTGGCCAACTTCTTGACCATCAGCATTAAAAATTCGATAAAAAAAATCGATTGTTTTATCAATGCTCATTTCTATAAGTAGGCATTGATCAAAACCAATACCAATGTCGCGTCTAGCTAGAGTACGTATATCAAGGTTTTGCGGCTTAATAGACTGCCTTATTGCATCTATCACAATAAAATCATTACCTAAGCCATGCATTTTAGTAAAAGAAAGTGGCATTTTATTCTCAAACTACGAAGCTACGGGCGCTTGGGTAGGCGGTGGCGGTAGATATAACGGTCCTTTTTGACCGCAAGCGGTTAAGCCTATTAATGTAAGCAACAATAAAGTTATTATTTTCATGAGATAACGATTAGTTATGTTTTAATCGATTATATAAGAAATAGGCTTATAAATCGCTCACATTTTTAATGAAGACCCACTTAATTCTGTTTTTTCTTCAGATTCTTCAGTGCAATTCTCACTAAGCTCATCACTTAGGCTGTCAGAAGCAGCTTCAGTGCTTATTTTCATTTCTCTTAACGTGTGAATGGCTGTTCGGGCACCTGTTGTAAGCTGTTGATAAGAGCGGGGACTTATAAAGACTAATTCTGATTGTTGAGTCAATTCTTGCTTATTATCTATTTCTTCCCAATCTAATTCAAATTGGATAACCTCAGGTATAATCGCTTCAGAGTCAGAGCTATAAACAGGCGTTACTTTGACACGAATGTGGTCAATAGAATGCGCTCTCTTTTCAGTAAGTTTATCAATAATGAAATTTTCAATGAGGTTTAAGGTGTCATAATTTGAAGCAGCTGTAGCTGGCATTAAATGCGCCGCTGTGTGCTGACCGCCGATACAAAGACCTCTAATATGACTCCAGTGATAATCGCTACCTTTAACTTTAATAATCGTATCTACTTCATGCGCTGCAAACACTTTACGGCATGATGCACCAGTTAAGCCATTTTGACCAAAGCGTCTTTTATGACCGCCCGCTTTATGAATGTCTTGTAATGACACTTCAAACTCTTGTGGTTTTAGCTTAGTAGCCATAAGGCCGGGTAATTGCTCTTTAACTTCTTTAAATTTAACTTTTTGGCTCACCTTTATTCGCCCTTCTTGTTTTACAGGAGTGCATGGTTTAAAAAGTGAGACAGTTGATACGCTAGTTCCTTGTACCACTTTCTGCCTATAAACCTCACGCACTTTTGTATTTTTAGGCGTCTGCATAGTAGGGACTCCTTCATAACCTTTAGCAGGTGAAGAAGGTGTCAGGGTGGTTATTCTGACATGCTTTTCTAATTTACTTTTTTTAGCAGGTGTTAGACTGCTAGTATCTGTAATGAGTTTTCTTTGGGGGTCTTGGTTTTCTTTCTCTTGGTCATGCTCTTTTTCAACCCTTCTTTTTTTGCGAGTTAGGGGTTTCTCCGTTGGTTCTACTTGATTTTGCTTAACTTCTCTGTCTGAATTTTTTCTTTGCAGTTGTGAATTAACAGCATCAAAATCAGTATCAAGCACGACACTTAATAGATGAATTAAGCGTGATGAAGTTAATTTCTTTTTTTGATGCTCGCTAAATAAATCATATAATTGCTGCCAATGGTGATCATTAAGCGGTTCATTTTGCCAAGTGAAATTTTCCATAGTAGGCAGTATACGCATGCAACGTGCTTTAAATTTTTTAACTTCAGAGGGCATGGGCTAATCCTAAATCAAGGTTTTTCAAAAAATAAACAATATAATTATAAATCATTCATGTTGATTATAAAAGATCCTTTATAAAATATTTAAGATAAAGCTAGGATATAACCTGTAAAGGTAAGTAATTAAATTAAGCGTTAGAGATGATTTAATAAGCAAGATAGCTTAAACTAGTCAGTTTCAGTAAATATTAGAAAATAGATAGATTGAGTCCAGTAGCTCAAAACTTGATTTCGGCGTTTTTGATGGAAAAACCGCTCTAGCTTAACTTTATAGGTGAGGCGAATTAACCTTCTATCAATAACGTATCTTTCTGGATTGCTTCGCTTTGCTCGCAAGGCATTGTTGCGAATAAACTAAAACCTAGCTTAGGCGCAGGTCCATAGGGCCGAAACCCGGGTTTCACTTCGTTTCACCCAGGCTACTTGCTTGCTTCGTTTTGCTCGCAAAGACAGGAAAATTGCGGAATTAAGTTAACAGAGTAAAATTATAAAGATTAATTTTGGAGTATGAGTGACAACGTTTAATTCTAAAGATGTGTTATTAACAAATTGCTGTGTCATTTGGATGCATGGCCTTGGGGCAGATGGTTCTGATATGGCAAGTTTAGCAGCCATGCAACCGATAGCTAATTTAGCCTTAGAGCATATTTGTCTTGATGCACCCGTTCGGGCAGTGACCTTAAATGCCGGTATGCACATGCGAGCTTGGTATGATATCGTTGGTCTAGCTTTAACAGATAGAGAAGATAGAGAAGGTATTTTACAATCATCTAACCAAATTATGGACGTTATTAACGAGCAGGTGCGCGCAGGTTTTGCGCCTGAGAACATTGTCCTTGCAGGTTTTTCTCAGGGTGGGGCAATGGCGCTATATACAGCCCTACATTGCCATTTACCTTTAGCTGGTGTGATTGCTTTGTCTGCTTACTTGCCACTCGCTTTAGAATGTAAGCCTGTTATGGCAAAAGATACCCCGATTTTTTTGGGATCAGGTCTCTATGATCCCCTTGTATTACCGGTTTGGACAGCGCAAAGCAAGGATTGGCTCATGGCTAATGGTTTTAATAACATCACCTGGAAACAATACCCGATGGAACACGCCATTTGTCCTACAGAAATTCAAGATATTGCCAATTGGTTAGCTAGTCAGATTAAAGGAGCTCAGAGGGTATGACAGTTGTTAAGAAGTCGCGGGTTGTTTCTTTTACCTGTGAGCAAATGTTTAATTTAGTCCATGATGTAGCACGCTATCAAGAATTTTTACCTTATTGTTCAGAGAGCTTAGTGCAGCATCGCGATGAAGATGAGATCCAAGCGACGTTAGTGATTTCTGCAGCAGGTATGAGTAAATCATTTACTACTAAAAATCGTCACCAATTAAATAAAATGATTGAAATTCGCTTAGTCGATGGGCCTTTTAAACATTTAGAAGGATTTTGGCGTTTTGATGAGGTACCCGAAGGCTGTCAAATTTGTTTTGATTTAGAATTTGAGTTTGCTGGCAGGATGTTTTCGCTGTTGTTAGGGCCTATTTTTGAGCAGGTAACTGACAAAATGGTTGATGCTTTTTGTGAGCGAGCTGAGTCTTTGTATGGTCAACGTTGAAATAGTCTATGTTGCCAGCGATCAAACATTGACGCATTTGCATTGTACTTTACCCAATGGCGCCACAGTAAATGATGCGCTGTTGCAATCAGGACTGTATAGCCGTTGTCCAGAAACACAAGGGTTACCTGTTGGGATTTTTTCAAAACGTGTCGAAGGAACAACGACGTTAAAATCGGGCGATCGCATTGAAATTTATCGCCCGCTTAGCAATGACCCTAAGGAAAAACGTCGCGCGCGGGCTAAAAAAGACAGTTAAGGGCGATGTTCAATTGTTACTAGGGTATTATGTTTAAAATACAATACCACATTGCGTACTTCAGTAGCGCTGTTACCGCGACGCCAAGTGTAAGCATAATCCCAGCGATCATTATTAAAGGTGGGGCTTAAAAGGCTCGTTCCCATCAAAATCGCGACGTCTTCTTTACTCATGCCAGCTCGTAGCCGTTCAATTTTTTCTTGCGGTAATAAGTTACCTTGTTGTACAACACGTCTAGCAAAATCATAGGACATACATTGAGTTAATGAGAGTGAGGCAGTAATCAGTAAAATAATGGGTGAGAATCTCATTTTTTTGCTCATTATTAAAAATTTCGCCATAATATCATGCTATCTTTAGAAAAAACACCTGCTTTAGGTCACGATATCTAGGAGTTTGCCTGTGGAAGAAAGTCAGCAATTAAAAGACGCTGGATTAAAAATTACCATGCCACGCTTAAAAGTACTACAGATTTTAGAGCAATCGGCCAACCATCATTTAAGTGCTGAAGCTGTTTATAAAAAGCTGTTAGACACAGGTGAGGATGTAGGATTAGCAACTATTTATCGGGTATTAACGCAATTTGAAACAGCCGGTCTAGTCTCTCGTCATAATTTTGAAGGAGGGCACTCGGTATTTGAGTTATCTCAGGGTGAGCATCATGATCATCTGGTCTGTGTAAAGTGCGGTAAAGTAGAAGAGTTTATCGACGAAATGATCGAACAGCGGCAGCAATTAATTGCCAAGCAAGCGAATTTTAAAATGACGGATCACGCATTAAATATTTATGGTCTTTGCCCAGACTGCCAATAAATTACTACTAATGTGTAAATTAATAAAATCCACTGCTTTATAAGTAAACCTTTTGTTTAATTATTATGATATAGTATAATATCATTTTTTATAAAATTACTTAGGTCGTTTATGCAGTTAGGTCCTTATTGGTGTGAAGAGCAGCGCTTATGGGTGCGCTTTAGTGTGCAGGACGATAAATCGTGCGTGGCTGAAGTGGCGAATTCAAAAAAAGATGATTTATCTACTACCACGCCCTGGACAAGGGCAGAAACTGATTTTTGGGCAGTAAGTGCTGAGTTGCTACCGCCTGGGCAGGATGTAAAAGATTATTCTATCATTGACGTTAATTATGGCTTTTGCTTAAGAGACGGCACTCTATATAGAACAGACTGGCATCGCTCACCTTATATAAGGGAAAACCAATTTGAGATGGGCTACCTAGATGGAGATCAATTTAAGCGTATTAATCCTAATCAATTAGGTGCAGCGGATCCATTTGCTAATCAAGCGGCTCCTGAATCCGTGAAACATACATTAAGTGAGTTGCCATGTACGCCAGAAATGCAAGTAGCCCAACAAGCGGCCCAACAAGAGCGGTGGCAAAGCTGGAAGCAGTCAGCAGCAAGAAGCAGCTTAATAAATCAGGTTATTTTAACCAGTGATTTACCCGAACTAGAAGAAAAACTAACAACACTCGCAGATGCAAGAGGTGTGTTATATAGTTATTGTGGTTCAGAGATTGCGGGATTGCTAGACCCTAATTTATATGATGATTTTTCTAGGTATTTAGCTAAATTAGAAGAAATAAGTGATGAGAGAAGTGACTTATATCAAGGACTTATTCATATAGCCTCGCAAACAGCATTCGATCGGGAAACAGCGCTCAATCCTGGTAATCAAAATGCTAATTTAAAGCAGCACTTATACCTAAGTAAGTTAAACTATTTTCTGGATTTAATCGCCGCAGAAAGAGAAAATTTATTAGCATGTCTCCATTTGCCAATTACCCCCCTAGATTATGTTATGCCAGAAATTCGTAGCCCCCGAATCGCATTAGCTACTGATAGAAAAGAGAATGGAGAGGATGAGCATGATTGGGTTAGTGATTTAAGTGAAGAAGAGCAATTAGAGCTAGTTATTGCTCAATCTTTGCAAGCAGAAACAATCACGAGAGAGCAATGGCTTGCACGAAAAGAGTATGGTGAGCCATTCATTGAAGAGAATTATGATAGAGACTCTTTTTTAGCAAATACAGATGATTTATCTGAAGACCAGTTCATCAGTTCGCCGTTGTCTACACGTCATGAGCCTGATAGCTCCCTATTGCATGATTTAGACGAAGAAGAGCAGGTAAGAATAGCTAAAGCTAGATCTTTACGAGATCAAGAATATGAAAGGGATGAAAAAACATCTACGGGGCAATCTTTCTACTCTCAAAGCTCTAGTGAAGATGAAGAGTCTTTCTCATCAAGTGATGATGATTTACCAAGTCATTCATCTATTGCTAGGATTAGAGAAGAAGAGCCACGTGTGCGAGATAATCTTCACTCATCTCAAGAGTGGCAAAATAGGATTTATACCGAGCAGCGTTTAACAAGTGCGTATACTATGGCGAGTAACTTCCCTAAACCAGAAAATCACGAATCCTCACGTCCTTTTTTCTTCCCAGAGGCGGTAACGCCAGAGAAGGAAGATGAAGAATCTCTTTCATCGAGTGATGATGATTTGTCAGGTAATTCCTCTGAAGAAGAGGATATAGAGTCGCGCGTGTTTTCTCATTTAGGCGAGGAAAGCGAGTATGATGCTGCTTTGGGGGCCGAGCTACATCACGAGCGCAATGAGTCAGTGCCACAAGCCGTAATTGATGAATCTACTCTTTTGGCGATAAAGAATGCAGTTAACATGGCTGTAACTAATTATCAGGATTGGTATAATGCAGACTCATCGGCGCATCATGACAATAAATATTTTCGTGGCCCGCATGGCTTTTTTAGCAAGCTCTTTTTTCATGGAATGACAGGGCAGAAAAGGGCAGATGATCTAAATAAGCAAATCCAGGAAGTAGAAAATAAAGATGAGATTATTGGTATGATCAATACATTCCTATGTGATCCTAATCGCCGCTATCGTGGCCATTCTTTTAGCTCGTTTTTATTAGATCAATTAAGTCAACTGCCGGAAGAGTTACCATGGCATGGATTAGAACCTAGTCCTGGAACTAATCATTATAGTCAGGCAGAAGTTATAGAAAGGCTTGCAGAAAAAAACATCTATTCTTCAACCTAATAAAGGACGTCGATTTTGTTAGGCATTGTTACATAGATAAACTAAAATGTGGCCTGGGTGCAGGTCCAAAGGACCGTAACCCAGGTTTTACTTCGTTTCATCCAGACTTATATCTTTAAAAAGTATAAAATAAATTACAACCCAATTACCGCGGTGTGTCTGCGGTATCCAGAGAAGTGGCACTGGCGGGTTGGATACCGTAGACACGCCACGGTATTTCGGACTTGGGTAGATAAGTTAGTTGATGCTATCTTAAAAACCTTTTAATGAAATTTAGCTTGTTTTTAAAGACAGTATCTACCGGCTAACCTGGCTTCACGCAACAATGCTATTTTATTAACGCTATAGAACAATAGTAGGATGTCATATATTATTAGATTTAAACGGCTTTAAACCTAATAATAATTATGCAGTCCCCTATTAATGCCTTAGCAGTTTCTTATCAGCCTGGTCAACAGGCCTACTTTACCCTCGGCAATATTATTTTTGATAATCAAGTAAGTGCTGAAGCATCCGTTAATCTTCTTTTAAAAAATATTAATCGCCATGGACTAATTACGGGCGCAACAGGGACTGGCAAAACTAAAACAATACAGGTTTTATGTGAGCAATTGTCTCTAGCAGGCATTCCTTCTTTCGTGATGGATATAAAAGGTGATATATCGGGACTCGCGATGCCTGCTAAAATAAATGATTTTTTAAAAAGCCGCAGTCAACAATCAAATCTACCTTATACCCCACGAGCTTATCCGGTGGAGTTATTTACTTTAAATAATAAGATGCAGGGTGTGCCACTGCGTACGACGTTGATGGATTTTGGTGCGTCTTTATTTGCTCGTCTCTTAGAACTCAATGAAACTCAAGCCAGTGTTATTACAGTTATGTTTGAATTTGCAAAAGCGAAAAAACGGCCACTGATTACGCTCGCTGATTTTAAGGCGCTTTTACAGTTTATCCAAACAGATGCTGGCAAAGCAGAATTTAAAGCGCAATTTGGTGCAATTGCTAGTACGTCAACTAGCATTATTTTGCGTAAAATTATTGATTTAGAGGCACAAGGCTTAGAAAATTTTTTTGCAAAGCCCGCATTTAAGATAGAGGATTTATTGCGTGTAAATGCCGAGCAAGAAGGAATTATATCTATTTTACGCTTAATGGATATGCAAGAAAAGCCAAAGCTATTTTCTACCTTTATGATTAAATTGCTTACCGATGTTTACAAAACATTGTCCGAAGTTGGCGATACGATTAAACCTAAATTAGTTTTATTTATTGATGAGGCGCATCTAATTTTTAGTCAAGCTAATCAATCATTATTGCAGCTGTTAGAAACAATGGTTAAATTAATTCGTTCCAAAGGGGTTGGTATTATTTTTTGTACGCAAACACCTAATGATATTCCTGCTAATATATTGAGCCAGCTTGGCTTAAAAATTCAGCATGCTTTACGTGCTTTTACCGCAAAAGATAGGCAAGCAATTAAATTGGTGGCGCAAAATTTCCCACCGTCAGATGATTACAATATTGAACAGCTACTTACTTCCCTTAGTATAGGTGAAGCATTAGTTACGGCTTTGGATGAGCGAGGTCAACCCACACCTGTTGCTCAATGTTTAATGCGCCCGCCCGAATCCCGAATGGGGCCCTTAACAACCTCAGAGATAAACACGATTATGGCCAATTCAGTATTATTAGAACGCTATAGCAAAATAGAAACAGCACCACAGGTTGCCACTAGTTTATCCCGTAAGAAAAACTCATTACCGAAAAAAACACCAAAAGCGAAGGGGAAGAAAGAAGCGCCGTCAGTTATGACGACCTTAAGTAAAAATACCTTAGTTCGTCAGCTCGTTAGACAAGTTTTTCGAGAAATAACTAACGCTATTTTGCGTGCCGTTAAATTAAAGAAATAATTTAGAGGCTTTTTTCTGTAGTATATAATTGCTCTAGTAGCAGTAATGTCGCAACTAAGGCACTATTTAGTTGCGCCAGCGCACTCGCTTGCTCGGTCAAACTTTGTTTGCATTCTAATTCTAAGCCCACATAATCTTCAGCCGCGTATTTTTTTCTTAAGCTTGTAGTAAAGCCATCACTAATTCCGCGATAGGGATAATTTAGGCGTACTTGTAATTGATCGTCATGCTGTTTTAATAAATATTGCCAGTGCCGAGCAATACGTTGTTCAGCCGCGCGTTTAGGGTCATAGAGAAAACCAATGTCTGTATTGCGGCTAATTCCATTCAATATGGGCGTAAAGCTATGAATAGATAAATGCCAAACTTGGTAACCTTTCGCGATACTTGTTTGAATTAATTGCTCTATTGCTTGTCTAAAAGGCAAATAATAAGATTGGATTAATTGATTTTTTTCTTCAAGTGAGCAGGCTTTTGAAATTTCAGAAAAACAGGTTTTGTGCTTAAGGCTTCGATTACAATCAATTAATAAACGACTAACGGTGGCGCAAATTAAAGGAGAGTGTAAAGCATTACTGAGGTAGCTTGCGATATCTAATGCGCCAATATCAAATCCTCTATGAGAATTGAGTAAAGGCTCATGATGCGCAAAATAATGATTATAAGCTGGAGGTATCGTATTGACTGCATGCTCGCAGCTTAAAATAACGTTTATCTCTCTCACGATGGATTAAATTGTTGATTAGTTAATAAACAATGGCTAAGCTGGCGATAAATACTCATTAAGGCACTCTGGCTTAATTTCGGGCCACTCGCTTTTAACAATCGTTCACTTAAATTACCTTGGCTTAAAATATATTCTAAGGCGCGTTGACTGCCCTCATCTAATTGGTGACTAATTTGTTCAATAAGTTGACACCATACGTCACGACATGTGCTTACCGCTTGCTTTAATTGCCATTGCGATAACAATTCTCTATTGTCAATAATCGTCGTTAACCCATTAACCTTGGTTTGATCATAAAGCGCTTTTAAATTCTTAGTCGGATAGGGATTGTCTAAAAAGTAATGCGACTGGTTAATCCACTGTTTAAGGATATAAAACACCGCTTTTGCAATGGCAATATCAGCAGTGACGCATTCTTGCGTATCTAATATCCGAATTTCAATGGCTTTATGCTTAAATTTAGGAATAGCTGCCCGCGAGTTTAGCCACTCATGTTGCAATATTTTTTGTTCATCATAGAGGCTAATAGCATCATACATAGGCTGTAGAATTTTTTGCTGATATTCAGCTTCTGAGCTTATAAATTCTGGAATAATATCGCCACTTATAGCAGGAATTTTACGTTGATTGCTGCCATAAAAATCTAGACGCGTATCTTTTATCCCGGTAACCGCGCCTTCAAGAAAGGGAGTACTTGCTGCTAGTGCAGGTAAAAGAGGTAATAATAAACGAATAGCATTATGTAATTGATTAAATTCAGTGTCATTGGCAAAGGGTAAGTTAATATGCATGCTTTGCAGATTTGACCAGCCATGCCCCTTGCAATTAAAAATCTTATCAAATTGCTGATAAATATCGTTATTACCATGTGGCCAGCGTTTTGTTTCTTGTAGCGGATTCATCCAGGGGTGGGCACCTGTCGGTAATAATTGTAAATGGTGTTCAGCTAAAATAGGATTAATTGTCGTAATAGCCTTTTGGAAATGCTCTGCTAATGGCTCCGTTAAGGGGCGTGGGCCATTGTTTTTTAGCTCAAGTACATGCAGTACTAATTCATTGCTGACAGCAATATCATCTAAATTAGTTTCATTTACTAATTCACCAGCCAATTGTTTTAAAATAATATCGCTTTTGGGCTGTACATTTAAAGATGTTTTATCAACCAGCATATATTCAATTTCAATACCAATTACCGAGAAAATAGAATAATTAGACATACCCATGCTTCCTACGAATTCGTTGTAAAAAGACATTCATCACTTGATGATAAAGCGATTCACCAAGTAGTTTGTCTTCCAATCCATTATCAATATTAGGATTATCATTTACTTCAATGACATAATGTTTATCGTTATGGCTTTTCATATCAACACCATATAAGCCGTCGCCAATTAAGCGAGTGACTTTTAGTGCTGTTTTAATCACGGCTTCTGGTACTTCATGAATCGGCACTGTTTCAACTTTACCCTCACGTGTATCTTTTGTGGCATCCCAATTATAAATTTGCCAATGGTCTTTAGCCATATAATAGCGACAAGCAAAAATAGGTCGATTGTCTAAAATACCAATGCGCCAATCAAATTCTGTTGGAATGAAGGGCTGAATCAGAACCAGATCGGAGGTTTTAAAAAATTGTGATAATGATTTTTGCAGCGCTTTACTGTCTTCAATTTTAATGACTCCATGCGAAAAAGCACCATCTGGTTTTTTTAATACACATGGAAAATCAATTTGCGGCGCTTCTTTATCATATTTACTTAAAAAGAGCGTTTCTGGTGTTAAAATTTGATGATTGCGCATTAATTCAGCCAAATAGACCTTATTACTGCATTTAACAATCGATTGCGGATCATCAATTACTACCATATTTTGTTGATGAGCATACCTTGCCATACGATAGGTATAATGGTTTACGGCCGTTGTTGCCCGAATAAATAAGGCATCGTATTCAGCAATAGATTTACTGTCACTTTTTTCTATAAAATCAACATTAAGCCCCATTTCTTCACCGGTGTGGGCAAAGAACTCTAAGGCTTTCTTATTGGAAGGTGCGTTCGTTTCGCTAGGATCAACTAAAATAGCTAAATCATGATAGCGTTGTTTTTTACGCCATTGATGGAAGCGCTTTTTAGATAAATAGCTTTCCGCCGCTTCCTTCATGAATTCAAGATGATTTGCTGGTATATCTGCTAGCGATAAGGCTTGTAAATGTTTGATACGCCATTGCTTTTTACGCTCTAAGGTAAAGCGTAAGAGTGGTAATGGGAAAAGGCCATGTAATTTCTTAGCAAGTAAGGCATGACGTTTTGCCATGTTTTGACCAAAGTAAAGACTAAAAACGAACTCATCTGTTTTAATGTCATGTAAGCTATGTTCTATTTCTTCATCAATTTCTTGCGAAATGAGTTTAGATAGACTCGTACTTAATACGTCTTGAATACTATCAACCGAAGGTATTGCTTTGTGATCGCGTGCATGAGCAAGTAATGAAACGTAGTAGCCAATGCTTTGATGGTTATAGGATTGGCAGAGATTAATCACACGCATGGCTTTATTTTGAGTATATTCTTCATGAGATAGGTAGTTTCTTGCATGAACAATAGTGGCAAGGTGGCTTAAAAACTCCCAACTGGGAGGTTCATCAGTAACGATTATAGTTTGCATTTCATAGCTCCCTTAGGTTGAATGATTAATAAATTTGCGTCATAGGTTAGTACACCTAGCATAATTGCATTAATAAGTCGATTACTACTTACTTTATAATAATTATCATGAGACAGGGGATTTTCGCGATGTGGATCAGCAACAATGATTAATCTTTTTGGTTTATCGTAACCGCACAGTACAACGAAATGGCCACAAGGCGTGCCGCGAATATCATCATAGAGGCCTTGCCCGTGTTTATTATAAATTTCTCGGGCACTGCGATATAAATATGTGGCACTTAGGCCAGTTAAAATGGGGACTTGCTGATTAAAATATTGACTTAATAGTTTAACACTTAAAGTTCTAAAGCGTATTTGGCCGCCTAATTCGATATAATCTAAATAGGAATGACTGGCCTGTACAAAACGTCTCGTTCGTTTATATTTCATCTGCGTTCTAAGCTTTCTTTTTAATAACGCAGGGCAGGCAATGCCATCGTTTTCAAACCAAGTTGGATCAAAAACTGCAAGATTATTAACGTATAAGGTTGTGTCAAATCCTTGTAAGAGTGCATGCTTACCAAGCATCGATGCTAAGGTACCGCCTGAAAGAGAGCGTTCAACCGTATTAACAATCTCTTCTAAAGATAAATCTAGATTATAGTAGCGATAAATTGCATGCAAGCTAGTCGGACCACAGGATTCGTCATCAGGTTGAGTATGGATTGTTAAATCAATCATAATAGCAGCTTCGACAATTCCCTTATTCAATTTATTAACGTTAAAATCAAAGGCCTCTCATGTCAAATAATCTTTATTTATAAAGACTTAACTATTTTTTAGCCTTCTATCTTCTTATTAAGAAAGCATACTTAAAGTAAGTGTGCAACAAAAATTACAAGTGGAACCAGTAATCCAAATGATAAGATAAGCATAGCAGGAAATAGTAAATAATTCTTTCTTGTAGTTGAGAAGGCTGCCATGGTTGACTTGTTCGCTAGCGGTTTATGTAAGAGATAGACTAAAATCAGTAAACCATAAAAGTAAATTGATAAGACGGTTAACTTAAAGAAAATAAAAGGCATATCACGTTCGGGTACGTAGCCTAGCGGGAAATTAAGGAGGAGTAGGCTGATTAACCCTAAATTAGCATAGTGTATATTTAAAGTCGGTTGCCTGCATAAGGTTTCATAGAGATAGGCAAAAGGCATGATTAATAGTGGAAAATAATACAGCCACCCCAAAGGGCTCATAAAAAGCATCATGACTAACGTTAAGCAAAAAGAACGATGATCATTTGTTTGAATCCTATCAATTTTTTTTACATACCAAATTAAAAGGATTAAAAAAATAACCGCATAAATCGCATGCACAAACCATAGACTTTGATGATTATCCGCAGAATCAATTAAAAGACGAAATAAGAAGCCATAAAAAGACGCATTCCATAGATCACCATACCAAAGAACACGATGTACCATATCAAAATAGAGCGTATAAATATGAATACCATGGGTAATAATAGGAATTAAATGCGTAATGATACAAGTTATAATGGTTACCATTAATACGCGATAGCGCCTTTGCTTTAAGGCAAAGAAAAATAATAATGCGGGAAAGATTTTAAGGGTAATAATAAACCCCCAAAGAAATCCAGCTAAGTAATCATTTTTTCTTAGATAAAAATAATAACCGCCGATAATAAAAAATAATAATAAGCTACCTACTTGGACAATTGTTGTGCTTATTACTGTTGAATAAAAACCTAAATAAATGATAAATAAATAAAACCAATTTTTTTTAAAAGTTTGTGGTGATACGCATATTTTGAAAGAAAAATAGGCACCTATTAAACCTGAGATAAATAATATGAAGAACCAAATAACGGTGGCTAGGCGATAACTAAGTTTTGTAAGTGGCTCAATTAATTCAAGAAAAAAAGGTGGATTTAAATTAATCGGAAGTTTGACTAGGTTAGTAGGTAGGAAATTACTGACTAATACTTTATAAGGGTTAGAATGCTTCAAATAAGCGGTGGCTGACGCATAAAATGAAATAAAATCTAGGCGTAAGTCTAGCCTAATTAAAAAATAAAAAAGTAATATATAAGTTAGGATAACAAAAAAGGGGAACCCTCGCTTGAATGCATTATAATACATGGCAGTCCTTAGCTGACCAGTATTTATATTGTTCATCCTATTTTCCAATGACCTTTATCGATAACTCAAGGTTAAAACTTGCTACCAATTCTGGTTTATGCGGGTAATGAGTCAAGGCTTCGATAGGAATAATTCGGTTAACTCGTTCTTTGGTTTGTTTAGATTCTATAATCATTTCTTTAACCGAGTCGCCTGCTTTACAAACAAAATAAACTTCTGATTCGGGGCGTTTAATGAACTGTGCTTCAAACGATTTAAAAGCTAAGGATATTTTTTCATTAATTTGTCTTGCATGATAGAAACCGTGTAAACCACCTGCTAAATCAGCGCCAACAGCTAAAGCGCCAAAGTACATCGAATTTAGATGATTTTTACTGCGGCGAGTTAAAGGTAATTTAATAATAATGTTTTGCTCATTTAGCTCGATTATCTTAGGCTTCAAATAACCAATCAAGGCAACTTTAAAGTGTCCAAAATACCAAAGAAAAAATTTAAAACGTGTTAAAATCGGCATGAGGCTAAATCCTTTTAATCAATTAAAACTTAAGAAGACGCTTTATTTATCTTTAAATGAGTAATTACTTTTTTTACACCGCGAATGGCTGCAACGCGCTTAATAATCGCGGCAATTGACTTGTTACTTTTAACTTGCCCACTTAGAGTCACGATACCATTAATGGTGGTCGCGTTAATGCCTACTAAAGGAATAGATTCATCATCGAGTACTTTCGCTTTAAGAACAGCCGCTTCCACTTTAGCCGTGATGTAGGTGTCTGTTAATGCGGTATTGACCTGTTTAATTTCTAAATCTTCTACATCGATAGAGACAACACCCTTTGTTGAGTTAGCCAGGCGTAATGCTTTAACAAACGCTTCATTATTTTTCACATAACCTGATAATTTTACCACGCCATTTTCTGTCGAAACAGAGATTTTAAGTGGATTAAGATCGCTATCCTTTGTAAACTTGGCTGTAATTTTAGTGGTTATTAATGAATCACTAATAGTCTGCTCAATTTCCTTAAGGTTGGGTTCTGTATAGCCGGTATTTACCGCGCCTACTACCAACAGTACAAGGATTAAATTTTTCAAAAATTGCATGGTATTGGCCAAAAGTAAAAGAGATGAGAATTATAACAGTTTTAAAAAGCTACCAATAGCTTTCCAGCGGTGTCAGTACACAGATTTACCCACAAAAATTGTGGGTAAGTTGCTAGGATCGCGAAATATAGTTTATTACGCTACTAATTAGGCGCTGCCGAGATAATAATCCTTTAGACCATACTGGCGTGCTTCATCATTAACTTAAACTTAATCCCATGCTGTTATCTTGATTTACTTTTTGTTTATTTTCATTTTCGTAAGCTAAGTGCTCAATAAAGCGAATGCGTCTGGCTAAAGAGCCCGTTGGATTACCTAATTTAATATTATGTAGAGCATCTAGCAAACCGGGTAAGTTAGTGCTTTTACTGATGATCTCATCTACTGCATCAATATGATGCCTATTCCAGTGGCCACTAAAGAATCGAGTAGCCCCAGGAAGATAACTATCTGATTTAGTATAGTCTTTTAATATAGCTAAAGCCTGATCGAAAGTAGCGTTATCATTATCTTGTAATTTTTCTGTGATTTCCTTATAAGATTTAGGAAAAAATAACTCATGCATGTTTATATATCTTCCCGCGGAGCTTCCTACCCATGCTAGATGCGGTACTAACACCCTCTCTACAGAAACAGGCAAATGAATTAATAAATTTTTCAACCTTTCATCCTCAATACTTTCCTCAAAAGGATCGAGGTTTCCCATATTTAATCCTTTCAATTTCTTATGAAAAGCTCCAAAAATAGATGCTAAGTCTTTATCAGCATATACCTCAAATAAATTAGGTAAGCTAATGTGGGTAATATGGGCAGGAATAGTTTGAATAAGGGCTTTAATTGTTGCGATATCTGTCCTGTCAACAGTAGACTTATCAAATAATTTAGATAAGCTAAGGTGAGTAATATGGTCAGGAAGATGTTGAATAATCTTTAGTACAGATGAGATATCTGTTTTACTAGTAAACTCAACGCTCGTTATTTGCTCAGGAATCGCTTTTAATACCTCTGGAGACTGCAATTGCTTTAAGTCAAAAGAAATTGCAGTAGCATCATTCGGAATTGACTTCAAAGCAGTGTTAATTGCCATCGCCGTCGCGGTTATAGGGTTATCGTGATCCTCTGATTGTTTAATAACGATAATTCTATTAAACCGCCCACCAATTAGATTAGGTTTATCTTCTATAGCAAAACCAGGATGGGTAATTTCTTTTTTATCCTGGTTATTTGTGCGCGAAGTATAAAAAAATACAAACATAATAGTTCCAAATTCGAATCTAAATGTAATAAATTTTACCAATTATTTTTTTTTTTTGTAAAGATTGTTCTCTAAGTTATATGGTGCAATGGCAGCCGTTTTTCTTCTATTATTGTAGGATATGACTAAGTTTTAGCCGGTTACTAAGCAAATCTATCAAGCCTAATTAATGGACTCTTTGGTGACTGTTAAGCTTTGTATTAAATAAGATGGTTTATTGGATTTAACCACAACGGCAGAAAAGTAGAGGTTTAAGTTTAGCTCAGGCACCTTAATGCCCTGATTGACCCGCCAATAAATGATATTCTCAAAACCTTGCTGTACAATTAATTGTCTTGTTTTAATCGCCGTTGGATGTAACACAAGTTGGTTGTCTCTAATTGCAACAAATTTATCGCCAAGAAAACTTCTTAAATCCTCCCAGGCTTCAGGCGTGTAATTAGGCTTGACTGACTCTAATTGGTTGTCTAGATTTTTATAATTAAGTGTTAGGGTTTTCAATAAGGTTTGTTGTGTCCAGTTAAGAACTTGTTCATTACTTGCATTACAGAAAGTAGGTAAAAGGAAGCAAACTAAAAGTAATTTCTGTAAGTAATTTATCATTCCTATACCTTTGAGCCGCCGTTATGCTATCAGTATAGCAATTAATGGTTCCTTAAGATTAAGTCGGATATAAATTCGCAAAGTCACCAATAACAGGTATATAATCTGTAGTTTTTTATAGCAGGATGGCCATTCGTATGCAATCAATTCATATTCGAGGTGCAAGAACGCATAATCTGAAGAATATTGATGTTAATATCCCGCGTAATCAATTAACCGTCATTACCGGGTTATCAGGTTCAGGTAAATCCTCACTCGCTTTTGATACCCTATATGCTGAAGGACAACGTCGTTACGTTGAATCCCTCTCAGCTTATGCTCGCCAATTTCTGTCGGTTATGGAAAAACCTGATGTAGATGCAATTGAAGGGTTATCACCAGCTATTTCAATAGAACAAAAAGCAACATCGCATAATCCACGCTCAACGGTAGGTACAATTACAGAAGTTTATGATTATTTACGTTTGCTTTTTGCGCGCGTCGGTGAGCCTCGTTGCCCTATTCACAAGCTAAGCTTACATGCGCAAACAATAAGTCAAATGGTTGATCATGTCTTAACTTTACCTGCAGATAGTAAGGCCATGATTTTAGCACCTGTCATTCGCGAGCGGAAGGGTGAGCATCTGCAATTACTACAGCAATTACAAGCACAAGGTTATATTCGGGCAAGAATTGATGGTGAAGTTTATGAGCTAGATGATCCACCTAAATTATCCTTACGCCAAAAGCATACGATTGAAGTAGTCGTAGATAGATTTAAAATACGTGAAGACATGAAGCAGCGTCTCAGTGAATCCTTTGAGAATGCTTTGAATTTAGCAGATGGGTTGGCAGTGGTTGTTTCTTTAGATGACAGTTTTGCGGATCTTGTTTTTTCTTCTAAATTTGCTTGTTCTGAGTGTGGTTATAGTTTAAGCGAATTAGAGCCTAGGTTGTTTTCATTTAATAACCCAATGGGTGCTTGTTCAGCTTGTGATGGTCTTGGCGTGAATCAATTTTTTGATCCAAAACGCGTGGTACATGATGAAACGGCGAGTTTAGCAGCGGGTGCAATACGGGGTTGGGATAAAAAAACAACCTATTATTATTCGCTACTTGAGTCGTTAGCGCGTCATTATCAATTCGATCTTGAAACGGCGTTTTGCGATTTGCCTGAAAAAATACAAACGATCATATTACATGGCGGTGGTAAAGAAGAAATAGAATTTCGCTATTATCGTTCGCGCGGGGACTATTTTACTAAGCGGCATAAGTTTGAGGGAATTATTCCTAATATGCAGCGACGCTATCATGAATCAGAGTCAATAACCGCGCGGGAAGAATTAGCAAAATACCTTGCTTCGCGCCCATGCCAGGCGTGTTTAGGAACGCGTTTGCGTGAAGAAGCACGGAATGTCTTTATCGAAGATAAGAATCTCCCTGAGATTTGTGCTTATTCAATTGATAAAGCGTATCATTTTTTTAAAACACTCCATCTAACAGGTTATCGAGGCGAAATCGCTGACAAAATTAATAAAGAAATTGTGGAACGGCTGGGCTTTTTAGTTAATGTAGGGCTAGATTATCTCTCTTTAACACGTAGTGCTGAAACCTTATCAGGCGGTGAAGCGCAGCGCATTCGTCTAGCTAGTCAAATTGGCTCAGGTTTAGTTGGTGTGATGTATATTTTAGATGAGCCTTCTATTGGCCTGCACCAACGAGATAATGATCGTTTATTAAAAACCCTAATGCATTTACGTAATTTAGGAAATACCATTATTGTCGTAGAACACGATGAAGATGCTATTAGAGCCGCTGACTATGTACTTGACATAGGCCCTGGGGCTGGCGTTCATGGTGGTGAAGTGGTCGCTTGCGGTAGTCCTGCAGAAATTACTAAAAATCAAGCGTCATTAACTGGGCAATATTTAGCAGGTACACAACGTATTGCTATCCCTAAACAGAGGAAAGCCGTTGATGAATCGCGTATGCTGCATTTAGTCAATGTAAATTGTAATAACTTGCATAACGTCAAAGTGAGTATTCCATTAGGATTGGTAACTTGTATTACTGGCGTTTCTGGTTCAGGAAAATCAAGCTTAATTAATGATACCTTATACCCAATTGCCGCGAATAAGCTTAACCGGGCTAATTTAATGTGCGTAGGTGCAATTGATAAAATTGAAGGACTGGAGCTTTGTGATAAAGTAATTGACATTGATCAAAGTCCAATTGGCCGTACGCCACGCTCTAATCCGGCCACTTATACAGGCTTATTTACACCAATTCGTGAGCTCTTTTCTAATACACCTGAATCGCGTGCTCGTGGTTATCAACCAGGTCGTTTTAGCTTTAATGTACGTGGCGGCCGCTGTGAAGCCTGCCAAGGGGATGGGTTAATTAAAGTTGAGATGCACTTTCTACCTGATATTTATGTAGCTTGTGATGTGTGCAAAGGCAAGCGCTATAATCGTGAAACCTTAGAAATTCAGTATAAAGGTAAAAATATCCACGAAGTGTTAGACATGACAGTTGAAGAAGCTTATGAGTTTTTTGCAGCAATTCCAGTACTTGCACGTAAATGCCAAACGTTAATGGATGTCGGTCTTTCCTATATTCACATTGGGCAAAGTGCAACGACCTTATCAGGCGGTGAGGCACAGCGTATCAAATTAGCACGTGAATTGTCCAAGCGAGGCACCGGCAAAACGCTTTATATTCTTGATGAGCCAACAACAGGGTTGCATTTTCATGATACCAAGCAGCTACTAGAAGTGCTGTTTAGATTGCAAGAACAAGGCAATACCATCGTCATTATTGAGCATAACCTAGATGTTATTAAAACAGCCGATTGGATTATTGACTTAGGCCCTGAAGGTGGAAGTAAAGGCGGCCAAATTATTGCTACAGGAACACCTGAAATGGTCGCTCAATGCAAAGCTTCTTATACGGGGCAATTTCTAAAACCATTATTAGCAAATAATAAAGTAATACCCGCAGAGGCTTAAGCTGTGGTTATCATTAACTGGAAATATTGTTGCTTAGAAAGCCAAGCTAGAGTTAAGTCGTTGCGAACCTTTACGAAGTAAAGGTGAAGCAATCCAGTAAAGTGCATTTGTAAAGCCCGCACTGGATTGCTTCGCTTCGCTCGCAAAGACGAACGAATGGATTAAAGCAAATAGTGGTTTAAGGCAAGCGGGCTATGTTGATTAACGTTTGGTAAAATATTGAACACTTGGACCGATTGGCTTATCCACGCAACAATGCCTTAGATGGAAGTCGCAGGATTACTAAGCTAAAGTGAAAGGATGAGGTGTTTTACTTACAATGATAAACAGCAAAGGATAAGGATGCCGTGATGAGTTTAAAAACCTATCATAAAAAAAGGAATTTTAGTAAAACGCCTGAGCCAAAGGGTAGAGTTCAATCTAGTCATAAAAATCTTTTTATTATTCAAAAGCATGCAGCTAGCCACCTTCATTATGATTTTCGTTTAGAGTTAGAGGGTGTACTTAAAAGCTGGGCTGTCCCTAAAGGGCCTTGTTTAGATCCTAAGGTGAAACGCTTAGCAATGCAGGTAGAAGATCACCCCGTCGAATATGGCTCTTTTGAGGGCATTATTTCTGAAGGCGAATATGGCGGTGGCACAGTCATGCTTTGGGATAAGGGTAAGTGGCAGCCACTGGATGATCCTATAGAGGCTTATCAAAAAGGACATTTACGTTTTGAGTTAAAGGCACAAAAATTAACCGGGCGTTGGGATTTAATTCGATCTAATCGCGATGGTAAGGCCTGGTTTTTAGTAAAATTTAAAGATAAAGCAGCCAAGTCTTTAGATGATTATGATATTACTCAAGCCAAACCCAATAGCGTATTAACAGAGCAAACACTCGATGAAATTAAAGAACATCATACTCACCCTAAGGATAAAAAGGACTTAAAGAAAAAAACGAAGCCCAAAAAATCAATCATTGCTGAAGGTTTAGCTACTGAGTTAGCAAAACATTCAGCAAAGTCATCATTGCCAGAAAGTATTTCACCTGAACTGGCAACGTTAGTCGATGAAATCCCTAATGGCCCTGAGTGGCTACATGAACTTAAATTTGATGGCTATCGGATTGTAGCGTTTAAGAATGGCAATAGCATAAGATTAATGTCACGTAACAATAAAGATTGGACTGAAAATTTTCCAAATGTAGTAGCTCAATTAAAAAAATTACCTGTAAAACAAGCTATTTTTGATGGTGAAATTGTAGTGCTTGATGAGCATCATAAGTCTAATTTTCAACTCTTACAAAACTCTGTAAAAGCAAACAAAGAAACGCCATTTATTTATTATCTATTTGATTTACTCTATGTTGATCAATTTGATTTAAGAGAGCGTCCGCTGTTAGAGAGGAAAAATACCTTAGCTACTATTTTAGCAGCAACAAATCAACAAGATTTGCGCTTCAGTGATCACATCATTGATCAAGGTGAGGAGGTCTTAAAGCAGTCTTGTGCGTTAGCGCTTGAAGGCATTGTTTCTAAAAAAGTTAATGCCCCATACTTAGAAAAAAGGACAGAAGATTGGGTTAAGGTTAAATGCATTAAGCGGCAGGAATTTGTTATTGGTGGTTATACGCTACCTAAAGGTGCTCGTCATTATTTTGGCTCGTTATTGGTTGGATTTTATGACAAAAATGGACAATTACATTACTGTGGCAATGTAGGTACAGGTTTTACCCAAGCATCCTTAAAATCTGTGTTTACTGAATTAGAAAAAAATCGCACGACTAAAAATCCGTTTATTTCGCGCCCACCGGATGCGTCTAAGGCGCTATGGGTAAATCCAGTACTCGTTGCAGAAGTAGAATTTACTGAATGGACGAATGATGAGCGCTTACGTCATCCAAGCTTTCAGGGGCTGCGTTATGATAAAGAGGCTCATGCGGTTAGAAAAGAGGTAGAAAAACCAATTGCAAAAGTAACTCAAACTACATCTACAAAATCCAAACGCACAAAAAAGGCGAAAAAAGAGCCCGCTGTTTTAACCCATGCAGATAAAATTATTTACCCAGAAGATAATATTACTAAAGAAGAGCTTTTTAATTATTATGAAGCAATAAGCGACTCTATCTTACCGTTTATAAAAGATCGTTTACTAACTTTAGTCCGATGCCCAGAAAATTACGCTAAGTGTTTCTATCAAAAGCACCTATATGCTGGTAGCTCGCCATCTTTGTATACCATGCCGGTAGAAGGGAAGGCAGAAATTGAGCATTATCTCTATCTTAAAGATAGGCAAGGTTTACTGAGTTTAATTCAAATGGGTGTATTAGAAATCCACCCGTGGGGAAGCCGTATAGATACGCTTGAATGCCCTGACCTAATTACAATTGATTTAGATCCAGCACCAGGACTTCCTTGGCAGGAGGTCGTAGAGGCAGCTTTTGAAATAAAGAAACATTTAGAAGGATTTAAGTTAACGTCTTTTGTTAAAACGACGGGCGGTAAAGGCTTGCATGTCGTTATTCCTATTTTGCCTGAGTATGACTGGGAAGAAGTTAAGCAATTTACGGAAGTTTTTGTACAATTTTTAGAAAAGCTAAAGCCAGATGCTTATGTAAGTAAAATGGCTAAAACAAAGCGTAAGGGAAAAATTTTTATTGATTATCTACGCAATCAACGCGGCGCCACAGCAATTAGTGCTTATTCAACGCGTGCTCGCGCTCATGCCCCAGTAGCCACACCGCTGCATTGGGATGAATTAACGGATGAGTTTAGTGATACTTTTTTTACGCTGCGTACTTTGCCTAAGCGCTTAGAAGCATTAAAAGCTGATCCCTGGCATGATTATCATAAAATTAAACAATCATTACGGTTAGATGCGTTAAGAAGCTAAGTGTAATCATGCTCCAAACTCGCTAATAATTTATTTTTAATTTCTTTCGTCTACGCTTAATTTAAGAGCGGCCTAAAAGTTAATAAACTATTAATAATAGGATTTAGGATGGAAACTAAACAAAGGGATTGCTTAATTGTTGGTGCTGGTCCTGCTGGTTTAACAGCAGCTATTTATCTGGCTCGCTTCCGACGTGATATTGCTGTTTATGATTTTAGCTACAGTAGGGCATCATTGATTCCTACCTCTCATAATTACCCAGGTTTTGTTAAAGGTATTTCTGGAAATGACTTATTAGAGCGCTTAAGAAAGCAAGTAGCAAGTTATGATGTGCCCATAATTAGGGAAAAGATTGAAGTGATAGAGCGCCTGGAGGGCGGAGGATTTTTAGCGCAAACTGCTAGTGGTCAAATTAAAAGTCAATATGTTGTGTTAGCAACCGGTGTTAAAGACATTGAGCCACAATTACCCTTTATTAATAACGCCATACAGCAAGGGCTAATTAGACATTGCCCTATTTGTGACGCTTACGAGATTATTGATCAAAAAATTGCTGTTATTGGCGAAGGAAAAGAAGGCTTAGCAGAAGCCATATTTTTACGTCATTATACGCCTAATATTACCTTATTGACGCTAGGACGTTCACCAGAGTGGAGTAAAAAAGAGGTAAATGATATTAAACAAGCTAACTTAATTGTTAATCCTTTACCACTTGTTAAAATCGAGCTCACCGTCAATGAGGGGGCTACACTTTGTTTTGCGGATGGTAAACAAGAGCATTATAATTGCCTTTATTCAGCGCTTGGATGCATTAAGCATGATGATTTAGCCTGTATGTTAGGCGCTAAGAAAAAATCGGGCACCTTAGTTGTAAATCGTTACTATGAGACCTCTGTAAAAGGCATGTTTGCCATAGGTGATTTAGTATCAAGTCTATATCAAATTTGTGTGGCTGAGAGCCAAGCAGCTATAGCTGCTACCGCAATTCATAGGGAATTAGCGAAACTTACTTAAGCGTTTGTTAAAGCCAAAGTTAACCTCTCATAGCTCTATTACTTAGGATAATGTAATGAAGACAGTAAAACGTGTGGTTTCTTTTCTTAAAGAAAATGACCTTACTTTAGTGACCGCTGAATCATGCACTGCAGGACAGATACTTGCTTTATTGGGGAAGGTTGAAGGTTGCGGTAAGTGTTTAGAAGCTGGTTTTGTTGTTTATTCAAGCAAAGCTAAGAAAAGTCTTTTAGGGGTTAAACAAGAAACGATTGATAAATACACGTTAACAAGTGAGGAAATAGCACGCGAAATGGCAAGTGGAGCCTTAAAAAACAGCAGTGCTAATGCTGTCATTGCTACCACAGGCATCATTGGTGATGAGCCTATGGATGGCATTCCACCGGGTACGGTTTGCTTTGCTTGGGGTTTTAAGAAAAAAGGTAAATTACAATTAGTCAGTGAAACGAAGCGCTTTGACGGAACTCGTTCGGAAGTTCAAATTAAAGCGGCTAAGTATGCTTTATTTGCTTTCCCAACACTATATGAGGAGTGTTAAATCTAATTAAATGACTTATCTTTAAGTTGCGATATCATGATTGGTAATATTGATTTTTATAGGGTTAGAGCCATAATTATTAATAATTAAATAACTAGGAAAAGCGAATGACCACGTTTTTGATTGTTGTGCTAATTATCTTAGTGTTATTATTTTTCTGGGCTATCGGTATTTTTAATACCTTAATTGGTTTAATCGAAGCCATCAATAATAATAAACGCCAGATTGATATTCAATTAGATCGGCGCTTTAAAGTGTTTCAATCCTTAATTGAAACAGTAAAAAAATACATGGATTATGAGCAAACCACGTTAAAAGATGTCGTTGCTCTACGTAATCAAGCACAGGCCGCACGGGCTGCTGGTGATGAAAAAGCAAGAATTGCTGCTGAAAATGGTATTTCACAAATTACCTCTGGTTTAAACTTAGTTTTTGAGCAATATCCTGACTTAAAAGCCAATCAAAATGCGCTGCAGCTACAAGAGGAAATCGTAAATACTGAGAATAAGCTTTCTTATGCAAAGCAAGCGTATAATGATAGTGTTGAACGTTATTACGCTAAAAAGAAATCTTTTTTTGAATCCATGATTGTTTCTATGTTCTCTGCAAAATTAGATAAAGAATTTGAATATTGGTCATTGCCTGAAGAGCAAATTAAAGCCAATGAAAATTACACGGTCAAATTTTAATTGAGTAGCAAGATGCCACTTAATGATTATGAAGCAAGCGTAGGTAACTGGCGAGCACAATTACAGCGTAATGAACGTAAAACTCGCCTGGTTATTTTTACATTTATTCTTATTTACCTCATTGTTGGTATCATTGCTGACAGCGTCATTAATCTATCAACTTACCCTAATGCAAGTTTGTCGCAAATACTAATGGCGCTAGTTACGTTTAAAATTATACCCTGGGCCACAATTATTATGGCGGGTGTTGCCGCAATCTCCTTGCTTATTACTTATTCACTCTATGATCGTATCATGTTATTAGGTACAGAATATCGTGAAATTACCCCAGAGAATGCGCAGTCTCTACAAGAAAAGCAACTTTATAATGTGGTTGAAGAAATGAAGGTCGCAGCAGGCTTAAAATATATGCCAAAAGTTTACCTTATTGAAGCGAATTACATGAATGCTTTTGCCAGTGGTTATAGTGAAAAATCCGCCATGGTTGCTATTACTCGAGGTCTAATTGAAAAATTAGACAGAGCTGAATTGCAAGCTGTGATGGCCCATGAGCTAAGTCATATTCGTCATCAGGATATTAAGCTCACCTTAACTGTGGCTGTTTTAAGTAATATTCTACTGATTGTAATTGATATATTATTTTATTCACTGATATATCGTAGAGATAACCGCCGCCAGAATAACAGCGGTGGTAATGCAGCCGCGGCTTTGGTGCTAGTTGTTATCTTATTACGTTATTTATTACCGTTAGTAACGGTTCTATTAACCCTCTTTTTAAGTCGTACACGCGAATATATGGCTGATTCTGGTTCGGTTGAACTCATGCGTGACAATGAGCCTATGGCAAGAGCATTACTAAAAATAAGCCAAGATCATGCAAGCCATGCTGATGAATATACGCAAGAATATGGCAAAACCCCACATGAGCAAATCAGACAAGCATCTTACTTATTTGACCCCTCCAGTATTGATCCTATCAAATCACTAGCAAGTGCATTTTCCACTCACCCTCAAATAGATAAGCGCTTAGAAGCGATTGGATTTAAACGTAAAAATAAAGCGGAATAGTAAACTTCTTCTTTTACAAAATGAAAGGAGCAGCCTTGCGAAAAATTTGTTATGTTTTGGTTGCAACGCAGCGACTTGATTATATATCATTTAACTTTTGGATAATTTCGCTAAGGCGAAGAGTTAAATACAAGGATGAATTGTGCGCTTTAAAAAAATTTTCATAATGGCTCATGTTTTATTTGCCCAGGCTGTATTTGCAGAAGATTTTACCGATTTTACGCCAGATTGGACCAAAGTAATTACCTTAAGTGGTGGACCTGCCTGGACAAGCCCAGGTCAAAGCCAAACCTATTATATTCCGCCAGCGCTATCGCCTTTTCATAGCTATGTTGAGTATTTTGCGCGTGAAACGACAGAAACAATTACTGCAGGTGAGATTTTTTTCGCCTTACAAAGTCCCATAACCCCTTGGTTAACACAGCGTGTAGGTATAGCGTTTGCAGGTACTACAGAGGCGGATCTGCAAGGTACGTTTGCTCTAGACCACATACCGAGAGCAGATTATAGATATAAAATAAGCCATGCGCGAGCAGCCTTGAAAGGCTTATTTGCAGCTTGTCCTAATTTATGGGCCCATCCTTATATCAGTGGCAGTGTTGGCTATAGTTTTAATTCCTCTGATCGATTTAAAACTAACCCACCCCTAAATATTTATAACGTTTATCAGGGTACAACCACCTTTTTAAAATATAGTTCATCCACAAAGGGTTCATTTGCCTATACTGTAGGCTTAGGATTTAACGTAAACTTGGCTAAAAATTGGGAGTTTGGACTTGGTTATGAGTTAGCTGATTGGGGCAGAAGCCAGCTTAAAAGGCCTGAAAGGATTTCTCGTGCCTTTCCACCACCCAAATTATCCAATGTCTACACTCATCAACTGCAGTTTAGTATTAGTTATTTGTATTGCTTATAAACATTAGTATTAATAAGGACTAATAAGTATATCTAACGTATGAATGATTAGTGGGGAAGCATGGGCCGGATTCGCAGTGGCAACGACAGCGGTAAATTCAAGCTTTCTGTGTATTTGTGGTACGATAAATGATTGATGAACTCGCCAACAGCTCGCTTCACCACACTCTTCAGGAGCCACAATCTCTGCAGGCAATATAGACTCTGGCTGAAAGACAATCTGTTGTCCACGTAAGTTATTTTCTACCTGATTACCAAGATAGCGATTTAAAAAAGTGGACATAGAACGCCACGCTTGATGTTTATAATGTCTATGAACATTGGCTGCTTCAGAAATTTTTTCATGATGGCCAGCAGTTAAGGTGGTCATTAACGTTTGCTCAGTCCATTCACTGATTTGCTGGGGGGTATAAGCATATAGGCCATGAGGTAGAAGGAGACAGATAGTGAGAAAAAAGCCAGGTAAGTGAAATCTTTTCATCATCGAAGCTCCTTTATTCATTAAATTTGAATTAGTATTTACCTCTTGTCAAACCCACATTCCTTCATAACTATATTAGTTTCATTGTTGGTTATAAATTTGAATAAATCAATGTGTAGCGCTGTTTTTTATACTTACCCGTAAAATAGGTAGCCATTAATTATCTTTATTCTCTTAAGCCCACGCCTTTTTTTAGCAGAATTAAGTTAAGAATAATGAGTGCAATAATTATTACGCAAATAATGCTCATAGCAAGTGTCACATTAACTTCTTCTTGGCCAATCATAGCATGTCGTATCGCATTAACCATGTATAAAATAGGATTAAAATGTGATATTTTTTGCCAAAATAGCGGTAGCATATTTGTTGAATAAAACACGCCGCCAAGATAGGTTAAAGGGGTTAATACAAAGGTTGGAATAAGCATAACATCATCAAAATTACGAGCAATCATAGCATTAGTAAAGCCAGCTAATGAAAAGAGGGCTGAGACTAAGATAATAACTAAAATGGAAAGTAGCATATTATCAATCTGCATGGGCATAAAAAAGCTAGCTACCAGCATCACTAAGATGGCTACAATAAATCCTCGAATTATTCCGCCTATTATATAGCCAAGTAATAACAGACCATTATGCACAGGACTTACTAAGATTTCTTCAATACTTTTTTGAAAGCGTACACTAAATAATGATGTTGAAACATTACCATAAGCATTAGTAATGACAGACATCATGACTAAGCCTGGCGCAATAAAGGAAATATAATCTACCCCTTGTATAGGGCCAATACGACTACCAATCAAACGGCCAAATATTAAAAAGTAAAGTGTAGTGGTAATAACAGGAGGTAGAAAAACCTGACTTGCTATGCGAAACATGCGTACCACTTCGCGCCTTACAATAGTATAAAGTGCGATTAATTGCTGATTAATGGTCATGATTAATTAAATCCAAAAAAAGTTCCTCTAAGCGATTCGTTTTATTTCTTAAACTATGAATAAGGACACCTCGTTGGCTTAGCTCTGTAAAAACATCATTTAAGCTTACATGATTGTCAATACGGAGCTCAAATGTATGCGCATCAATTATTTCCGGTTCAAAGGGGAGTAGTGGTGGTAATTTATCGAACGGGGTTTGCGTTGTGAATACTAAGGTTTGATGGTGCAAGCTGGTGAGTAGTTTTTTCATTGAGGTGTTTTTAATAATCTCACCTTTATCTATAATAGCAATATTTTTGCATAATTGTTCTGCCTCTTCTAGATAATGAGTTGTTAAGATTATTGTCGTTCCCAGGGCGTTGGTTTGCTTGAAAAAATCCCACATGCTGCGTCTTATTTCAATATCAACCCCCGCCGTGGGTTCATCAAGAATTAAAACTTGGGGTTTATGAATGAGAGCTCGCGCTATCATCAAGCGTCGTTTCATGCCGCCCGATAAATGGCGTGCAATCGTTTGCCGTTTTTTCCATAGTCCTAACTGCTGTAAAAGCTCATCGACTCGTGGTTTGGCTAGGTGTCTTGCAATACCATAAAATCCTGCTTCATTAAGTAAAATTTGCTCACACGTCTCAAAAATATTTAAGTTAAACTCTTGTGGAACGAGCCCTATGCACGATTTGGCTTGGGCGGGCTGTTGATCAAGATCATAGCCACATATTTTAACCGTGCCTGATGTTTTAGTTAAAAGGGTAGTAATAACGCCAATGGTTGTTGATTTACCAGCACCATTTACACCTAAAAGAGCAAAAAAGTCGCCGGCCTTTACTGTTAAATCAATACCTTTTAGTGCCTGCACACCACTTTTATAAGTTTTGCACAATTGTTTAATTTCAAGAGCGTACATAAATTCTCATAGCTAATGTCTATTATCGCATTATCAATACAGTATTTTGCAAAATAACATAATTTGTTGCTATTAAATAGAAATAACCTCGTTGTGCGCTAAATTGAAACATCACTAAATTCATTGCTTTCGTCTTCTGATTCGTAAGGCTTAACAGCGTCTCGTATCCTAGCTAACTTTGCAGCAATCTCGGGATTATTAAATAAGCCTATAGGGCTAAGTTTTTTTTTTCTAAATCCATGGGTACGGATGGTATTTGCGCTTCGCGCTCGGCTACTTTCCTTTTTAATTCACTCAGAAAATCATTTGAACCAAATAAACCTGGGCTAGGTTTTGATTTTGACCCATTTCCTAAATTTACTTTATTAATAATTGGTGGTTTTGGAGGTGTTGGAGGCTTTGGACTAGGTGGTAAATTGGTGATTATCTTGGTAACACTGCTAAGAGGTAATTGCTCAGTTTTATTGGTTGCTGGCAATGGCTGTTCAGATAAGTTTTTTACAGGTGTAACTAGCTCTTTTGATGCTACAAGCCCAGAATTCATTAGAGTATCTAGGGTGGCAATATTATCTTTTAATTTTTCAAGAATAGGTCCTGCGGCTGATAATTTTTCCCATTGATTTTTAGACGCTTCGAGCGCTGCAACTTGCTCTCTAAGAAGCGTATTTTGCTCTTTTAATAAATTCCTTTCTTTTTCTAGGCAACTAATTTGATCATTAAAGATAGCTTTTTCAATCTGGTGTGCTTTTTGTAAATTTCCTACGGCACGTTGTAAGTCATTTAACATATTCATGTTATGTTTAGCTTCTGGATTTATTTCAATAAATACGCCCTCAGTGAGGTAAATATAACTGCCGTTATCAGGATAATACTCACTAAGAAAGGTAGTAAATAAGGTAAAAAAACAGGGATCGGGGGTTGCGTAACGTACGGCAGTAATAGCTAAGATAGAAATTAGAGTTTTCTCATCTAATAAACTTTCATTGTCTTTGATACAAGTTAATATAATTTCTAAATTGTTTTGAAGATCTTCAAAGTGAGCATCTTTTTTACGAAAATAGGTTCCTATACCTTTTTGAGAATAATCCTCAACTAATTTCGTGGTTAACTCAATAAAGTGTGGCGAAAGCGGCATTCCTAGCTCCTTAAGAACGTTCCCTTCTTGCATTTAATACTAACCTGAAGTGCGCGTCAATTAGACATTGCTAAGATTTATAAAAACTAATGACTAATACGCGCTCACCAATCAAAATTTTTGCTTAAATTAATGACGGTTTTAGCAAAAATTATAGAAAGGTAGTACTAAGTCAGGCACAATGGGTTGTATCACTTCTTAAGTAGTCTTTTAAGAAGCTAAAGATAATTTTAGTCTAAAATTTAGGAGAAAATTTGGAACTGGATGTTATTCACTATAATGAATTATTAAATTCCTCGTTGTCTATTGCTAACCTAGAAGAACCCTTATTAAAGAAAGGAATTATAGGTATCAGTCATGTTCCTGGGTTTGAGCAAAAATATAACGAATATATTAAAGTAGCGCGGCAATTTTCTCTGCTTGCAGAATCAATTAAACAGCAATATGCGCCTAATCGCGATGCTGGCATAACTGAAGGCTATGAAATTGGTGTTGAATGGTTTAAAAATTTAAAGGATGAGTGGCAAATTGATACCCAGAAAGCATCCTATTATGCTTGTGTGCCTGATCAACCATTAAATAAATGGCCAACGGAAGTAAATCTCAAAACAGCTTACCTTGCGCTGGGTGAATTGATATTTACTGTAGGCAAACAATTACTAAACAAAATGGGATTAAACGATTCCGTTCAGCTTAATCATGAACTACTTACAGGATATGGAAGAATGCTGCATTATCATGGGAGCCAAAATGGGCCTGATAGTCATGAGGATTGGTGCGGAGCACATCACGATCATGGTCTATTTACTGGCCTAATTCCAGCTGCTTATTTTCACCAAGGATCAGAAATTGAAGAACCTGAGAACACAGGCTTATACATCATGTCTAATAATAGCAAGGCATTTGAAAAGGTTAAACTACCTAACAAATCAACATTATTATTCCAAGTTGGAGAATTTGGCCAACTCCTATCTAATGATCGTTTTATTGCTACCAAACATATGGTTAAAAAAGCACCAGTAGGTGTTGAGCGATTTACTTATGCCTTATTTTATTCTCCAGATGAAAACATGTTGATCAAGCCAAATTCAATATTAACTAACGATTTAAGATACCTTGAAAATCAAGATATTAAAGGGTTTATCAATTATAAACGTTGGTCTAAGGCTTCCCTTGCAAGATATCGCGCTAAATAACTTACTATGTATTGTTGTTGAAAAAATCTCCATTTTATTGATAATGAGCATTCCTTAACCATTTTTAGAAGATTTATGAGAGCAAAAGAAGAGGAAATATGCCGGTTACTCGATGGGCTTGCTATAACCATGTTTGGTAAGCGAATTCATAACCCTAATGGTGAAAGAAGAAAATTTTACGACATTCATCCCTACACCAAACAAGGAACAGGCGTTTCCTGTACTATTTCTTATACAGATGCTGAAACGGGTGTTATTTATATTCTGGGTGGGAAAAAAAGAAATAAAATCCAATATGACCAGATAGGTGGCTATACACGTGGCCAGGGTCCAGAAAACAGTGAATTACAATTTGATAAGCGCAGTGATGATGAAAGAGATAGGGATGAAGAAGCTATCATTGGAAATTTAAATGCTGTTACTATTTCCGAGCAAGAAAAGCCCTCATCTTCTAGTCAGGCAACTCAAGCTTATACTTTAAAGCAATTAAAAGATGCGTCTAACGAGGGTTTTTTGCAACAGCAAGCTAATAAATTAGGTAAAAAGATTAATCCCTTGTTAATGAAGTCATTCCTTTTTAGCTCAGGCATTAATTATTCTAATGATTATAATGCTTGGGATACGGCTTTAAGAGAAACAAAAGAAGAAACTGGTCTAAATTTAGAACATTGTAAACCCCATGAACTCTATACTTCAGATGATTTTGGCATTACCAATGAAGAACGTTTACATACCAAGGTGACTCATTATTTATTTCACCTTGGGCGCTTAAAAGAGCCTCCTGCCGTACAAGCTGGCAGTGATTTAGAAATTGTTCATTGGCTACCGTTGCATCAGGTTAATTTAGAAGCAAATACACTAAATGAAAGGCCAATAAGGCAAAGTTATCTATTGCAAACGCTACCACGAGCAGTAAAAAAAATTAGAGAGCTAGAGTTAGCTGAAGTGACAGGTAATGTGTTTACTAAGTATAAAAATATTAAGGAAGCTACTCTGGCTAATCCCTATACGTGGGAAGCGCATCTTAATCATCAACGCATTCTAAAAAAAGCGAAAGATTTAAGTGCAAAGATGCAGTCTTTCTTAGAAAACGAAGCTAATGCTAATGACTCACAACCTGGGCTTTCGCTATAGATTAGGCCCCTATAAGCAAGCTAGGTAAGCAAAAATATATATTTATTGCTTGCCTAACGTCGTATAGGCTTGCGTACCCGCCTATACGTTTAAATTTCCTCATGCTAATTCATAAGATGAAAGCAATGACTATTATTTTCTTTATATAAATCATATTCTAAGAAAATTAATAATTACTTATAAGTTAATATGATTTGGCCTAATAAATTGCTTAAAAAAATTGGTATAACATATCCGATAATTCAAGCACCAATGGCTGGTGGCGCTACAACGCCAGAGTTAGTTGCTGCTGTGTCTAATGCTGGAGGATTGGGTTCCTTAGGCGCAGGTTATATGTCACCAAATGATATTAGACAGGCCATAAAAAAAATTAGAGCGTTAACTACTAAGCCCTTTGCTGTCAATCTTTTTATTCCTGGGCCCTATCAAGTATCAGCTTCTAAAATTGAGAAAGCGCTTAAGGATATTAATCAATGTTGTCCTGAATTAGAACTAGAAATAAGTGCTATCGTTGAACCTTATGCACAACCTTTTGATAAGCAAATGAAGGTGCTTATTGAAGAAAAAATTCCGATTTTTAGCTATACCTTCGGGACATTAAGCCCTGAATGGATAGCACAGTTAAGAAAAAATAATACAATTTTAATTGGCACAGCAACAACATTAACTGAGGCACAATTACTGGAAGAAAGTGGGATTGATGTAATTGTTGCACAAGGCGCTGAAGCGGGCGGGCATCGTGGAACTTTTATAGGTAGAGCAGAAGATGCATTAATTGGACTACTTAGCTTGCTACCGCAATTAGTAGATCATATTACAATCCCTATTATTGCAGCAGGAGCCATCATGGATGGCAGAGGGATCATGGCAGCAATTGATTTAGGTGCTTGCGGCGTTCAAATGGGAACTGCTTTTTTAACCTGTCCTGAATCCGGTATTCCAGAGGCCTATAAAAAAATTCTATTAGAGCAACAAAAAGATAATACGGTATTGACCCACGTTTTTTCTGGAAAAATGGCACGTGGTATACGTAATAAATTCATTGAATGCATGAGTGAAAAATATATTCTTGACTATCCCGTACAAAACGCCCTAACAACCATGATGAGGAAAAAAGCAAAAGAAAAAAATAACAGCGAATTTATGTCTTTATGGGCAGGACAGTCAGCCAATTTATGTAGAAAAATGACTGCAGAAGAATTAATCAGGATTTTAATTGCTGAAACAGAAAATGTTGCTAAGCAATATAAATCGTTAAATTCGTAGATTAGATAAGCAATTTCATGTGCTTACTTGCGCAAATCAAATTAAACAGTATGGCTTAGTTGGATAATATTCATTAATTCAATGGAGATTATATTAAGCTGGGTGGTAACTAGTTCTATGTCTTTAGGATATGCACATTGTGCTTCATCAAGCTTCTCGAGTGATCTTACAGCCCAGTACAGTTTTCCACTTGCAGCCCAAGGATCGTTTTGTAAGATTTTATCTCTGGTAAAGCGGGTATCGTCTGCTGCAATTTTTAATGTGAGGGCACAATGTGTGTTTTCATTGATGGTTAGATTATCTAGCCGTTTAATTAATGTATTACAACGTTTTGCTAAATGTTTTATCTGCGCATCAGGCATACTAAAGGCTGTTATGGTGAATAAGAAAAGTAAAATAGTAAGAGCTTTATTAATCATTTAATCCTCCATGAATTATTTATTATAACTATACAACTTTTAAGCGTTTTGATTAAAGTTAAATAATTGTATTAGAAAAATCTTTTGTTTTCATCCAGCCTGTAATGCTAAGTCTATTTTTAGTGGTTTTATGGACTTCATGAGGTAAGGTACTTAAGAAGCAAATAAAGCGATTCCATTTAGGAGAAATCGAAATCATGATTTCATTTTGCTGATTATAAAGGGTTAGGTGGCCGCCGAAGTTATCTTGCCAATTAGGATTAAGATAATAGACAAAAGAAACTTGTCTAGTGTGTTTACTACGAAACTGATCAATATGTTTACGGTAAAAGGAGCCAGCTTGATATAAGGCAAAATGAGTTTCAAATTCTTCTAAACCTAAATAAAGTTGCTGATTTAAAAGCGTTTTAATTTGCGTGATCACTTGCCAAAATGGCGTTATATTAGGAGACTGTTCGTCTAGCCAAAAAATCTTATCCGATCGTATCGTGTTATTAGCCGCAGCATGAGCCTGATTACCTATCTTAGCGGCTTGAAATTGATGATTGGCTGCCAGCTCTAGTGCAGTGTTTCTTAATATTAAAGCAGTTTGCTCATCTAAAAAGTGATCGCTAATATGAAAGCCTTGCTCGCAGAGCTGATCTAATAAAAGATTAGGGTTTATCACAAGAAGAACGTATTAAATAGGAAGCATTTTAAGCAAAATTTGCTTTTTTACAAGAGCTAGCAGGATAGAATTAACGGCGCACCGGAATGCAAGGCGCATCAACAAATTCATCATTTATTTTGAGTACCATATTAATACTGCGTCGATGATACCTGGAAAGAATGTCAAAATTAGCTGGTGTCACATAACCATAGCTACTGCCACAATAAACAAGTGATGTCGCCCACCTAGTCGGTTTTGCAGAAATTGGAATATCGCACTCCCAACGGAAGCGAGTTAAGTCACAGTTAGCAAAGGCTAGCTGTAAAGGAATAAAACATAGCAATATAGTAATTTTTATTTTATGCATCATCTTTCCTTGCTTTGCATATATATCGACTTTTTATAGAGACTCTTTAATTTAAATTTATTTATAAATTTAAATGCCATACTGTTCTTAATGGTCAATTATTGTTTTAATGACTAATAAACATATCAATATTGGGTTAGGCTTTATTCTTCGTATAACAAGGATTCAAGGAGGAGTAACTTGTCTACAGAACAATTTTTAAGCTTACTTCGACAAGGCGAATATGTCAGTGTATTAAATTGGCCTAATTTTTTAATTTCTAAATATCAAGGAGAATCAGAGCGCTCAATAAGTGGTGATGATTTATTAGTACTCGCTATTTACGAGCTAATTAATTCTGATTTTTCTAAAGCAGATTTAGAATTCATACAAATTTTGTATGCTTTTTTAACTACCTTCATCTTGCCTCCTGAGAAAGCCTATGCAGGCACAGTGATCATTAGTGCAGCTATGCAATATTATGTTTATCTAGAAAAAGGTTTAATTGAATTTTATAAAAATAAAAACTTAGCTGATGTAAAAAGTATTGAACAATGGATGAGTAGGGATAATTTAATATTAAATACCCAAGAAAATGGCGTTTATTTAGCAGAACAAGTGGCTCTGTTTGAAAAAGACTTGCCTAAATACAAGGAGGTGGTGGAGGGGATAGGAAAAAAAATCCTTGCAATAGCAAGTTATCAAGCATTGTGTTTAGAGTACATTAATTTACTAAGTAATTTTTCTCCTGAGCAAACTACGGTAAAAACTGGATTACGACTTGGAATTGCACAATCCCTTCATGAGTATTTATGCCATCAAGTCATGCTAACGCCAGAAATAAAGCAGGAGATAATGGCTTATCTTAATAAAATTAATGCAGAATTAGAACCAGGGTTAGCTTTTAAGTGGGAAGAGGCTTACCTTAAAAAATTGGAAGATAAAACTATTTTTCAACGCCTTTATGATGATTCAGTCTATTGCTTAGGATTTTTTACTAAAAACATTATTAATACTATTTTTGCCTTAAATACGGATGAAAAATCAGAATCAATAGAAGAAAAAAATAATTTTCCACATTAGCTTTGAGCTAGGTTAAGCTGGTAATCTTCATGATCTAACAGGCGTATTTTGTAGTCAAGCGCTTCAATTTGTCCCATATAACCACCATAGGTCATTTTACCTACTACCCGATGGCAGGGTATAAATAGTGCCAGTGGGTTGCTTTTACATGCTTGGCCTATAGCTCTCGGGCTAGTTTGCAATGATTTTGCTAGATCACCATAGGTAATAGTGCGGCCAACAGGAATGACTAAAAGTGCATTCCAAACTCGCTGTTGATAGAGGGTGCCTTGAGGTTTTAGTGGCAGCTGAAAACGATGGTGGCAATCATGGAAATAAGCATTAAGCTCAGAGGCAATGAACGAAGATAATTTATTAGTTTCTGAGCTTATAATAGGATGCTTAGTAAATCTAGAATGATAAATATAATGCTCATCGAACTCTAAATGAAGCCAGCCTGCTGGTGTCTCAAAAGAGGTAGCAATGAGCATAAGATTTAACTGTCTTTTTTAGTAGCTAGTTTTTCTTTAATACGAGCCGCACGTCCCGCTAAGTCACGTAGGTAGTATAATTTAGCACGACGGACATCACCACGACGTTTAACAGTAATACTATCAACAACAGGACTGTACGTTTGAAAAACACGCTCAACACCAACGTTATGAGAAATTTTTCTCACTGTAAAGGCAGAATTTAAGCCGCGGTTACGCTTAGCAATAACAATACCCTCAAACGCCTGTAAACGCTCGCGAGTACCTTCCTTTACTTTTACCTGAACTAAAACGGTATCGCCTGGATTAAAATCAGGAATAGTTTTGCCTTGCATTTGCTCAGCATTTAACTGGTCAATAATATTGGTCATGAAGTCACTCCTCAAAATGGCGTTCTAACGAGAATCGCCGTGTTCGCGTTTAAACTCAACAAGTAGCTGCTTGTCGAGATTACTTAATTCAATTGCTTCGAGTAACTCGGGTCGTTTCAGCCAAGTTCTCCCTAGCGCTTGTTTTCGGCGCCAGCGTTCAATGTCATAATGATTACCACTTAGTAAGACCGCCGGAACATCCATTCCTTCTACTGTAGCAGGCCTCGTATAGTGGGGATAATCAAGTAATCCATTCATAAATGAATCTTGCGCGGCCGATTCTGGATGACCAAGACTTCCTGGAAGAAGACGCAAGATAGCATCAATAAATACCATGGCTGCTAATTCGCCGCCACTTAATACAAAATCACCAATAGACCATTCTTCATCGACATGATGCTGAATGATACGTTCATCTATGCCTTCATACCGTCCTGCAATAAACAGTAACGGTTGTTTACGCTCAGCAACAACGTTTAAGTCCTGCTGCTTTATTATCTTTCCTTGCGGACTTAAATAAATAGTTTTACAGTGGGCTGGCATATGCTGCTTGGCATGCAAAATAGCAGCATTGAGAGGTTCATACATCATGACCATCCCCGGGCCCCCGCCGTAAGGCTTATCATCAACTTGTTGGTAAGGTCGTAAAGACCAATCGCGTGGGTTCCAATAGTCAATTTGTGCTAGGCCTTGTGTCACTGTACGGCCAGGTATACCGTAATTTAATCCGGCAAATATATCTGGCATTAAAGTAATGATACCTAAATGCAATGTGTCAACCATTGTGCCTACGCTTTATGCCTCTTTACTTACCAACTAAAATAGGTGAAGCAAAATTTAATTCTCATTTTAATATGATTTAAGAAGAAAACTGACTACCTAAATCATGACTTAAGTCATATAGTGATTTTCACTATTAAAAATCGATATCCCAATCAACAATAATGCGTTGTTGTTTAAGATCTATTTCTATTATAAATTGGCCTTGTACATAGGGAATCAAATGCTGCTTACTTTCCCCATCTTTCTGCACCAATAAAACATCATTAGAGCCTGTAGGGAGTATGTCAGCCACCCTACCAAAATGCTCACCTTGTTTGTTAATTACCTCTAAGCCTAATAGCTCATGCCAGTAGAATTCATCTGGACTGAGTTTTGGTAATTGGTCTTTATGGACTCTAATATCACAATTTGTGAGCGTCATTGCCAATTCACGTTCACTAAATCCTTCTACTCTAACCAAAACGTGCTTATCTGTAATGTCTACGTTAAGTAGATTCACTGGCTGCCATGCTCTATTAATATAAGCATGCCAACCTTGATAATTAAGAATATTAGTACGTGGTTCGGTAAAGGAATTAACTGAGATAAACCCTTTAATTCCATGAACCCGACCAAAACGTCCTACAATAATCCAGTCATCAACCACGTTATTCAGTTGTGCCAGTCTTTTTGTATTCTTTAATTAAAGCGCGTACTCGATCAGAGAGTTGTGCACCTGTGTTTTGCCAATGAGTGACTTTATCCATGTCTAAGTGCAGGCGTACTTCTTGACCGCGTGCTACTGGATTGAAATAGCCTATGCGCTCAATATAGTTGCCATCCCTACGTTTACGGCTATCGGTAACAACCATGTGATAAAAAGGGCGCTTTTTTGCACCTGCTCTTGATAAACGTATAACGACCATTATTTTCCTCTTTAAGAGTGTTACGGTAAAAATGCCGTGTATTGTACGAAAATTAACTCAGTAAGGGAAGCCTTCTAGATTAATTATTTAAAATCATCTGGTAGAATTCCTTTTAATCCCGGTAGCCCCTTGATGCCACGCATCATTTGTTTAAGTCCGCCTGGTTTAGTAAATTTTTTCATCATTTTTTGCATTTGCTCGTATTGTTTTAACAAACGATTAACATCTTGAATCTGTGTCCCTGAGCCTAACGCTATTCTTTTTTTCCTAGACCCAACAATAATTTTAGGCATGCGACGCTCTTTTAGGGTCATGGAATTAATAATAGCAATGGTTTGATTCATGGCTTTATCATTAATTTGACTCATCGCTTGTTGTGGTAGTTGGCTAATACCAGGTAATTTGCTCATCATACCCGCAATACCGCCCATATTATTCATTTGCAAGAGTTGCTCTTTAAAATCTTCTAAGTCAAACCCTTTGCCTTTCTTTATTTTTTTGGCTAATTTTTCACTTGCTTTTTTATCAGCTTTGCGTTCAACCTCTTCTATTAAGGATAGAATATCACCCATACCAAGAATTCGAGAAGCGATTCTATCTGGATGAAAAGGTTCTAGCGCATCAATTTTTTCACCGCTACCTAAGAATTTAATAGGCTGGCCGGTGATGTGTTTAACGGATAATGCAGCCCCACCACGAGCATCGCCATCGGTTTTAGTTAAAATAACACCTGTTAGTGGTAAAGCCTCATGAAATGCTTTAGCAGTATTAGCAGCGTCTTGGCCAGTCATACTATCAACTACAAACAGTGTTTCAACAGGGCTTATCACTTGATGAATGGATTTAATTTCTGCCATCATTTCATCATCAATATGTAACCGTCCTGCGGTATCAACAATCAGTACATCCACGTATTGTTTTTTAGCACTATCTAGTGCTTTTCGGGCGATATCAACTGGTTTTTCATGCGGCTCGGCATGATAGAAAGGTACATTAAGTTGATTAGCTAATAATTGTAATTGTTCAATTGCAGCTGGGCGGTAAACGTCTAAGCTTACTAGCATTACTTTTTTATCTTCTTGTTCTTTAAGATATCGCGCTAATTTCGCCGCACTGGTGGTTTTACCAGAACCTTGTAAACCGGCCATTAAGAAAATAGCAGGTGGTTGGGTTTTAAAGTTAAGTTGAGCTCGCTCATCGCCTAATAGATGAACTAATTCATCATGAACAATTTTAACCAGTGCTTGTTCAGGCTTTAAATTAAGGTCTACTTCTTGGCCTAGCACTTTAGTTTTTGCCTGTTCAATAAATTGCTTAACTACCGGCAGGGCTACGTCCGCCTCAAGTAAAGATAGGCGTATTTCGCGTAAAGCTTGTTGGGTATTTTCTTCAGTAAAACGACTCTGGCCACTGAGTGTTTTAAAAGCTCGCGTTAGACGTTCAGTTAAGTTTTCAAACATGATGTCATCCAATCGAAAAAAGAGTAATTGTAGCACGCTAAAGTGTGGCTGCAATGATTGTATGTAAACAATTAATAGTGATTAGTACTATACGTTTAATATGCTATTTTAGCTTGGTCATGGCTTTCTGTAAAAAAAACTGTATTATAATCTAGCTTAGACTAAGTCTGCCGCTAATAGGCAATTAATTTAAATTCTATTTAAAGGTAGTAAGTGGAATTCTCCTTAATTATTTTATTTTTAATATTAATTATCTTAATTGGTATTTCTGCTTTTTTTTCAGGCTCTGAAATAGGGATGATGTCGTTAAATCGTTATCGATTGCGTCATTTAGCTAAGGGAAAAAATAAACAGGCAATGCGGGTGAGTAGTTTGTTACTGAGGCCCGATAAGTTATTGGGTGTTATTTTAATAGGTAGTACATTAGCAAATATCGTCGCTTCAACAGTAGCAACTTTAATTGGTCAGCGATTATATGGTAATGCAGGTGTTGCGATTGCAACTATTTTATTAACGCTAGTTATCTTAGTTATTTCTGAGATGATTCCTAAAACGCTAGCCGCTCTATACCCGCAGCAAGTTGCTTTTGCAGCGTCCGTTCCTCTTAATATTTTACACATTGTCATGGCGCCGCTCGTGCAAACAGTCAGTTGGGCTACTAATGGTATTTTACGGTTATTTGGCGTATCACTTGATCAAGCCCAGCGTGAAGCATTAACTGCCGATGAGTTACGCTCGGTTGTGAATGAAGCAGGAGGTTTGTTGCCTTTAGAGCATAAAAGCATGCTGATTGGTTTGCTGGATTTAGAGAAGGCGACGGTTGAAGACATTATGGTTCCTAAAGCAGATATCGTAGGAATTGATTTAAATAAGTCTTGGCATGAAATACTTGATCAATTAGAAACAGCACAACACACACGCTTACCACTTTATCAAGAGACGATTGATCAATTAATCGGTATTGTTCATGTGCGCAGTATTTTAAATTTAAGCTTAGAAGAGCGTTTAAGCAAAGAAACATTAATTAAAATTGCAGATGCGCCTTATTTTATTCCTGAGGAAACACCTCTAAGTACGCAAATCTTAAATTTTCAAAAAGTAAAAAAACGCAGCTCTTTTGTAGTGGACGAATATGGTGATTTGCAAGGCTTGGTAACACTCGAAGATATTCTTGAAGAGGTAGTCGGTGAATTTACTACCGATATAGCTACCTTAGGTAAGGATATCATTCAACAAGATAAGGAAACGGTATTAGTTGATGCAAGTATCACGCTTAGGCATCTAAAGCGCCTGCTAGGGTGGCAATTACCTGCACTTGGCCCACGAACTTTAAGTGGCTTAATTATAGAGTACCTTGGTTATATTCCTCCTGCTGATTGTTGCTTAAAAATAGAAAATTATCAGATAGAAATTTTAAAAGTCAGTGACAATATGGTTAAGACTGTTCGGATGAAAAAGGTTAATGCGAAGAGGCAGTAAGGGTAATTCTATTTGCTTTCTTTTTATATTTAAATTTAATCAAATAGGTAGCCTGGGTGTAACGAAGTAAAACCCGGGTTACGGCCCTGCACCCAGGCTACATGCCATTTTAGAAAAAATATTATTGGCTTTCTTTAGGATTGTTTTTATAAACTACTTCATTGGCTGTTTTAATCCTTGCTTTAACAAAATAATAAATTCCTGGCAGCACAAAAAGAGTAAAGAAGGTTCCAAATAACAAGCCGCCAATTAGTATTATGCCAATAGCATGACGGGACTCCGCTCCAGCAGCATGCGATAAAACTAATGGAATTGCGCCAAAAGTCATGGCGCCTGTGGTCATTAAAATAGGCCTAAAGCGTAATTGGCAAGCTTGTCGAATCGCGTCTCGCAATGCTAATCCCTGTAGACGTAATTGATTAGCAAATTCGACAATTAAAATACCGTGTTTACTAATTAAACCAATTAAAGTGATTAATCCTACTTGCGAGTATATATTAAGAGACTGTCCAAATAGCCAGGCAAATAATAAGGCGCCTGAACTAGCTAGGGGTACGGTAAATAAGATGATTAATGGATCAATAAAATTTTCAAATTGAATGGCTAAAATGGCATAGATAAATACTAAGGCTAACAGCAGCAAATAGAGCATCATGTGTGATGCTTCAGTATAAGTTTTAGCCATGCCTGTCCACGTTAATTTATAGTGCTCAGGTAATTCATTTTTAGCCATTTCCCATAGCTTGGCCATGGCTTGCGGTGTTGATTGATTTGGCTGTAAGCCTACATGTAAGGTCGTTGAGCGCATTTGTTTAAAATGCTCAAGTGTTGCCGGCTGCGCCTTCGTCGTCATTTTAGTTACAGCACCTAAAGAGATATGTTTGCCTGCTGGTGTCGTAAGGTATAGCTCATCTAAATTCCATGGGGAGTGGTTGCCTTGAATTGTTAAATTATAAGTAATACTGTCTTTCTGAAATTTAATTGACTGATCGCCACTAAAAAAAACTTCAATTGTTTTGGCAATTTGGGCAGCAGTTAGGCCAAGTTTAGCGATAGCATTATTATCAACATCAATCTGATAACCCATGGAATCAAGGCGTAAATCATAATTAGTTGATTCAAATAATTTTAAATTATCTAAGCGTTTTTTAAATTTCTCTAAGTTATTAAAGAGTTCACGATAACTATCAGGCGTTGAAATAACTAAAGCCAACTCAGAGACACTACCAGCATTGTCATTGCCAGGTAAGCCTGTATCCCAGCTCCATACAGCAGGATCAATAGAGGGGTATTGGGTAAATTTAGGTTTTAATTCTGCAGTAATGTTTGCAGCAGAGCGTTTGCGCTCATTATGAGGCTTTAAAGGCAGAATAATACTAGCTCCCCAATCACCAATAAAGGTCAGTTTATTATTGGCCTCGTTTAAGGTATTGGTTGATTTTTCGATGCCACTTACTTTTTTGTCTAAATCATCAATCGCTTCTCCGGCAACAGGAGGTATATAGACGCCAACTAAACTTCTATCCTCTTTTGGTGCAGTTTCACTAGGAAGTAGATTGTAGAAAATAATAGAAATACTGATAAATAAGAAGGCGGCAACTAAAGAAATGGTGTTACGACTGAGCACCCAATCTAGACGTTTGGCATATTTTTGGCTTACTGCAGTTAAGAAACTATCAATTTGTGGCCACCAGTTTTTATTATTTCTATTAATTAATTTGGCACACATTAAAGGCGTTAGTGTTAAGGCAACAATCCCTGAAACAATAACGCTTCCTGCTAAAGCAACAGCAAATTCAATAAAAAGTTGACCTAATAAACCTTCAATAAAGGCAATGGGCATGTAAACGCTTGCTAAAGTAAATGTCATTGCAACAATTGCAAAGCCTATTTCCTGCGCGCCTTTTAACGCAGCGTCAGTAGGGCTTAACCCTTTTTCTATATGGCGCCAGATATTTTCTAAAGCAATAATGGCATCATCAACAACTAACCCAATGGCTAGTACCATCGCTAATAAGGTCATTAAATTAATAGAAAATCCGACTAATTTTAAAAAAATTAACGAACCTAATAATGAAATAGGGATGGTAATTAAGGGAATAATTGTGGCGCGTAAATTTCTTAAGAAAAGAAAAACAATGATTAAAACTAAAAGAATCGCTTCAATAATAGATGACTTGATATTATGGAGAGATGCTTTAATAAAATCTGATTGATCAATAATTATTTTTGTTTGCATCCCTGCTGGCAAGCTAGCCTGTATCGATTTTAATTCTTGGCGAACCAGCCGAGAGACTTCAATGGGATTCGCATCATTAGTGCGGTTAAGCGAAAGAACCAGACCACTATGACCGTTAACCCGAACACGCATCCTACGCGTGTCTGTTGTTAATTTTATTTGGGCAATAGATTTTAATAAAATAGGATGCCCTTTATGCGTTTTAATAAGTAGATTTTCATAATCTTTAATAGACTTTAATTCTGAATTTAACGTACTTGGCGTGCGATTTTGAAAATTACCCGCAGGCAAGGATATGCGACTCTTGTTTATCGCACTTAAAACTTCATCCACATTAATGCCAAATAAAAATAATTTTTTTGGATCAAGAGTAATTTCATAAGTATAGGGTTGCCCCCAGACATCAACGGAAGCAATGCCTGGTATACTGCGAAAAGCATTTTTTAAACGCAAATGAGCAAAGTGCGTAAGTTGGCCAAAATCTAGAGAGGTTGATTCTAGTGAAATACCTATAAAGGGCAGGCCATTTGCTTTTACTTTTTTTTCAACTAAAGGTGTTTTAACTTCAGGCGGCAGCAAGGCTCTAGCTAAACTAATTGCATCTTGGGTACTATTGTATGCCTTATCCATTGACGTGTTACTGCGAAAAGTTAGAGTAATTAGAGCATAGCCTGCGTTAGATTCAGACGTAATCATCTCTAACCCTTCAATACCAGCAAGCCTGTCTTCTAAAATATTAGTGACTGCGTTTTCTACTAAATCGGGGCTAGCGTTAGGGTAGTTTGCAGTAACGGTAATAACGGGAAAACTAATATTAGGGTATTCCCTAATCGGTAAGTTTTGAAAACAAAGTAATCCAATAACAATAATCAAACAATTAAAGATAATGGCTGTAACGGGATGTTTAATAAAATAATTGGTTATTTTCATGATTACTCAAGCGTGATAAATCGCTACTTTTAAACCCGGATATAGACGTTCTTGGCCTTTAATAACAAGCTGCTGCCCAACCTGTAACCCAGACGTTACTTCAATGCGGGATTTATTTCTTATACCGGTAGTGATAGGAACTAATTCAATAATGTTGTTTTTAACTAGATAAACGTGAGGTTTACTGTTGCGTAGGAAAATGGCTTGTTGCGGAATGACAATGGTATCTTTCTTCTTTTGCGTGATGAACTCAACGTCAGCACTTTCTCCAATTAAGCAATTACTACACGATATAGAAACATCCGCAGGACACATGTGCGTTTCCTCATCAATCATTTTCTGTAAATGGGAAAGTTTATAAGTCGTATTAAAAACTCGAACTGCTTGGCCTTCATGAAAGGCGGATATATTTGTACAAGGTATATCAAAATCTATGACTAAGATAGCAGGGTCATAAATTGTTACTATAGGATCACCAGCACTGACTTGTGTACCTTCTTTCTTTTTGTAAGCGCCAATAATACCCTCAAAAGGCGCATAAAAACGTAAGGTATCTAATTCAATTTTCGCTTTAGAAAGTTCTTTTTGTGCATCTAGCCAGAGTTGCTTTTTATCTTCTACTTCTTTTGAACTAACAATACCGCCCTTAACCAGGCTCTGCAAACGCTCAAATTGAGTTTTGGCAATATTTTCTGTACCTTGTGATAATTGTAAATTGTTCTCTATATCAGGGTTATCAATTTTAGCAATAAGCTCACCTTTGTGAACTTTCTGCCCCGTAGGAAGTAGGGCATCGAGTGTGCCATTATTTTTAGCGACTAACACTGTCACATGTTTAGGATGAATCGTACCTAGAAGATGTATGGTTTCTTCTATATCTGCTGTTTTTAAGGATTCAATTTCAACAAGCTTTGGCTTATCAGCAATGATATTGCTCGATTTTTTAAAGAAAAGAAAGTAAAGAGCAAGCGTGAAGGCTATTAACAAGGTAATAACTATTAGCCATTTTTTTCGGTAAGATATCATTTTTTTACTCTATCTTTAAATTAGCACTGCACCCTTCTTTCATGGTAAAAACCTGTGCTGTAAATAAATAGCCGCCATTTCTGATGGTTTTTATTAATGCGGGCTTCTTGGCATCTGTTTCAATTTTTTGCCTTAAACGGCTTACTTGTACATCAATACGACGATCGAAAGGATTTAAATCGCTGCTTTTAGTAATCTGTAATAGAAACTCACGGCCTAAGATTTGTTGTGGTTGACGAACAAAGGCAAGCAATAAATCATATTCACCAGCACTTAATTGCAATTCTTGCTGATTACTATCAAAAATTTGCCGAGAAGCAGGATACAGCTTCCAATCATCAAATAGTAAAACATCTCTATCTTGGTCACTTTCTTTTAAAGAACGTTGAACTCTACGGCTGAGCGCACCAATTCTAGCATGAAGTTCACGCACGAGTATTGGTTTTACTAAGAAATCATCAGCGCCTTCTTCAAGTATCTTAACGCACATTTCCTCATCTTTCTTATCATTAAGGACAATTAGAGGAACCGCGCGTTGATAAAAAACATTAATGGTTGAGAGTTTTAGCTGAGATAGCATCGTGCTATGAATTAAAAAGGCCGCCGGTGTTTCTGCAAGTGCATTTAATTTTGGGACTTGATTATAGTGCAAAACTTGATAATCATACTTACTAAAATACTCCTCGATTTGAACATTCTTAGGGGCATCGTCAATAATTATGATGTATTTTCGATGCGATAACATTAAACTTCTCCATTAATTAAATACAAATCAGATAAAATAAATTTAAATTGTAATAGAAACACACTCATTGAGTTAATTTTTTAATTTAAATTACCATTAAATAAGACTGGCTACAAATATTTAGTCGCTAATTATAAGTTTAATTCTGCCTAAAAAGAAAATATCCTTAGATTTTGTCATACTAATTTTTGGCTAGTAAGCTGCTTTAGGGGCGAGGTGTAGGTCGTAATCTATTAGCCTGTGTTTGGTTGGCTATGTCTAGTTGTTCTTCTTTTTCAGCCACTTGCGCCTTTAGATCGGGAATAGCGCCTAAGGTTTCATGCAATTGGCCATGCAAAACTGGGATATGTCCTGTACCTAATGCAGGAGCACCTAATTCGTTGTCTGAATTGTCGAGCACTCGATTTGCAGCTTTTCGACCTGCTATTTCTGTTAAGAGTTCAAAAGATAATTTTTTTTTCTTCAACAAGGACAATAAAAATTGCTTAAAAGGTCGGTGTTTTTTGATCATTAAATAATCCCCTTGATCTTATTTTGATTATAACTAAGTTTTTACTGTATTTAAAGTAGATTACCCGACTATAATTTATATACACTTAATATTAAGTATCCCATATAAATTATCTTAGCAAAGAGTAATTGGCTGTAGAACTCTTCTATGCATATTCATTTGATATAGCTTTTAAAGTACACCGCAAGTCCGACTTCCAAATATTAAATGCTTGGAGGATGAAGGATGAAAAATGATAAACAGGCATTGTTTCCTTGGCTAATTGATGAAATTTATCAAGCTAAAGCATTTATTAAATATGATATTAAGCAAACGGAGATCCGCTTCCACAGAGAAATAATGACAAGCTGGCAAGCCAGTTCATCTCAGAAACAAACGGCAGTAGAATTCTGTACTGCGTTAATTAGACTATATAGTGAATTATTAATTGTCCTTACTTCAGGTGAGCCTGCAACCCCTGAGCTACATTGTTTACATGAAAATGATTTAACCCGTTGTTACTTAAAGATTCAGCACTTAAAATTAAAAGCAGCTGGCATGTTATTGTTGGAAGAAGAAGTAATTCTCGCTAAGGAATTATTATTTTTTTATAAAAATTTAAACGCTCTATTATTAAATGAATCGGCTCAAACTGAAATTGTAGATTGCCAGACTAAAAATAAATTTTTAAAAAAAATGGTTCAAGCAGCAACTCCGGAAGAATGGTTATTAGCATTAGTTCATTTTGCCAATGAAATTGGTAAGGACTCCACTAGTTACCAAATTCAACTTAACTATCTAAACAATAACGAGTTACAAACGCTTAATAAGATGCTGATGTATCCTGATTTTATTGCTTTAAATAATAGTATTTTCTTTTTTAAAATGAACCCTAATTATTTATATTCAGAGACTATTCATCTTGAAAAGTTAATTTCGGTGAAAACTAGGCTAAAGCTTTTGTACAATTTTATTGAATTATTACAACGCTTTTCTAGCCAATTACTCAGGCAGCGAGGACTGCAAGCGGAACATGATTATTTATTCCATGGCGAAGAAATTCCTCCAGGAATTAACATAGAAGTAAACAGCGGCTATCAACCCTTAATTATTAAGGCACTGAAGGAATGGCGATTACATTATCTGCATCTTCCTAATGAGTCTACTCGTGTATCAGGCTACTTAGGCGAGTTATTTCGGGCTTATAAATTCTGGTTTAATCCAGTTAGTCTTATCGATTCTGTCATGAATTTTTATACGCAAGTTATGCATCATGAAGGTGATGATGAGCCATTTTTAACGCAATTAAGCTTGCTTTATCAACAATTAACCACTACAGAGTGCCTAGATTTATATGGTTATTTTTCTAATAAAGATACCAATTACCTAATGCGTACCTTGTTAGCAAGTTATCAAGGTTTTAATCTGCTATCTACGTCGACTTTATCAGATCTTGAGGCCCGGGCCGTTTATAAAGTTTATACCACGTTAAATCTGGTAATGAATGCTTTACGTGAGGAGCTTAAAAATAGGCATGTTGTTACGGCTGCTTATGATCATCGTCTTGAAGATAAAATTTTAAAACCCGGCCGCCGTAATTTACAAGCATTACAACGTATTCTTGACATTTACTGCGAGCGGCCATTGCAGGAAAATAAGGCCCTTGAACAGCTTTTTTCTCTGTTAGAAGATTAAAACATGACTGCTAAAAATAGCCGAAATAGCTAAGGTTTTCCTGGCGACGCTTTTAGCACGTAAGGATAATGACTTAAATCTTCTGTATAAAACTGCTGTAATTCTTTAAGCATTGGTAAAACAGGCGTTGATTTAGCAAAGGGACTATTTAGATTATCAGTCCAATAACCATTATCTAGCTGTAAAATGACCGTGATATAGCGGCCATCATCAGGGTATAGGGCTAAGAGCCAATTATCTTTAATTAAGCCATAAAGTTTCATGCTATTTATCGTAGCAAATTTATCTTGACGAATTTCTAGATGGGTGTTTGAGGGGTTAATCTGAAATAGTTCTTTTGCATACTGAATTACTTTAGCTGGCGTTGGCGCTAAGTTAGGTAACATCCCACTTTCAAGCATAATTCCTCGGTTTGGAGGAGGTAATTGATTACCTAGAATCGAATTTAATAAGGAAATACCGTCTGGTTTTAATCTTAAATTAAAATTAAAAAAAGCAGCAATTGTTGGGGCAATATCAATTAAGGCAATGCGAGTAGTGATAGTCTTAGGTTGTGTTATTAATTTGCCATGCTCAAAGATTTTAAATCCAAGTACGCATTGATTTTGAGCAGGACTTAATAAATCTGAGCCATGGCCTGCGCTTCTTTGTAATTTGGTATCGGTTTTTTTCTTTAAGTAATTAATAAATTGGTTATAACCTTGGCTTTGGTATAGCCGTGGATCGGTATGGCGCGAGCCTTTTTTATATAAGACTTCGCCATGATCACTTAACACGATAACGAAACTATTAGTTAATGCGCCATGTTGAGTAAGAAATTTTAGTATCGTACCTACCTGCTGATCAACTTGCTGAATAGCTTGGTTATACAAAATTTCACGATTATTTAGCTCAAACACATCATCAACTTGCACTGGTGATGAAGTTGCCCAAGCATAAGGCCAATGAGGTAGGGTAAAGTGCACCGCGAAAAAAAGAGGGCGTTTATTATCTGCTTTAGCTAAGGCATTTTGCAATTCTAAATCAAATGTGCTCGTGTAATAAGAAAAGTGGCCCGCCCGGTTAGCGTAATTATATGGGAATAACCATTTAGTTAGGCGCAAATTAATTAGTAAATTACTAAGCGGTGTGTCATAAAGCGAACCCATTAAAATTTCATTAACCCCAATACGAGGGCCAATGATCTCATTAAAGCCAAATTCCTGACCTAAATTATTAAAACGTCGATCATCGCTAGCAAATACGGTGTAGTAACCCTTTTGCCTTAGCATCCAAGCAAGGCTGTCCATATAATTGACGCTAGCAAGGGGGTATAAATTTTCTCTTGCCTGATGATGAAGAGGATAAAGACCAGTTAAAATAGTAATCCACGCAGGATAGGTGCGAGCCAGTGGACTAATCACTTCAGTAAAGTGAACGCTTTCTTGCAAATATTTATATAAGTTTGGTGTAAATGCACTATTTACCTGATCAGGACTGAATGAATCAACACCAATAATAATAAGATTTGGCTGATTATTCGTTAAATTAGTGGCAGTTGGTTTTAATTGTAAAAATAAAACCAACGAGATAGCTAAGGCTAATGGGATGGTCCACCATGGTTTTTTATACAAAAACTGGCTTAAGGTAATTAGAGTAAGAAGCAGTAGGATAGCTAAGCTAATGATCATTAACCCATTAATAAAAATACTAGGCGCTTCAGGTAAGAAAATACCGCTAAATTTACTTAAAGGAAAAAAATAACAATTTAAGGTAACTAAGGCGGTAAGTGATAGACTATAAATAATGACTTGCCAACGTTCAATAACTGTTTTGTTGGTAGCAAAACGTGCAACTCCCCATAATAAGCCAGTTTGAAGCCAGGATAAGATGCCATAAAGAATTAACTGGATAAATAATGCTGCTAAGAGTTCCAGATAAACTCTAATTGGGTACGCCATAGCTTGAATAAAGCTATGCCCTTGTCCAAAAATAAAGAGAAACTGTAAAAAGACAAAAACTAAATTATAGATGAAAAATTCACCTAAATGCTGCTTAAATTGAAATGCCTTTTTCACGGCTGCGGGCTACAATGGTTGAGTTTAGGTGCCAATTATAAATATAACTATCAACACTATTAACGTGATTTAATTGACTCGTTAAAGGCTCTTTAGCAAACTGCTGTAAGTGCTTAATTATATTTTGTTTGGTACCGCCGAAGTCTTCAGCATACCATTCATAAAGTTTAGAGACAATCAATGCACCTTCAATAACTTGCACACCTCTTAATGAATTAATATATTTAAATGCGGCATGATTAAGTTGTTTATCAATTGTACTGCCTTGATAGGCCTGTTTACTTAAGTTGGCTGCGCCAATTGAGCCATTGTTTAATGCATATAGGGTTCGAGGATCGTTCCATATAGGCCGTATAATTCGATTTTGAATGTCATCCAGTGATAATGCCATATTATTAATAGTAATTAATTTAGCTCCCCAAGGCCCTACACTAAATAAGCCCGGAGAAATGTTAATTTCTTCAATACTGCCAATGGGGTAATAATTTACGATAGTTTGTATGGTTAGTGCGTTGTATAAATTTATCCAATAAGCTAATTGCTCTTGGCGATTATAATTACTGATATTTATGTGGCTCATAGAGCCAATATATCGTTTAAGTAAGTTTAAATCATCTTCGGTTAAGCGTGGGTAATCAACTAAATTAATACCTTCTTCATTTGTAATGACTCGTTTATTAAGAAAGTCTTGCCAATCTTGATGAGAGATAGTTTTAGTTGATAAAGGGTTATAAACTTGCCAGATTCCCCATAAATTTTTGGTAGACGAAGCAATAGCGATATTTGATATTAACAATAAAGCGACTAAGAAAGTAAAGTGATATCGGTAAAATCTACTCATTAATCTCGGCTCGATTACGAAGAGCGCTACTAATAGTTATTCCATCTAAAAACTCTAGTTCGCCTCCAGAAGGAATTCCATGCGCTAGTTGACTAATTTTTATAGAATGAGGGCTGAGCAGCTCACGAATGAAGTGAGTTGTTGTTTGTCCTTCAATAGAGGGGCTTAAAGCCAAAATGACTTCGGTAATACCCTCAGCAAGAATTAAGCGCTGTAAGCGAGGTAAACCGATTTCATCAGGGCCAATACCATCTAGAGGAGATATTTTGCCCATGAGTACAAAATAGCTGCCTCTATAAGCATTGCTTTGCTCAATTGCCACAACATCGGCGGGATTTTCAACGATACAAAGTATTGAAAAATCACGCGCTGTATCTTGACACAGAGCACACAGATCATGCTCTGTATAATTATTACAGCGTTGACAATGCTTGATCGCTTCCATGGCGTGCTGTAGACAAGTAGCTAGATGTAGCCCTCGTTGACGTTGGCGTTGCAACAAATGATAAGCCATTCGTTGCGCTGAACGAGGCCCTATACCGGGTAAGCAACGCAATGCAGTAATGAGCTGATTTAAAGCATCCATTCCAACAATTATTCCTTGTCCTGATCTTGTATGAAATCAGTAGGAATATTTAAGCCGGCTGTTAGCTTTTTAATTTCATCTTGTGATAATTTTTCGATTTTACGGACAGCATCATTAACAGCAGCTGCAACTAAATCTTCAATCATTTCGGCGTCTTCTTCTAACAATGAAGGGCTGATACGAACTTTTAAAACATCATGTCGGCCATTCATTTCAACAGCAACCATTCCGCTACCGGCTTCGCCACGTACGGTCAATTCACTAAGCTGCTTTTGAGCTTCTTGCATGCGTTGCTGCATCTTTTGCGCTTCTTTCATTAGATTTGCTAAATTTTGATTCATGTCCATCTAAAAAACCTCATAGTTACGGTAGTTAATTAATTATAATTGATCTTAGCGTGGTTCAATAGAATTTTTGACCAATTCTGCTGAAAATTCTTGCTTTAAGTCCTGCAAAAAGGGATCTTGTTGTAAAATTAGCTCTGCTTCTTGTAAATTTTGTGCGTAAGCTGCACTTTTTTGTTGCGCTGGTGATGCCTGAACTTCACTAAAATCGAAGTGAAGTTTCACTTTCTGCTGATAATAATTAGTTAATGCTTGCTCAATACGCTCAATAATACCAGGTGTAAACAGAGAACGATGACCCTTATCAACACGTAATTTAACCTCTCCCCCGGATTTACCAATCATTTCTGCGTTTTCAGCCGCTGTTTGTGCTAAACCAGTTAATTTAATTTGCCTAAGTATTTTATCCCAATCGTCTATTACGGTTGGCAAGACGTTTTCTTTAGTAGGCTCTGCTGGTTTAGAGAGTGTTGGTGGGTTATCAGAAAGGTTTTGTTTAATCTCTTTTACTACTGGCACCTGTATAGCTTCAGGCGGATTATTAGTAACTGGTGATACCACTGTGTTTGGTGAGTTATCTTTTTTAAATTCATAAGCAAGTGCTGGTGTAGTTGCTGGATCACCTGGCCTAAATGTATGCATCCGTAGCATAGTCATTTCAAAGCCAATAGCTAACGTAGGCGCTAGATGAATTTCTTCAGTACTCTTAAGGCCAATTTGATAAAATAATTGAATATCTTCAGGCTTAAATTGCTTGGCTAATGCTTTAAGTTCAGGTGAATAAGTACATAAGGGACTTTCAACTGGCAAATGTTGGATAATTGTAAGTTCATGTAAATAAGCAAGAAGCTCATCTAATACAAAACTAAATTGCCCGCCTTCCTGACCAATTTGTCTGCTTAATTGAATTAGTTGCGGAGCATCTAAGTTAGACAGAGCATATAAAATTTGTAGAGCATAGTCTTGCTGCGTATAACCTAAAATGGCTTTAACTTCCGCTGCCGTTAAGTTGGATGTAGCGCTGGCTAAGGCCTGATCAAGCAAGCTTAAAGCGTCACGCATACTACCTTGAGCAGCTTTTGCCAGAAGCTGAAGTGCTTCCTCTTCAAAGGAATAATTTTCAGCCTCAAGAATCGTTTTGAGTTGCAACGCTATGGTTTCAAGCGATAAATGCTTAAGGTTAAACTGGAGGCAGCGTGATAAGACAGTAATCGGTAGTTTTTGCGGATCAGTTGTTGCTAATAGAAATTTAACATGGTCAGGCGGCTCTTCTAATGTTTTAAGTAATGCGTTAAAACTATGCTGCGATAACATGTGAACTTCATCAATGAGATAAATTTTATATCGACCAGCAGTAGGTGCATACTGAACATTTTCTAAAAGCTCACGCGTATCCTCTACACGAGTTTTGGAGGCAGCATCGATTTCTATTAAATCGATAAAGCGTCCTTGTTCAACAGCAATACAGGATTCACATTGCAAGCAAGGATTAGCACTTATCCCTTGCTCACAATTAAGTGCTTTTGCCATAAGGCGGGCGATACTCGTTTTACCAACACCGCGAGTGCCTGTGAAAAGATAAGCATGATGTAAGCGTTGTTGATTGAGAGAATTAATTAACGCTTTGTTAATATGCTCTTGGCCAACCAGTTGCAAAAAAGTACGCGGTCGCCATTTACGTGCTAGCGCAAGATAGCTCATAGGGCTTCACAATTTGGGCGGCAGCTCTAAGAGCCACACCTCGGCGCCCGCAT
>NZ_UGNV01000001.1:2497500-2772500 GCF_900452395.1 Legionella beliardensis
CGAGCTACCCATAGCCGTTGTGAACGCGAAGCCAGCAAAGGCAAACAAGGCGGTAGAACATTAGAAATTCAACGTTTAATTGGGCGCTCACTACGTGCTTGCATCGACTTAAAAGTGATTGGTGAAAACACGTTAATGATAGATTGCGATGTTATTCAAGCAGACGGCGGCACGCGAACAGCTGCAATCACGGGCGCTTGCGTTGCCATGAAAGATGCACTTAACTGGATGGTAGCGCGCGAAAAATTACGTAAAATGCCTAACTTTAACTATGTAGCTGCTGTATCAGTAGGTATTTATCGTGGCCAACCCGTTCTAGACTTAGATTACGCTGAAGATGTCTTAGCTGAAACAGACATGAACGTTGTTATGAATGAAGCAGGTGAGTTCATTGAAGTACAAGGAACTGCTGAAGATCGAAGTTTTAATCGCGCCCAACTAAATACAATGCTAGATTTAGCTGACCATGGCATTCAGCAGCTTATCAAGATACAAAAAGAAGCTTAAATTGCCCGCAGTACTCCTAATATGATTTGCAACTGTGCTAGCTGCCTAGTTGATTGTAGCTAGCTAAGTTTTAAGTGCTACAAAAGTTATTATGCCTAAGCTAAATACTCTCACGAATTATTATGAGCCCTTTGTATTTATTAAGCGCTCTCAGCCTAATGAAAAAAATCTAATTATCAATTGCTTAAACCAAGCTTATTATCGTGCGATAAGAAATATATTAATTATTCCACCTGCGTCTTATCTCAAATCGACCTTATTTAAACTTTGTATAGATACTATTTTACATGGCGCAGTCAATCTAACAGAAATCAATTTGCCATGGCTTGAACAGCAAATACAAGAAGATCCTATACTAAGCACGTTAGACCAAAATAACCCTGAAGCTAAAAAAATTGAATTAATAAAGAAAGTGACTGAGCTACACCAAAAAAATTTAGGCCTATTAACTCACCCTACTATCAGTCAAAAAATTATTACGGCTATAACAAGGACATTAGAGCTTGAGAATAGGCTAAATTCCTATTGGCAAAAGCGACAAAGCGTCATAAAAGACGGTGAAATCAAAGAATACCATCATGACTATTTTACTTTTTTCCAGAAGAGCTTTTGCGACAAAAAAAGGGCTATTACAGCTTTTAAAAAGGCGCTAGAAGGAGAACCTACTAACCTTTTACCTCATTTATCCACCTTATGTGACAGTGATCTAGGTGAGGTTATTAGAGATTTTGTAAAAAGTGGTTTGGCAGAGGAAATCCTGGATACCCCCCTAAAACATCGTACTGCACATGCTTTTATAAAGCAGCTACATAAGCAGGTAAATGTTAATTTAACAGCTCCTAGCTCAAATTATATGTATTTATCAATTAAATAATGTCTTATTTAAGGCAACTTCTTGTGCTGTACTTTTTGAAATGATTTTATTTTGCACTAAGTAAGTTAAGTGCTGATCTAACGTCTGCATGCCTTGCCCTTGACCAGTTTGAATTGTTGAATACATTTGTGCAATTTTGTCTTCACGAATCAAATTACGAATGGCAGAATTACATATCATAATTTCTAAAGCAGCGACCCGACCACCGCCGTATCGTTTAAGTAAGCTTTGCGCTACCACAGCTTGTAATGATTCAGAAAGCATAGTTCGCACCATTGATTTTTCCTCGCCGGGAAAAACATCAATAATCCGATTAATTGTTTTTGTGGCCGAACTCGTGTGCAAAGTACCAAAAACAAGGTGACCAGTTTCAGCGGCAGTTAGTGCTAGGCGAATGGTTTCAAGATCGCGTAATTCCCCGACTAAAATCGTATCTGGATCTTCGCGTAAAGCAGAGCGAAGTGCTGCGCTAAAACTCTCCGTGTTGCGATGTACTTCTCGCTGATTAACTAAGCATTTTTTACTCTCGTGTAAAAACTCAACCGGGTCTTCAATCGTTAAGATATGCTCATAACGATTAGAATTAATATAGTCAATTAAGGTCGCTAAAGTTGTACTTTTTCCTGAACCGGTTGGCCCGGTAATTAATACTAAACCTTGTGGGTAAGAGGCAATATCTTTAAAGATATCTGGCAAACCTAAATCTTCCATACTAAGTACTTTCGCAGGAATTGTTCTAAATACCGCGCCAGCACCACGCACTTGATTAAATGCATTAACTCTAAAACGAGCAAGGTTAGGCACTTCAAAGGAAAAATCTGTTTCTAAATGTTGTTCATATTCCTTGCGTTGCTTATCATTCATAATATCATAAACGATGCGAATGACTTCTTTGTGTTCTAGAGGCGGTATATTAATTCGACGCAAATCACCATCTACGCGAATTAAGGGAGGAAGGCCTGCAGATAAATGCAAGTCAGATGATTTATTTTTCACTGAAAAAGCTAATAATTCAGTTATATTCATAGACAATCCATGTTAAATTTTAGCGATTTACAACTAAGTATAATTTAGAATGTTTAAATTTAGCTACTCAGTCATTTATTGTTAAGAAATTTTCTTTAAGAATAAATACGTTAAAGCTTACATCCTTTTAAACTGCGTTACTTTATAAAATTGTCTAAAAAAATAAACTTAAACGATGACTATTGCAGAAAATATACAACATATTCAGCAAATGATTAATACTACTTTGCAAATTTGCCAAAGGTCGCCTAATACTGTTGCCTTGCTTGGCGTCAGCAAAGGCCAATCTATTGCGGCCATTAAAGAAGCTTATGAAGCAGGACTCTGTCAATTTGGTGAAAACTATTGGCAAGAAGCACAGGCTAAAATCTTAAGTTTAAACGATTTGCCCATTACGTGGCATTTTATTGGTGCTATTCAAAGTAATAAAGCAAAAGAAATAGCGAACTCCTTTAGTTGGATACACAGCATTGATAGGAAAAAAATAGCCCAACTTCTCTCCCAACATCGGCTGCCGCATTTACCACCATTAAATATCTGTATTCAAATTAATTTAGACGAAGAAGAAACAAAAGCAGGCCTTTTACCCGCGGAACTACCTAATTTAGCAAACTACTTAACCACACTACCTAATCTGCGCTTACGCGGACTTATGGCAATCCCAAAGCCGTGCTTAACTGACACGGAACAATATGCTAGTTTAAAGCGCTTAAGCGTTTTATTGGAACAAACCAATCAGCAGTTAAACTTGAAGATGGATACATTATCTATGGGCATGAGTGATGATTTGCAAGCTGCTATTCGTGCCGGTAGTACCTTAGTCCGTATTGGGCGGGCAATTTTTGGTGAACGTAATAGGTAAACTATGAATATTTGTTTTATTGGTTATGGTAATTTGGCAAAAGCACTCATTGAGGGCTTAAAACACAATAAAGCATTGCAGCTTTTCGCCACCTCCCCCTCCCTGCCTGCTGCATTTAACACGAAAGGCGTAAGCACACATTTTAATAACTCAGCCTTTATTAAAGACGCGGATGTTATTGTCCTTGCGGTTAAGCCTCCACAAATTATTCCTATTTTAACCGAAATTAGCGCCCTACTACCGGAAAACTGCGTGCTTATTTCTGTTGCTGCAGGAATAAGTCTCAGTACAATCGCTGCTTATTGCCCGCCAAAACAAGCGATAGTACGCTGCATGCCAAATACGCCTATTGCCGTAGGTAAAGGTGCGACTGCATTTATAGCCAATGATTACGTGAGTAAAAAGCAACAAGATACCATCGAATGTTTATTTAAACCTTTAAGTATTACCGCTTGGCTTCAAAGGGAAGATGAAATAAATGCCATTACCGCTTTATCAGGGAGCGGGCCTGCTTATATGTTTTACTTTTTAGAAGCACTCATTCATGCAGGTGAGCAAGTGGGGTTATCCCGCTCATTAGCGCAATCCTTTGCCAAACAAACAGCCCTAGGCGCTCTTAGTTTATTAGATGCTAACCATTTATCTTTAGAGGAATTACGCCAAAAAGTAACCTCCAAAGGAGGAACAACTGCAGCCGCATTGGATGTTTTACAGGAGCATAATTTTGCAGATTTAATTTTTCAAGCGATAAAAGCAGCTTATGATAGAGCTAAAGCAATGAATGAAACTCATTAATCCGCTAAAATAAGTTTCACAATGGTTAATAATGTCTATACCAATTTTTATAATACCCTTTAGAGTGAGGATGTCATGGCTGGACTAATCGCAGTAAGCTACTTTTTAATCACTATATTCTTTAATTTAATTATTTTTGTCTTGTGGCTGCGCATTATCATGCGTTACTACCGCGTAAGCCCCTTGCACCCTATGGGACAAGCTATTTACCGGCTCACTGATAGAATTGTTTTACCTATAGAAGCGATGGTTTATAGTAATAAAAGACGTCCTCATCGTTTTGATTATATTAGTTTTTCTTACATTATTATTGTTGAAATTATAAAATTTATCTTGTTAGGCTTAATAGCCTATCGCGTGGTTTTACCGCTAATTTACTTACTTCTTTTTGTTATAGGTGACTTAGTTATTCAGTTAGGTGACTTATTATTTTATGCGCTCCTTATACGTATCATCCTAAGCTGGGCTAATCCACAATGGCAAGCACACCCTGCTGCTATGATAATTAATTTAATAACAGATCCACTTATTCGAATAGGCCATAGAATCGTTCCTAATATCTCAGGTTTTGATTTTGCCCCTTTTATTGTGATGATTATTTTAAAAGTAATTACACTTTTTATCAGCGCATCCTTACCACTTCACCTTTAATTATTAAAACAAAAGGCGACAAACACACTATAATTGAAACATGAAGAGAATTTGGAGGTAGCTGTATTATGCGTAGACAATACTGGTGTTTAGCAGGGCTTATCTTTCCATTTATGGCCTTTAGTCAGCAATCTGTGTATTGCCCACAAAATCATGGTTTTATTAATATAGGTATGACGCAAGCACAAGTTGTTGCTGCCTGCGGGCAGCCATTAAGTAAACAGCAATCTAACCAGCCTTTTACTCAAAAAGTCCAAATGCAACAGCTTATTTTTAATAATGAGGGCGATAGAACGGCCTTCTACGGCGTCTGGCGATTACCTATAGGTAATACCAACTATGGTGGCGCGCCAACGTTTGGTGGTAACAGTGGTGGTGGTGCCCAAGTGCAAGTGAATGTTGTCAATAATAAAGTTTACTCAATTACCCTCAATGGCTCAGGCACGAATGCATTTAGTGTTTGTGGTGGTAGAAGTGTTGAAGTCGGCGATCCGGTCAGTTTAGTTTATAATGCCTGTGGCACACCGTCCTTAGTGAATCATACCTATATTAACCAAGTTGTTCCAAGCGCTACGAAACCTGAGATTTGGGTTTATCAGGTTGATCAATATCAACCATCAATGAGCTTGACATTTCTAGATGGCAAACTACAATCCATCGACTAAATTTAACTAAGGATATTTAATGAGCGAAACAATTGATAGTTTAACCATTTCTTTTTCAGAAGATGGGGTTGAAACTGTTCGTGAGTTAGATAAATATGTTTTAACTCGGGGCGCTTGGACTACTATTTTATACCGATATCAGGAATGGGATAAAATGAAGCAAGATTATGGCCCGGTAAAATATTCGATTAGACGTTATCAAAAACGTAATAATCAATATTGGATGAAATCGAAATTTAATATCTCTAGCGATGAACAAGCACGTAAAATGATTGACGTCTTAAGTAATTGGCTTGAACTACCTCTAACTGCTAAGGAATAAGTTCATTACTACATCCTAAATTTCTACCTAAATAGAGTTATGAAAAACGGTGGCTTCTGCACTGTATTTACAAAATTGCTATATTGCCCATTGGTATCAAGCCAACTGATTTAGTTTTGGCTGTACTTATCCCTAACCGCTTGTTATTGCGGGTTACTTTTGCAATGGGCTAAAGGTGTTGGATAGACAACCTCATAAAAATGATTAGTGTAATCCTTTTGTATTGGATTAGTTCCTCTCTTGCCGGCATTAGGTCCTATGATGTAGGTCTCTTCTTTTGGAATTCCAGCAAGTGCATAAGCTTCTATATCTGTCATGGCATTGCCATAAGCACGTATGATTTTTAAGTGTTTTTCGCGTATTAATTCCTTTAAATAATTGGCTTTGTAAGCAGCAGTTCCTTCGCGCATTAAAAGTGAGTTGCGAGTTTTAAGTGGCCATGCGTCGTGAAATAAGACATTTTTTAACCAATCTCTAGACATGGCAGCCATCCAATATGGACGGGCAGTTAGAAAAATTAGTTCGTAACCTTTTTGGCTATAATCCTCTAAGACTTCAGCTGCATAATAGTAAGGTAGTGCTGTTGCTATGGATAAGTAATCTTTCACTATTTCGAAATCTGACAATGTTAATGTACCATCAATATCAAACACAATGGCTTCATGATCAGGATTAATAATACTAATAAAACCATCAACTGTACTGCCATCACCTTCTACAACCATACGCATTAAATAATCCCCAACTTTTAATTTATCTTTAAGAGGAATAAATACATCCCCATTCTTATTAGTCAGGTATTTACCAAGATAAACCCATTGCTCAGTACCATCTGCAAAGTAATAAGCATGGACATATTCGTCTTCTAAATCTTTATGTAAGACCCAGTCATAATCAAATTTAGCATGAATATTAATAGCATCTTGATCAGTTACTACTAAGTCATGAATGACATGATGAGGTTTAAAGAAGGCACTTAGTATGACATTATTATGATGCTTAAATTTTTTTATCATGGGTAGATTAAAATTTGGCGCTTCATTGGCTAAATTAGTATTAGTGCAACGATCCGGGCTAACTAAAGAGTAATTGGGATTAATGTCAAAAGCGAAGCTTAGATTAGCAAACAGCATGACGGTCATTAGATAAGTTCTTATTTTCATAGTTATTATCCTTAACATGTTATCCTTAAATTACTTCTTTAAAGTCAAACTTTAGATAGTGAACAAATTTCAGCAAACAGCCCTTTTAGTTAATCGTTATGCATAAATATATAGCATGCTGGGCAAAATAAGCATAATAAATAACTGGCTTAAGCTTCATTCTCACAAGAATGTTTTAACTTGATTAATTTAATGCAGATTAGATGTTGGCCATTTATAAACGCCACTTATTAATAATAAAAAAGACTCAAATTATTCTTATTAATGGCTAAATTTAATAGATATTTAATCAAAATTATCTATAAAATTTAATAAAAAAATATATAATTATTAGAATAATAGCTAACTAAAAATGCTTTATTTTTATCTATTTTTAAGAGAAAAATTATAATAATATGAAAAAATTTAAGAAGGAATTTAAAATAAAATATACTAATATCATTACAAAAATAATAATTAATATAAATTGAAGTTAAAAAAATTTATGAAAAATTAATTAATATTTAATCTAAATCACCCTCTTTTAAAGTTATTCTTATTTTGAATCTTCATTTAAATTGCTTTATAATTGCCTGCTTAAAACAAGGAGGCATTTAGCTTGAAAAATCGTGTGTTCAGCTTCGTACTTATTTTAAGCATATTTATAGTGATTTCCTATATTCTATACCCTGTCAATAAAGACCAAAAATTAAACCATGCTATTCAACCTATTTTTGTTGAAATATCCTCGATAAAAGAAGCAAATTTTGCCGACGAATTTGAAACAATTGGCAGCCTCAATAGTTTAGATAGTATCCATATCAGCTCTGAATTAGCAGGACAAATTGCCAGCATTCATTTTAAGCCTGGTTCGGTAGTTCAAAAAGGTACCTTGTTAATCCAATTAGATAATACCGTTTTAAAAAGTCAATTAGCTACCGCTAAAGCAAATTTAATCTTGAGCGAATCAGTTTATCAACGTAATCAAGAGCTAGCAAAGCGAAAACTTGCCTCTGAGCAAGCACTAGATAAAGCATTAGCTGACCTTAAAGAAAAGCAGAATATTGTGAAAGCAAAAGAAGCTCAGCTATTTAAGTTAAGTTTAAGAGCGCCTTTTACCGGCACACTAGGGTCACGTAAAATTAGTGTGGGTCAGTATGTTAAAGTAGGCCAGCCCTTAGTTAGCTTAATTGCCATTCAAAAACTTAAAGTCGAATATACGTTACCCGAAAATTTAATTGCTCATATTAGGCAAGGACAGAAAGTTCAAGTTATTTCGGATGCCTTTCCGGGTCAAATTTATCAGGGTTTGGTCAATTATATTGCTCCTAATGTTGATAAAGAAACGCGTACTATTGCGGTAGAGGCATTGATTGATAATAGACAAAACCGCTTATCGCCTGGGCTTTTTGTGCGTGTTAAGCATCAATTAGACGAACCTAAAAAACGTTTTTTGATACCGGAAGAAAGCGTTATTCCAACCATCAGTGGGCAAAAAGTTTTCATTTTTGATAAGGGTAAAGCAATTGCTAAGCGTGTGAAAGTAGGTTCACATGATGGCGATATGATTGAAGTTCGTGAGGGTTTAAAGCCAACTGATCTGGTTATTATCCGAGGCCAACATAAGCTAAAAGAAGGGGCACCGGTCATTGCAAAAAATAAAGGGAAGTATGTGTGAATTTATCTGAATTTTGTATCAAACGTCCAGTCTTTACTATTGTTTTTTCAGTGCTATTAATTGTTATTGGCCTCATTTATTTTCATAGGTTGCCAATACGCCATATTCCTAATATCGACAAACCCACCATCACTGTTACGACTAACTTTGAAGGTGCTAGCCCTGATTTGGTCGAAAAAGACATCACCATTCCTATTGAAAACTCACTCGCCAGTATTTCTGGCGTTGATAGCATACGTTCTGTAAGTTTCTTAGGTAAAAGCCGTATAAATATTGATTTGCAGCTAGGGGTTGATATCAATGAAACAATTAATGACATTCGTAATAAAATGTCAGCCCTACAAAACAAATTGCCTCTAGGAAGCCAAGCACCCACAGTTACCAAAAATGACGCGGATGCTACACCTATCATGATTATTGGCTTTCATGATAGCGAGAAAAATTCCTTAGAAATTACAGATTATTTAGAGCGCAACATAAAGCCTGCCCTGCAAGAAATTCAAGGCGTCGGTGAGGTAGTATTTCATGGCAACCGTAATTATGCTGTAAAAATTGCCTTAGATCCTATAAAAATGGCCGCACGCCACATCACTGTCGCCCAAATAAAAAAGGCCCTTATCCAGCAAAATATTGATGTCCCTAGCGGACAAATTAAAAGTAAAAATCGCTATTACACGGTCGTTACTCATGCTCGTTTAAAAAATGCGCAAAAATTTGCCGAATTAGTTATTGCTCAGCGCAAGCATCAGTTAATTCGACTAAGCGATGTCGCTAAAATTAAAGTTGGCAGTCAAAATGATGACAACTTACTACGTATCAATAGTAAACCCGCAGTAGGATTAGCTATATTAACCCAATCAAATGCTAATCCTTTAGAAGTAGCGCAAGCCTTAAAAAAATCATTAAAACAATTGCAATTATCTTTTCCCCCTACTCTCAAAGCTGATATTGTTTTTGATGCAACACGATTTATTCACCAGTCGATTAGTAAGGTTTATCATACCTTCTTTGAAGCAGCCATTTTTGTAGGTTTGGTTGTTATTTTATTTCTGGGTAACTTACGCGCGGCATTAATTCCCATTATAACGATTCCCATTTGTTTAATCAGCGCTTTTTGGCCTATGTCTTGGCTTGGGTTTGAATTAAATACATTAACATTACTTGCTATGGTTTTAGCCATTGGCTTAGTGGTTGATGATGCAATCGTTGTTTTAGAAAATTGCTATCGCCATTTAAAAGCAGGCCTCACACCGTTTGCCGCTGCTATTAAAGGAAGTACAGAAATTGGCTTTGCCATTATTGCAATGACTATTACGTTAGCGGCTGTTTATGCACCTATTGGTTTTGTTAAAGGCTTTACCGGCAAGCTATTTTTCCAATTTGGCGCAACACTGGCTATATGTGTCATTTTATCCGGTATTATTGCTTTAACCCTATCCCCTATGATGTGCTCGCAATTACTGCGGCATGAAGAAAATCGCTATAGTCAGTGGCTCAATGAGCTCTTTACCAAGCTTAGTGAGAAATATATTTCTAGCTTAAAAAAAATAATAAACAAACCTCCTTACCTCTTGGCAGGCATTTTATTAGGGAGCTTACTTGGTTTACTCTCGTATTATTCTTTACCGGCCGAATTAGCGCCTATTGAAGATCAGTCCTATATTATTGGGCCAGTTGCTTCACCCACCAATGCAAGCACTCAATACACTAATCACTACACGCACGAGCTTGAAGCAATTTATGGGGCAATTCCTGAAAAAACTGTTTATTTAGCGTCTATCAAACCATCGACCGCCTTTACCCTTTTACAATTGCAACCGTGGGATAAACGTAGTCGTTCGCAAAAAGAAATCACGGAAGAGCTTAATGAAAAAATGCAACAAATTACTGGCGTTAATGTATTTCCTGTAAGTCCTAATCCCTTTGGCCATCGTGGCGGTAATAATAACAGTCAATTTAGCGTGACTTTACTTAGTAATACATCTTATTTACGCTTAAATGAGATTAGCAATGATATTATAAAATCATTGACAGAATTGCCTGAACTTAGGCAAATTAAAAATAACTTAGCGCTTGATAGTGAACAAATTGATATTGAAATTAATCGCCAGCTCGCCGCTGATTTAGAAGTCAACTTTGCTGATATTGCCGAATTATTATCAACGATGCTAGGTGGCAATAATCCAGCTAATTTTAATTATGAGGGTCAAACTTATCAGGTCATTTTACAATTAAAACATGCTGCATTACGAGATGTCGCTATCATTAATAAATTATATGTGCAAAGTGAACGCGGCAAAATGATTCCCTTATCGAGTTTAGTAAACATTAAAACCACGATTGGCCCTGATAGTCTTCCGCACTTAAATCGCTTACGCGCTGCAACCATTAGTGCTGAACTTAAACCAAATGCTCATTTACAAAATGTCATTAAGGAAACACAAAAAATTCTCCAAAACAAATTACCAGACGACGTTCAGTATCGCTTTACAGGTCAGGTAAAAGATTATTTAGAATCTTCTAGTGATAGCTTATATGCTTTTTCATTAGCTCTATTATTTATTTATCTGGTCTTAGCAGCGCAATTTGAAAGTTTTATTGATCCTTTAATCGTCTTATTCAGTGTACCACTTTGCCTTATTGGTGCCCTTATTGCTCTTTATCTAACTCACCAAAGTTTATCTATCTACAGTAATATTGGCATGATCACCTTAATTGGTTTAATTACCAAACATGGCATTATGATTACTGAATTTGCTAATCAACAAATAAAGCAAGGCACAGATAAGTTAACTGCCCTCCTCGATAGTGCGTGCGTTCGACTTCGTCCTATATTAATGACTACATTAGCCATGTTATTAGGCGCCCTACCGTTAGCGCTCGCAACAGGTGCCGGTTCAGAAAGCAGGAGACAATTAGGCATTGTTATTATAGGAGGCATGTTATTTGGGACTTTATTCTCACTGTATGTGGTTCCTTATACTTATTTTAAGTTATCTAGGCGTATCTTAAAAACCAATCAACCCCCAATAAAAGCTACTAAGGTGATTAAAGCCATTAAGTCTAAGCAGACCGCCTTAAGCGAATAAAGATTAATTTCTGTACTACACTTAGCGGTAAGAAGAAATTAATGCGAGATAACTCATGGTAAAATATAGTGGTTCACACCATGTCACGCCTAGTGCAGATGGTGGATGGCTTATTAAACGCTCTGGATCAAAACGCGCCTTTCGTCGCTTTGATACTAAAAGTGAAGCCGTTCAAGCGGCCAGAGAAATTAGTCGTAATCAAAACACTGAGCTTTTTATTCATGACAAAGACGGTAAAATTGAACTTAAAGACAGCCATGGCCATGATCCTTACCCACCAAAGGGTTAAGCTTCGGGCTTGGCTTAATTACTTTACCTAGCAGTCAAGCCTAGCAAAATTTAAAATTTCAAAGTTTTTGCTTTCCTTCTTTTACCATTTGTTGGTAACGTTAGTATTGAAAAATAAGGACAACGAGGTGCAAAAATGAAGAAATTATCTAAATTAAGAACAAACAATCTAATTGAATTTTTTGCTGATCAAACACAAACTAATTTTTGGAAAAAAGGCCAAATCTATACGTTTGCTGATAAAAAAATCACATTTAAACACGATGTAATCCGTAGAAAATGTAAAAATGGTCATGATGTACGGTATGAATTTATTAGCCCACATTGCATAGGTTCAGGTGGTATGGGCACTGTTTACGATATTCAAGGTACCTTAGCAATTAAAGATAATGAGGTTCGTTTTAAACAATACGGTTATCATGGCAGAAATCGTGTTGTTAAAATACAGCATCATACTATCACACGCCCAAAGACATTAGCCATCAAAGAATATCAGATGGCCCAACAAGCTAATCATTTGGCTATTAAAGAGCCCGTCTTTAACGGCGATACAAGTTATACGGTCATGAAAAAATTAAAAGGCCAAGAACTTTTCGATGTGATTAACGATGATATAGAGAAAAAAAATAGTTTAACATTAAAACAACGAATCGATTTAACTTATGCACTTTTAAGAGCCTTAAAATCGCAAGTTGTCGATAAAGGGCTCATTCACCGCGACATTAAACCTGAAAATATCATGGTTGATCTTAAAGAACCTATTGCAGTCAGCATCTTTGATTATGGTTTAAGTATTCCAGCAAATAGCAGCAGCAATGATTTTGTTGGCACACCTCATTATACGGCTCCTGAAATTTTTACTCATGGTAGGCAAACACCCGCCCTCGATATTTTTTCTATGGGACGCGTGCTTGCTCTTTTATGGCATGTAGATACTGAAAGTTATGACTGCTCACCTGATAATTTTACAGCGATTTATCGCAATGCGAAGAACATCAATCTTAAAGGTTTATTTCAAGATATTACAGGCTTAACTGATAATGAGAAGCAAATTATCACTGCTATGCTACAGGCAATGCTTAAGGGTAAAAGCTTTGAACGTATCTCAATTGACAAAGCCATTGTACAATTTTCTCCAGTTTATAATAACCACTCAGGCGAATTAAATCGAGCTCAAAAAAGAATTGAATTTAAAGTTTCGCGAGCTAAAGAGAAGCTTGTTAAACTCATAAATGACTTAGAGGCCCTAGCGAAAGATACGCATGAGTTAAAAAATATGGGCCAAGATTATGCAGCAAACCAATTAACTGACCTAATAGAGAAAATTAAATTTAAATTAACAAAATTAAAAAACTACGACATAGAATCATTTATAAATAAAGCGGATGATTACACCAAAGAAGTTTTGCAAAATATAACAGATTATCAAATTCATTTCGCAAGCCATAAAAACACTATGGCAATATTATCTAGTTTTTATATTAATCTAAATGGCGTGCATGCAAATTTTGCTAAGCATACGCCTGATAAGACAAAGCCTGTTGATAGAAGCCTTTTATTCTTTAAACCCCATACGGCGCATTTGCTTAAAGAAGAACATTCACTACCTATTAAAGTTAAGCAATCGATTAGATGCGGAGAAAACGAAGACATAGCAACTACATTTGATGCAGCACCTATTACACTTGCTTGCTAAAAATTAGATGACTATTTTTTGCTATCTGGGGCGATATGAAATAAAGGCTCACCTTCATTGACCAAAGGGGCTGTTGATTTAGCAATAATAGTACCATTGCATGGGGAGCGCACTTGTTTGGCAGATTCCAAATCGAAAGGATCTAATATTTTAGCAAGGACTTGATTCTTTTTAATATGGTGATTTATTGATTGATGCGGCAATAATAATCCACCAGCTGGTGCTCTAATCCAGGTTAATTCCCTATAGTAAACAGGGTTAGTCTTTTTTTTCGCCCATTTAGCATCAATCATATTTAAATTAGCTAATACATTAAGTACCCCTTGTAAGCCAACTTTAATACACCCATCATCGACTCGGGAAGCTTCTCCTCCCTCAAACACGAGTAAAGGAATATTAAGCGACATGGTTAATCCGCGTAGCGATTTTTTTCTTACTGGGCTATCAATAATAGCAACGCCAAATGCTTCTGCTAATTGACACAACTCGGTCATCGACTCATCAATTCGAGTTTGTGGCAGATTAAATAGATAGTTTCCGCCTGAATGCAAATCAATGCCATAATCACATTGTTTAATAATATTTTCAGTAAGAAAGTAAGCAAGCCTTGATGCTAATTTTCCAGTTTTATTACCTGGAAAAACGCGGTTAAGATCTTGTCCTATTGCTTCTCTGGTTCTTAAAATAAGCCCAAATGGATTGGCGACTGGAATCGTAATGAGTGTGCCATTTAAGTGCTTTACTGCTTTGTGTTCGTGTAAGCGATTAATAATTTCTATACCATTAACCTCATCACCGTGTAAGGTACTTAAGATAAATAATTTAGGCCCTGTATGTTGCCCATGAAAAATATGAATAGGTACCTTGATGCGCCTGCTGGTATAAAAATTAGAAAAATCACAAAGAATAGTATGATTTTGGCCCGGTTTAATAGACACATTACATAAGGTTAATGATGTATTTTTCTTCAGTTGAGTCATGAATTTTCCTTATAAAACTCAACAACTTACTACATTCTAAGTATAAATTAGTGATTTACTTTCCTTAATAAAGTATAGACTTGCTTAACAGAAATGGGTTTACTAAATAAATAGCCTTGATAATAATGGCAACCAAATTTTTTAAGAATACTTAATTGCTCTTCAGTTTCTACACCTTCTGCAATAGCTTTTACGTTTAGTGATTTAGCCATAGCAATAATCGCTTTAACGATAGCCTGGCAATTCTTATCGACCGCTAGTTGCGAAATAAAAGATTGATCGATTTTAATAATATCAATCATAAAATCTTTTAAATAAGAAAAAGAAGAGTAGCCGGTACCAAAGTCATCGATAGACAATTTCATACCCAATTCTTTCATTTGTTTTATGATAGATAGATTCTTATCATTTAAGGTCATTAACGTACTTTCGGTAAATTCAATTTCTAAATGGCGAGGATTGATGTGGGTTAAATCAAGAATTGCTTTTAAACGCTCAATGAAGCGAAAATTAAGCTGTTGCACAGAGACATTCACTGCAATATTTAAATCACTAAATAACCCATCTTCCTGCCAACTTTTAATTTGTTGGCAAGCAGTACGTAACACCCATTCACCAATAGGAATCATCAGACTACTTTCTTCAGCCAGTGAGATAAATTGCTTGGGATAAATAATCTTATTATTACCACTGTTCCAGCGAATTAACGCCTCCAAACCACTTATCTTTCCTGTTTTAATGGCAACTTGTGGTTGATAATAAAGAATAAATTCCTGTTTTTCCAAAGCATGATGTAAATTACTTTCTAGAATTAATTTTTGCTGGGTAAATGCAGAAATTGCTGGCAAATAAAATTGATAATGATTGCGCCCGTGTAGCTTCGCATAATACATAGCCATATCAGCATTTTTAATGAGGGTTTCTGCATCTGCACCATCATCAGGATAAATAGTAATACCAATACTTACTGAAATATAAAATTTTTTCTGGTTAAGAACAAATGGCTGTACCATCACATCTAAAAGATTTTGCGCCACAGTTGCGATATTTTTTGTATTCTTTATATTAGGCAAGATAACAATAAATTCATCGCCACCAAAACGAGAAATAAAATCTAAACTGCGAACATTATTGCGAATACGCACGGCAACCTCTTGCAGCAATTTATCACCACAATCATGTCCCATGGTGTCATTAACTTTTTTAAAATTATCTAAATCTAAATAAAGAAGTGCCATCACGTTTTGCTGAACTTTGGCATTTAAAATGGCATGATTTAAATTATTTTCTAGGGAAGCGCGATTACCGAGCCCTGTTAATACATCATGCTGGGCTAAATAAAGTAATTCATTTTCGACCCGTTTACGCTTAATAAAGATACCCATATGACTACCAATAGTCGTAAAAACGGAGATTAAATTAATACTAGGTACGCTTAAAAATTTACTATAAAAAATAATAACGCCAATTACTTCATTATTATAAGTGATAGGTAGCCCAAAAAAACTCTGTAAGCCCTTTTCAATAAAGGGAATAACTTGGTTAGCTTTTAAGTCATTTCTTAAATCGACAATCCAATGCGGCCTTGCCATTTGCCAAATGAGCCCTGGCAAATCATCCCCTAATTTACATTGCTTACCATGGCTTACTTTTTCTAATTCTCGATAGTCATCTTTTGCATACCAAACTGACACCAAGCAGAGTGCTTTTTTCTGTTGATCAACCGCCCATAGCTCACCTACTTGCCATTCAAATATTTCACAAATAGTTTTTAAGACACTGTGGGCAGCATAATCTAAATTAGGCGCCTCTGCTAATGCTAAAGTCACTCGATATTGAATAGCTAATTGTTGCTCATTTAGCTTCGTTTTCGTAATATCATGTATAATAATGGCAGCACTAATAACCTTATTAGATCGTGTTTTAATAGGAGAAATAGTAAGAGCAACATCAAAATACTGCCCATTTTTACCTTTTAAAACAGTTTCATAATGTGAAATTTTCCCGCCAGCAGCAATGCGATTAATTATTTTTCTATATTCACTTTGTTGCTGTCGAGAAAATAATATAGAAAGCGGCTTACCAATGATTTCACCAGCAGAATATTGATAGATTTGCTCAGCAGCATTGTTCCAACTGGTGATAGTGCCATCGGCAGTAATACTTACAATGGCATCAAATGCATTCTCAACAATAGCAGCTAATTGGGTATCTGCTTGTTTAGATTTTTTACGTTCAATTGCGTAATGAATAGCACGAGATAGGGAACTACTTGTTATTTCAGATTTAAACACATAATCTTGCACCCCTTCTTTTAAAACATTCATTGCCGTTTTTTCATTTTCTAAATCGCTAATTACAATAATTGGGATATGAGACGCAATAATTGTTAGCTGTTTAAAAGCTGATAAGATCTCATGATCAGTGAGCTCTAAATCCACTAAAATTAGATCAAATTCATCTAATCTAGCTATTACCGTATTAAACTCACCAAGTGTAATTACTTCAAATACAAATTTTTCAATCGCAGATATAACTTGTTGAGTTAATTGCGACGCATCAGGGCTAGCTTCAATAATTAGTAAGTGTTTTTTCTTCATCCTAATTCTCTACCCTTGGCTAATAACTTATTCAGTTTTTGGCGGCAACGTTACAATCGTAAACCAAAAGTGTTCAATAGACCGAACAACCTCAATAAACTGCTCTAAATCTAGGGGCTTTGTAATGTAACAGTTAACATGCGTATTATAAGATTGCGCAATATCTTCTTCTGCTTTAGAAATAGATAAAATAGCGACAGGAATGGAGCGCAAATTAGCATCTTCTTTGATTTCTTTTAAAACTTGCCTTCCGTCTTTTCTTGGCAAATTTAAGTCAAGTAAAATGAGGTCCGGTGTTGAGACATTTGTGTATTTATCCTCTTTCCTTAAGAAAGCCATTGCTTCTACACCATCCATCACAACACTTAAGTCTACTCTTAACTTACTTTCTTTAAGTGCTTCTTCAGTTAAACGAATATCGCCAATACTATCTTCAACCAGTAAAATTTGAATAGGGTGCAATCTCTCCATAATTAGCTCCTTACTTAGGAAGAGTAAAAAAAAAGGTAGAGCCTACACCTACTACTGATTCTACCCAAATACGTCCCGCATGCCGCTCAATTATTTTCTTGCAAATTGCTAAGCCAATGCCACTTCCTGGAAATTTATTACGTGTATTTAAACGCTTAAAAATAATGAAAATCTGCCCGTAATATTCTTTAGCAATACCTATGCCATTATCATGTACCATAAATAGCCATTCTTTTTCCTTCTCTTTTACTTCAATCAAAATTTCAGGTGTTTGGGTACAGAACTTAATGGCATTGCTAATTAAATGTTGAAAGACAAACGATAATTGATTTTGATTTGCTACTACTTCAGGCAAAGATTGATAATTAATTTTAGTATTTGTTTTCTCAATAACTTCCTTTAATTCTTTTATAACCTTTTTTAAGATAGATTCCGTGTTAACTAGGTCACGTGAATCTAGAGCCTGCTGATTTTCAGCAGCCATCGTTATTGTTAAATAAAATGATAAATCAGTTAATAAACTTTGCATTCGCTGGGCACCTTCTGCAGCATAACCCATAAATTCATGTGCTGAAGCATCTAATTTATCAAGATAACGCCGTTCAATCAGCTGAGTGTAGCTTACTACTAAGCGCAACGGTTCTTGTAAATCATGAGAAACCACATAAGCTAACTGGCGTAGCTCTTCATTTGATTTTTGTAAGTAAAGCAAGGCTTCATGCAATTTCTTATCTGCTTCATTTTTCGTTCTATCAAGCAGGTGTGAAATGATAAAAATAATAATTAAAAAACTAAATATCACGCTGCAGGTCATGATAGCCACGCCGGTTGCGCCATCCCACCACCCCCTTTCTGTACCTACTAATCTAATGATTAAATAACTAATAGGTAATGCAATGACCAGCGGCAGTAAATAACGCATCATCTGGCCACCTCGGGTATTGCGTGCAAGAATAGAGATAAACCCTTCTGCAGGTTTTATTAAAAAAATAGATAATGAAACTAATAGGCAGACAAATGCTGTATAAGGACTAATATCAGCAAAGGTTATAAATGTTTTTACTGTTTCATAAGTAATAAGATGATAACTAAACCCAATAACGCAATAGATACTGATTATCATTGTTACAATAATTAGACTTTGATAGATATAAGGCTTAACCTGATTAAGAATAAGTAATACAACGCCAAATAAAATAAAATTTACTGCGGTAAATGATGATATCCTACCTGGGGGAAAAAGTGCTGCAGAAGCAGTATTGTCTTTAAATATTAATTCATCAATATACAAATTTTTATTAAAAATAATTTCACTGTAGGTCAATACACCAATTAACAAAGTAAATAGGGCTGCAATTTTGGCTATGATTAAGCGGTATTTCGTTTGCTTAACTTGCGGATTTTGTAAAATTAAGGAAATACTTACTAACAAAAATCCTATGACTGCGTTGACCTTCATAGATATGATCTTTATAGGTAAGAGATGTAAGAAGGGTTCTTTTAAGTGATCTATATCAAACAGCCACCCGCTAAGCACTACGATACAGGCTAAGCCAGTTAGAATACTTAAATAAAATGCTGCTTTTTGATAGTAATAAACTAGCTTTGGATTAATTAACTCAAAAAAGTCTAGTTGATTACTCATTGCTCAATCTCTTTAGGAATAGTAAAATAAAATGTCGCGCCCTTGCCTTCCCCCTCCGATTCAACCCAAATTTCCCCACCATATCGTTCAATAATTTTTTTACACGTAGCTAGTCCAATACCACTGCCCTCAAAATCTTTTTGATTATTAAGCCGCTTAAATAAAATAAAAATTTGCTCAAAGTAACGCGGATCAATCCCTATACCATTATCTTTTATAGAAAAAAGCCACTCGTGTTCTTTTTCCTTGGCTTTAATTTGAACATCAGGTTGTTTAGTATTAAATTTTAATGCGTTACTAATTAAGTTTTGAAAAACTTGCGTAAGTTGATTTTCATCATAAACAATAGTCGGTAACTGCGTGTAATTAACCTGCGCATGCTTATCAAGAATAAGTTGATGTAAGTCATTAAGAACATGCGTTACTAACTCATTAGAATCAGTCGAGGCAAATGCATTAGCTCTGGTCGCAATACGCGAGAAGGTTAGGAGGTTATAGATTAAGCGCTCCATGCGCTCAGCCCCTTCTACCGCAAATTTAATAAATTCTTTGGCATCCTCTCCTAATTTATCGCCATAGCGCCTTGATAATAATTGCAAATAATTTTTGACTGTTCTAACTGGCTCTTGTAAATCATGAGAAGCAGTGTAAGCAAATTGTTCTAGTTCTTTGTTTGAGCGCTCTACCTCAGTAAGCATTTTATTAAGTTTTTCTTCAATATGTTTTTGCTTGGTTAAATCTTTTAAACACACGAGTAAACCTTGCATATTACCCTGACTATCTGGAAAACCAGCGGCATTTAATAATGTAATAACTTTCTTATTATTTTTAGTTATAATATTGCATTCAACATCTTGTATTTTGCCTTGCTCAAGTGCAGTTGCAATCGCTTTAGATGCTTTGTCATCATTGAAATAGTTATAAATTGATGTATTTAACAGATCTTGGAGAGAATAATGAGTTAAATTAATCATGGCATAATTAACATTGAGAATGATGCCCTGTACATTGATAACAGCAATAGCGTCAAGAAGTGACTCTAAAATTAGATAATTAGCGGACTTAGCATCTAACTTTTTGTTATTTCTATTTTTTTTATTGATTAACTCAATAAATTTTTTCATTACCTTCCTTGGATAATTACATTTAATTTTTCAGCGGCCTTTATTTATTATAGACATATTGTTATAAAGAAAGCGTGGCAGTAATTAACATCAGTTTGCTGTCAAAAGTGAGTATTTTTTTATAGAAAACTAGGGTATGTTGAAAATTAACCTACCGTCTACGCGCCGCGGCTTGTCTCTGCGAGATCCACACGAAATTTGCCTATAAAACTGTTTGTCTATAGAAATATAATCCTATCTCTACGTACCAAGCTTTATGCGCAGCATGTAGAGAGATAGTTAGATTATGTATACTTTTATGACACTTGCTAATTAATCTTAAGCAAGGTAGCCTGTCTGCTAAAAAATTGGCTAGATTAAACCCATGTCTTTTACCATTAATAATCAGATTTTGTCGTCTTGCTTTGAATTAGGTGATGGGCCTGTATCAAAAATTTTATTAAAAAATAATGCCGATTATCCTTGGCTTATTTTAGTGCCTAGGGTAGAAAATATACAAGAAATTGATCAATTACCAACTAAAATTCGGTATTTACTGATAGATGAAATGAGCTCTCTTTCTAATTTGATGCGCGTCTATTTTAAGCCTCATAAACTTAATATTGGTGCTCTAGGTAATATTGTATCGCAGTTACATATTCATATTATTGGCCGCTTTACCCACGATAAACTATGGCCACATGCTGTATGGCAAGCAGCAGAAGCAACTCCTTATCATGAGCAATCCTTACAACCAACATTAGCGCATTTACGCGCTCAAGTCAGACTTTTATTTAAAGAATAACAATAAGCTAATTAGCTTAAGCTAAAAATTTGACATGAATAATACCACCTCGTTTATATAAATTAAAAAGTAGCATTCGTAAGCGTGTAACAAAAGGAAAATGGTGTCTAAAGCTTAATGAATTAAAATAAGGCAATTGTGAAATTAATTTTATATTTCCTGACCACCGTTCAAGCTCATAGCCATAATCAAGCCCCCATTGTAGTTTGGCATTAACTATATTGGCAGCCTCTAAAATAGCATTAACATAGGCTAAACTTGCACTTGGAATTGCATCAAAAATTAGCTCTGCTTGTGGAAATTTATTAGCCATAGTGACTAGCAAAGACTGCGCTTGTGCCTTAGGAAAATACATAAATAATCCACCAGCCACAAAAAAAATATGCTCGCCAAACTTCTTAACAGCAGCTATCCAATTTGAATCAAGAAGAGAATAAGCTAGATAGTGCACCCGCTTATCCGGGACTGGTAGTAAGGTTTTGCGCAAATCTATCACTTGCGGCAAATCAATATCAAGCCAGGTTAGCTGGCCATTATCAACTCGATAAAAGGTAGTATCAAGGCCCGCACCAAGGTTAACAATGACCGCCTTGGGATGGCGCTGTAAATAAACTTTAATTGCTGCATCAAATTGATAAGCGCGTGCAATCATCCAAATCGATGTAGCATAGCCAACGCTTGCAAATAATTGATTAAAATCATAATCAATCTTTTCAATTAACTTAATGGCTTGCGCATCATATAGGGGCGGATTTGGAAACTGACTAAATTTAGCTCTAGCTAGCAACGGTAATAAGAGGGTTTGTGATACGCCTGTTAAGTTAAAATCAATCTTTTTATCATTCATAGTTTATTTATACTTAAACCTGTTAGGCTTGGTAGTTAGCTAGTTTTGAGCCTCTTTACAACCGCTTCACCAACGCCTTTAGCACTGGCTGGGTTCTGTCCTGTAATAAGCAGACCATCTTCAACGATGTAGCCTTTAAGAGGCAACTTAGCTTTGCTGTATTCAGCACCTCGTTTTTTTAATTCCTCTTCTAAGTTGTATGGCACAGCATCGTCACGCTTGGCTAATTTTTCTTCCTGCCATGAAAAGCAAGTTAGTTTTTTACCCTGAACAAGGGGGCTGCCATTACTTAGTTTTACTTCTAACAAGCCTGCTGGACCATGGCAAACAGCGGATATAATTTTATTTGACTCATAAAAATTTCTTATTAACTCAGCTAACGCTTTACTTTTGGGGAAATCAAAACATACCCCATGACCACCAGTAAGATAAATGGCACTGTAATCTGCTGGATTAATATCAGTTAGGGATAACGAATTTTTTAATAAATCCATAAATGCTCGGTCTTTGTAGTGATGATGCGCTTTGCCTGTTAAGCCTATAGCATGACCCATTGTTGGCAACATTAAACTTTCAGGATCAAGGGGTATAAAACCACCTGCGGGACTTGCAATATCCATATTAATACCGGCCTTACTTACCTCATCCCAAAAATGCGTCAATTCGCCTAGCCATAAGCCTGTCCTATAACCAACCTTTTCATATTCAGCAGTATTGGTTGCAACGATTAAAATTCTATTTTTGTCTAGCATTTTATTCACTCCCTTGAAATAACGCCCTAAAAGATAAGCCTTCTTTTTTAATCTAATAATGATGTTTTATTTCTTAAAATTAAAGCGAAATTTTTTTAATAAAACCTTAATACAATAAAATTATACTAAATGCATATATTAATTATAATTTGTTCAAATTAATGATTATATTATGTATTCTAAAGAAGAAAACCTATTTCCCCCTACTGAATTTTTTACAGACATAGACGATGATAATCAACCACCAATTATCCTAGACATACAAGTTAGTAAGTTGCCTATACCTCTACATCCTATAGAAGAAAAACTTCATTCACAATTAAGTAATTACCCCTCATTAGAACATGAATACGGCGTAAGCCATCTAAGCGCCGAAGGAATAGATGAATTATTTAAGGGGGTTGAAGACCATGCAAAAAAATACATGCAGAAAAGTCTACCCCTTGATTATTATCGGAGTCAATTTATCAAATATGCTGTTAAATTAGCTGCAATTGAGAAAACAAATTATCAAGGTGATGAGGAAGTAAGAAAAAATGCGCCAGAAAAAGCAATTACTTCTGCAGAAAAACTCTTAGGAAAAAAAGGCACTAAATTGTATCAAAACGCTTTAAAAGAAGAAGTAAATAGCATTCAATATCGAACTGCCGTCTTTAATAAGGCCACGAAATTCATTGCTGGAGAGAGATGGCAAAAAAGCTATTTTATTATTATTAGTGGGCCATCAGGATCTGGGAAATCGTTTGCCACAAATTTGATACTGCAAACAGTTAATAAATTGCCACAAAAAATAAGAGAAAATAATGAGGGAAATTTAATCATTTGTATCGATGGTGCTATTTGCCGTGAAGTCTCTCAAATGCGAAAACTCGCAATTCGTTTAGCCAATAAAAAAGGGTACTCTGGAATTGAAGATTTACACGAACAAAGTAGTATTTTAGAGACTGCTAAAGAACGTTTAAAAGCGGCAACTATAAAAGATAACAATTTTTCTATTGTGATGCCAGAAACTTATTCTTATTGGGCAAGTCCATTTAAAGCCTCTGACTATAGAAAATTTATGATTCATATGACTAAATCAGAAAGGCAAGTTATTTTTGGTAAAGTCATCGGTCATCATGAGAGTAATTTCGAAAACGTAGTTTGCCATTATTTAGGCCCAAGGCGAGCTTGGAAAACTGAGGGGTTTGATGTTGTGGAACTTGATCTTAATAGTACCGAGGACCTTACAGAATCTAAAGCTCATGTGACTTCTGGTTTTTACTTTGGAAAATCAGGTTCTGATAGCGCTTCTGAAGCTTATGAAGCTATTCAAAAAAATTATAAAAAACCAGTTCTAAGATTAGATGTAGTGAATGATTTGATTCTCCTTCGCAAAGAAAAAGAAAATCCTGAAACTTGGGTGCCGGCTAAATTAGGCGATGAAGATATCTACCTGGCCTCCCAATATACCTGTAATCAATGGCGGGAAAGCCAAGCGCCGATGGGATTGCGTGAATATAGCGCGGCAAATCCTCATACAATAATTATACCCAGTCCAGCTTTTCAAAAATTATTATTAAATGAAGGGGCTACTACTCCCTCTACAAAGCATAGATTTTTTAGTAAAAAAGATGATCCTGACTCAGGAAATAAACATTCACCAGCTAAATTAAATTACTAAATTTGGTGATTCAAATTAGCGATTGTATTGCAACGATACTAGAAAAACCTGGGTTTCGGCCTCTTGGGCCTGCACCCAGGCTACGTTTATTTAGTATGAAATAAATCACAACCGAATTACCGCGGCGTGTCTGCGGTATCCAGTGAAACGGCACTGATGGGTATGGGTACCGTGGTCAAGCCACGGTATTTCGCACTAGGGTAGATAAAGCAAGTAGATGCTGTCTTAAAAAACAAAAAACCTTTTAACGAAACTTTGCTTGCTATTAAAGACAGTATCTACATTTACTACAAGATTGCTGGATACGCGGTCATTCTTTCATTGATTGACTTCATTTTACCGAAATACCGTGGCTTGACTATGGTACCCACTAAAATGAGAGTGATTAGCAAGTAGAGGGATGAAACGAATTGAAGCCCAGTTTCCGGCTCTTTGGGACTGCGCCCAGGCCACGTTTACTGATTGTGGGTAAAAATAATTTAATTAATTACCTAAATAATCTTTAGGATCACACATCAACTCGCCATATTCCATCCCAAGTTTGTGGCGGTTTTTTTATTAACTTCTGGCAACGCTTCTTATATAAATTAGCTAATTGATCGCCAGGATAAGCAGGAGTAACATGGGTAAATAACTCATAGCTTTTATGCCAATCCCCTTTTTGATAATAATAAAACGCATCCGTAAATCCTTGCTTATGCTTTTTTAGATTTTTGAGATCTTGGGCGGTAATCAGTTCATATATTGTCGTACTTTCTTGCTTGCCACGCACAGCCACCTTATCTAGAAAACGAAAAGAAAAATATTGCTTAACTTGTTCAAAAGTAGATTGACTGACAATAATCTGCGTATGATATATTTTATTCATGGCTTCAAGACGGCTTGCTAAATTCACTGCATCGCCTAAGGCCGTAAAATTTAATCGATCTCCTGAACCAACGTTACCAACAATAGCATCCCCTGTGTTAATACTGATTCTTATAATAAACTCTGGAAGTTTGAGCTTTTGATTCTTAATATTTAATTCAGCCGCTTTTTCCATCATGTGAACAGCAGTTCGGCAAGCATGAAGAGCATGTTTTTTATCAGGTGTAGGCGTATTCCAAAGTGCCATAATGGCATCGCCTATGTATTTATCAAGCGTGCCTTGATGACTAATTACAGCTTCTGTCATCAATTGAAAATACTCAGAGAGATGCACCATTAATTGTTTAGGCGATATTGTTTCAGCAATCTTAGTGAAATCTTTAATATCAGAAAATAAAATGGTAATAGTTTGATGTTCGCCACCAACTTCAGCAATTTTACCAGTACGCAGCAATTTCTTTACCAATGAGCGCGGAACATAGCGTTGGAATGAATTAAGACTAGTGCGCAAATTTGATAGGCTCTTATCCATATAGCTAATTTCTTTAATCATAGTTTTTAGCAAAGGTTTAGGCTTAAGATTTAAACGCGTAATTTCTTGCGCTTCCCTTGCCAAATGTATAATAGGCCGAGAGATTTTTTGTGAAAAATAGCGAACAACTAGCACTCCTAGTAGAAGGATAACAATAGCTAATAGTAATGTTTTAAGGCTTAAGCTTCTAAGCAGCGCTAATACATCATTTTCAGGAACAATGATGATAATATGCCATAGTTCTTCTGAATTACCTTTAATAAAGATAGGTTCACTTACTAGAAAGAAACGTTGTTTATTGTATTCGTAAAGGATTATTGGCGTATGCTTTTCACTCCACTGAAATTGAGAAAGAGGCAGAGGAATTTGAAACAGTTTAAGGTTTTCAGGAGTTAATATTTTCCCACGAATGTCTTTTTGATCATTAGGATTTCTATAAGCAATGACTTGTCTTTTTTCATTGGTAATATAAATCATTGAATTATTAGTTACAGGTAATTGGTTGATGAAATGTTGAATAGTATCAACTTTCAGATCCATCCCTAAAACACCCAGTAATTGTTTGTTTTGATCATAAATAGGTAATGTCGCCGAAATGCCGGGTATAGCAGCTGTTTTGGTAGTAAAAGGTTGCAAATTATAAATAGTTGACCAAGTTAATTTATCTACTGCAACTGCTTGTTGGTACCAGGGCCGGTTTCTTGGATCGTAATTAATGGTTAAATTAGTCTTTTTTAAAAAATTGCCTTGTTCATCGTATTCATAACGTATTTTATGCAATGGCTTTGTTGAGTTCATAATAATATTCGTTGCAACTATTCCTGCCGTTAGGCGATCAATGCCGTACGAATCGCCATTGACTGTGCCATAATAAATGGCAGCTATTTCTGGGTTTTGATGTATCATTTTAAGAATTGAGGCAGTAAATTCATCACCATCATCAATGACCTTATGAGTTATTAAATACTGAATTTGCATAAGATCACGATTAAAGGGAAGTAAATAATTATCAATACTGTGCTTAATTAACTTAGATGTTAATTCAATTGAACTGCGGGCATTCGCACTTAAAATTTTATTTAATACGACATAATTAATACCAATAATAGTAAAACCAACAAGGCTTAACAAAAGCACAAATAACGTGATTATACTAATGTAGATACTAAATTGATTGTATTTAAGCATACAATTTTTAAGCCTTTAACAAGCATTTTTAATTATATACTTATATTGTATACGCAATTTTTGGATAAGAATGACTTAAAACCCTACAATATCACCGATTGCTTCTGGAAAGTGAACAAATACATTCACTCGTCTTTTTGCCAGCTGGCATTCTTGCGTAGAAGAAAGCTAAACTAGAAAAGTTAAGTCGTTGCGAACCTTTATGAAATAAAGGTGAAGCAATCCAGTAGCGTACGTTTGTCAAAGCCCGAACTGGATTGCTTCGCTGCGCTCGCAAAGACGAGCAAATGGATTAAAGCAAATGGCGGCTTTAAAGCTAGCGCTCCTTATCCAAAACCCTCAATTATGCATATTCTTTAACGGTAACTTCTAGCCATTGTTTATGACGTCTTTCGTCATTTAGCCCTTGTCTTACAATAGCAACTGCCTCAGGCCACTTACCAACCTGTTTATTAATGCGCTCATAAGCGGTGTTGGTATCTGTCTCATTACTAATCATAGCCTTTAAAATGGCCTCATCTCCTAATAGGTTAGCCAAAATGACCTTACCTTGCGTAAGATACTGCTTCAAGTCAGGCCCCTCTGGCGCTTTTTGCTGGTGCATCGTTAACAGGCTTGTTATGTTTTCAATATGACGTATATGATCGCGCATAAACCCCGTTAATTTTTTTCTATATTCTTTACTTTCTAGCCGTTCAATGGCTGCTTTATAAGCTTTAACAGCATCATAGTCCAATTCACACAGAGCATAGAGAGCATCATGAAATTCGTTTTGTGTTCCTACCATTGTTGTCATGTTTTTCTCCTTATTCTTATTCTTCTAAAAATCCTAGAGATAACAAAAAACCTTAGTTTCAGATTTAAAAATGAATTTTTTATCAGTATTGGTAACTAGTGCAATCTCCATTAACAGAACAGTCAATGTCCTATCTATTTTATGACACAATTTTTGTGCCTATTTACAACATAACATTATTAAATATTTTGTCAATATTATTGTGACATGAATTGAGTCAAAGATTAAAGATTGCTTAAATATATAGACATTAAGTAGCCTGGGTGCAGCGCAGCGAAACCCGGGTTGCAGTCCTTACAGACTTACACCCAGGCTACAAAAAAATCCATAGCCTCTACACTTCGCCCATAATTTAAATCAATCATCATTGCTAAGCCCACCCGTAGCCTGGGTGAAATGTAGTGAAACCGGGGCTACTTATTGGGTGAATTCTTTAGATATACTCTTCAGCTACAACAATCAGACTGAACACCGTGGTCAAGCTAGGGCATTTCCATAGAATGGAAAGAAGCCAAAGGAAAAACGAATTACTGCGGCTTGACCGCGGTATCCAGCAATGTGGCACTTAAGTTATGGCAACATGTTAACTTACCTTTCAGCTAAATTATCTAACTGAATTACCCTATCTGCCATTTGAATAGTTTCCTGGCGGTGGGCAATAATAATTTGTGTTATGGCAAGTGATTTAAGGGATTGGTTTATATTAATTTCATTGACAATGTCTAAGTGGCTTGTTGCCTCATCTAAAAATAATAGTTTAGGCTTTTTATACAAGGCGCGTGCTAATAAAATACGCTGTTTTTGCCCTCCCGATAAAACAGAGCCCATCTCGCCTACTTGCGTTTCATACCCCATGGGAAATCCCATAATAGTGTCATGGATACAGGCAAGCTGTGCGACTTGATAAACATAATCGAGATTAATTTCTTCAGCGAAAAAAGAAATATTTTCTAAAATAGAACCTGCTAATAAGCAATCTTCCTGCATCACCGATGCGGTTAATTCCCGATAGTTTTTTAAGCCAAATTGACTGAGTAACATCCCATCAATATAAATCTCGCCTTCTTGTGGGCTTAAAAGTCCCATCATTACTTTCAACAAAGTGGATTTACCACAGCCAGAAGGCCCGGTAATTGCTATTTTCTCACCGGCTTTAATGGTCAGATTAATTTTGTTGAAAATAAAAGGCTCGCTCTTATCATAACGAAAGCTAAGGTTACTTAATTGTAAATTGCCCTTCATAAAGGCATGTTGCCCACGCCCTTGTGTTACCAACTCAGGCTCTTGTAAAACGATATCACTTAAACGATTTAATTGAATTGAAATTAATTTGTAGTCGAAAGCATAATGAATAAAAGAAGACGCTTTGTTAATTAATAAAAGACGGTAGGAAAGAAAGGCAACTAGCATGCCAGTAGAAAATTTGCTAGTTAAAATGAGCAGGGCCCCTGTAAAAATAATTGCAATGTGATCTATATGAAACACTAACTGATTAATCACATCATAATTATTATTTAACCTTGAAATTCTAATATCAGCATTTAAAGCTTGTATATAACTATTATGCCATAATTTAAAACGACCATTTTCCTTAGCAAACGTTTTAATGGGTACAATACTTTGTAATGTTTCTAAAAAGACTGATGCGGCCCTAGCATGCTGGGTCACGGAAGTTTCTGTTTGATTTTTCAAACTACGATATGACAAATAACGTATTCCTAAAAATAAAAGCAGATTACAGCAAATAATTAGGGTAAGTTTTAAACTATAAATAATCATGACGGCTAGATTCATAATGACCATGAAACCGTCAAGCATAGTATTAATAAAGTCAGTACTTATTTTCTTTTGTATGTGATCAATTGTCTGAAATTTTGACTGAATATCACCTTTATGGCGACGAGAAAAAAAATCTAAAGGTAATCTTAAAAGATGGGTCACCACACTTGCAGAGAACTTTTCTGTCAGATGACTCGTTAAATAAACTATCATATAACTACGACTATATTCGATAACACTTTGCAATAGGATAAGTATTAAAAAGGCAAAGGTTATCATATAAAGATTACTCATATTACTCGTACCAATAATATCATCGGTGACATATTGAATTAATAAAGGATTTAATAGAGAAATCATTTCAATAGATAACGACAGTAAAATTAAAAAAATAATAAATTTATTAATCCCTCGTGCCATTTTCATGAAATGATAAAGCGTTAATTTATTATTATTTATTATTTTTTTAAATGAATCAGACTTTTCAACTTCTAATACGATGCCGGTAAAATGTTGGGATAATTCTGCTTGGTTATAGCGCTTAACACCAGTAGCTGGGTCATGAATAATGACATAATTTTTTGTAACTTTTTTTAAAACAACGAAGTGGTTCATGTTCCAATGCAAAATAGCTGGAAGACGAGTAAATTTTAAATCATCTAAATTAACACGCAGCGCCCTCGTTCTAAAACCTAACTCTTGTAATAAATGACTAATATCAAATAGCGTAATCCCTTTTATGGAAGTATTCCTTAAGCTATTTAGCGCACTTAAATCAATTTGATGACCCCAGTAATTGCAAATCATCGTAACACAAGCATGACCGCATTCAGCAATTTCATTTTGTAAAATAACGGGTAAATGGCTAGCCTTTTTAAGACTAAAATTTAAACTATTAATCACAAGGTAAGCTCTCCATAAACACTAAAAATAGGATCTAAAACCCATTGCCATATTTTTCGCTTAGAACCTTCTACAATCGCCGTTATAGTCATGCCTTGTTGTAGTTTCTTCTGATGACCATATATATTCACATACTGGCTAGCTAGTTTGGCAGTTACTTTATAATAAGGTTGACCTATTTGAATAGATTTTTCATCTTCAGCGTCGGTTAAAATACTTTCATCAATCGATTCGATAACTGCTGGGTAATTGCCAAACCGTTTATAGGGATAAGCATCATAGCGTATTGTAATTTTACTCTTCTTATGCAAAAAACCTGACTGATTTACTGGCACAAATAAATTGGCAATTAGTTCTGATTGAATAGGCGCAATTTTTATGAGGGGCTTAGTTAGGTTAACATACTGCCCTTTTTTAAAAATTGCAGCTGCAATAAATCCATCAACAGGTGCATAAACAATATAAGATTTCTCTTGTTTATGTCTAATTATTTCGACTTCTATTAAATTAATATTACGTTGTAATTCACTTATCTCTTGCTTTTTTTGATTATACAAATCTAAAGAAATATATTTTTTTAACAGCAGAGCTTTCAATTTATTGAATTGCTTTTCTTTAGCGTCCAATTCACTAATAATTAATTTTTTTCGTTCATTTAATTGTTTTAAAATGGTATCCCTATGATTAGGGTAGTTATCGAAAATTGATTTAATTAAAAAAATAGCATCGCCTTGTTTAACTTGTTCGCCTTTCGCTTTATAAATGTGAGTAATGACACCACTTTTACTCGGGTAGACGCTAACAACACCTTGTTGGTCATTAAGGCAGCCTATAACAACAAATTTTTCAGAGCATTCACCAAAAAAAATAAATAAAATAATACCCAAAATTATAATTGTAATACTATAAGCAATAAACTTAAGTGGAAAAGGCGTATTAATTGATACTGTACCTAACTGTGCTAAACTTTTATGTTTAATTACTTCAGGCCTAAATAGGGATTCATTATTCATATTGATAATCTATTAATAGCCTGTAGCTAAGAGTTAAGCTACAGGTAGAGATAACTAAGCAGCTTCGGTCTTTTTTAAAGCATTAAGCATGATATGCTTTTGCATATTTTCATAAACAACCACTGCAGCTTTTTCCTCATAATCAGCTAAACTGATAGTCTCTTTGTCTTTCCAATTGAAATAAGCATCTCTATTGAGAATAAATTTCACAAATTTATCTAACATTTTTATTGTTGGGCAACAGTCTTCTATCCAAAGAAATTGACCTTGTTGATTAACTTCGAGAAAATAATAATCACCTTCTGGCGTGACTATAAAATCAAAGCAACCGAAAACTATACCTAGAGCATCCATGAAATTTTGTATTTTCTTCTCAAGAGAATAGGGTAACTTATAAGGCTCTACCTTTAATTCTAAAGGTGGAATATATCGCCAATCGTTTAAACCTTGAGGATGCTCTTGGGATGCAATTTTTGCAGCCACACTATGTGTCCCAAAACAGGTAATCCGCAACTCATATTTCTTTTTGATGTATTTCTGAAAAATTCCGGGCGTTAATTGTAATATCTCATTAGAAGGCAGCTGTTCTTTACAAATCGTTTTAGTGTAAAACATTCTTAAAACATCTTTTTCATACCAATGGTGGGCTGACAAGGGCTTATAAACTGCTTGCTCATGTTCATACTGATTTAAAAAATATTTTATTCGCTCAGGTGAATTAGAAATTAGAGTCGGAGGGATTTTAAAGCCACATTGCAATGCTAGCTTTAATTGAAATAATTTAGAATTTGCGCGACTAATCGCATCATAAGGATTAATCCAAAAGGCATCATTAGCAAGAACTAAGGGAATACCATCATGAAAAAAAGTATTTTCTTTGCGAATAAATTCCTGATCGCCTTTAGCAAAGTTATTACCAATAAAAGGACGCCTAGCACGACGCCACCACACTATATCAATATCATGATGATTTGTTAATGGCTGTTGTGATTCATTTTCTAATAGCCATGCTTGTTGTTCATTAGAAAAAAATATGCTGTTGGTTTGCTTGGTAGGCATATCCGCGGTGAACCATAGACTACATTGATGCGATTTTTCCTCTAGCGCTAATTTTGTTAAAATGGCATGCACATCATCTGGTTCTGTAGAAATTAAAACATTCACAATATTTCCTTAGTTAACGTTGGGTCACTATAAAAATGAACTATTTTGATAACGAATTAATCTTTTTTAATTTAGATCCGATCTAAAAACTACGCCTGTTACAGGCTAATATTTATTGCGACACAAACGCTAGTTCATAGCGCTTGTGTTGAGTTCATCTTAGTTGTTGTAATGTTTATAGGTTTCAATAAATATTTTTAAGAGAATGCTCTAAGTAGTTGTACCTTATTAAATTAAGTTACCTAATCCCTATAAAAATTTTCCTAAAGACTAATCCCAATCTGAATCAGAATCTGTATCAAATGTGCCATGTTTATTCGTATTATATCTAGTTCTTTGATAAGTAAGCCCTGGTGCGCCACCGCCTGCTGTCTTTTTTAATTCCTCTTCACTAATCTCTGTGGCTAAATTAAATGCTAATACTCGTTCATGATTATTATTTTTCATCTTGTTTTCCTATTAAGTAATTACTTAATAATATCCATATTATTAAGTAATTGGGTTGGACTTCTATGCTCATCCTGAATTAGAAAAATCTAATTATTTCCATTAACTTAATTAGTTTATGCTAGCGACCATTTTTGCCAAGCATCAATATCGGTATCACTGTAATTTTTCCCACTGATTTCTTTAAGTATTATGTAAGCAAATTCATGATTATTTGGCTGCTTTAAACGCAATATCTCGACTAATCTTTTTTTGCCTTTTGCAAGTATAATTTTCTTGCCATCGGTTGATTTAACTGCAGAAGATAAGATAGACAACGCTTTATTTCTATCTGTAGTGTAAGGTGAATTGATTAAGGGTAATATCGTATCTATATTGATATCGGATATATGCGCTTTTTGCATCGTATAAGCTATAACGCGCATGACATTATTGCGCACACCTTCACTTCTATCTTCTACACTTGGCATTAAGGTAGATATAATTTCCTTAGGATCCTTAAAATGTCCTACTAGAAAAGCTGCAGCTGCGCGCCTTTCAGGGTTTGGATCTTCTTTTAGTGTTTTGATAATAAAATTTTTCTGCGTTGTAGCGCCTCTATTAAATATAGCTAAATAAGGTTTTAATTGCGCATGTGTAAAACCAGAAACACAATGATAAACAGGGCATGGATCAGCAGGATTAAGCTTATTTTCGTTTATTAAACGCATTTCTATATTATCAAACTCAATTCGTTTAGCTATCAAATCATGTTTATCACGTTGATTTAATTTAATATTAACCTTAGGCTGCACGTAATGTAGCCTTTCTTTTTCATCATGTCGAACGACTTCAATTGTTGTATAACTGTTTTTGTCATCTGGGTAATAAATTGTCTGCAAATCAACAAATGCATAGCCTTCATTTTGTTTTATTTTTTCAGTTAAATTCTTTTTTCGTATCGCTAATTTTAAAAAATCTTGCTCATCTTTTTTTAAATCTTTAGTTAGAAGAGTTTTAGTTAAACTAGTCATTAATTGATTAACTTCATGTGAGTATTTTCTTAATACACGATCAGCATTATTAGGATTATCGCCGTACAAATCAACAATGTTAGCCGCGCTTACAGTGCCAGATACAACTAACGCGGAAACGCATAAAAATTTTTTTAACATGCCTCTCTCCTACTAGAATGATTTACACTATTTAAGTCCACATGATAGAGTAAATTCTTGTTAATTAAGTCATTCATCTCTTTACGATATTTATCAATGGAGTGAATGATATTTTTTTCGTTCCATTGAAAGTTAACTGTGCGATTACTTAGGAAGTTAATAAAAATATCGAGCATTTTAAATTTAGGCTCATACTCTTCTATCCATAAAAATTGGCCCTGCTCATTCACTTCAAGGAAAATATAATCACCCTCAGGCGTTACAATAAAATCAAATGAACCAAAAACGATGCCTAATTTGCGCATAAATCGTTTTAAACGCTGTTCAATAATAGGTGGCAAACGATATGGCTCAATGGTCATTTTATTCTTTATAATTGCTCGCCAATCTACTCTGCCCTCGCTATGACATTGAGAATTTAATTTTGCAGCAACAATATAGTTGCCAAAGCACGTGATTCGTAATTCATATTCTTTGCGGATTTCTGTTTGAAAAATACCTGGCGTAAGCTGTAAAACCTGATTAGAAGGAAGTTCTAAAAAATCAATTTTAGTTGTATACGCTATTTTCACATGATTTTCTTCAAACCAAAAATTGGAACATAACGGCTTATAAACCACGCCAGTGTCTTTATGATTTGCTATAAAAGAACGTATTTCTTTAGGATCATTTGAAAATAATGTCTTGGGAATGGTAAATCCACATTGAATGGCTAATTTTAATTGCAGTAATTTCCAATTGGCTCTTACTGACGCTTCTTTAGAGTTTACCCACCAAGCGTTTGGCGCAACACTGTGCGTAAGGCCTTCAAAAAATATGTTGTTTTCTCTATTAATAAAGGAAAAATCGTTTGGATGAATACCCTGTTTTGGTAAAAAGGGCTTGCGTGCTCGACGCCACCAAACGACATCATAATCATGCTCTGTATGAGACTCGTATTTATCTGCGCTTTTCCATTGATAGAAATCATTATCAATAAAAACAGAGTTTTTTTGCTTAGTTGGCTGATCTGCTGTAAATAATAGCCGTACATGATGGCCCATTTCCTCTAAGGCAATTTTTACTAAAGCAGCATGCATGTCATCAGGTTCAGTTGGAATTAAGTACTTCATTGTCAACGTCCAGTCCTATCCTTATAAAATTACTTCTACACCTTTTAGGGTTAATAGTTGGCACAATTCTCATCTTAAATTTGCTAATTTTTTTACCTTTATTAAGCTAAAACTTAAGTGTAGAAGTATAAAAAGATAATAGTCATTAAGGTTTAAACTAATTTTTCAACTTATTAACTTGTTACCAATCCATAGAAATATCTACAAAACTATCCCATGCGCCAGTACTACCTGTTGGCCTAAACGTTGTACTCGTTGTCACTTTCAAGCCATTTCCCCCACCGCCAGATACGTCTTTTAGCTGTTCATGATTTATTTCCTTAGCTAATTGATAGGCAAGGGCTCGCTCTTTTTTATTGTCCATATTTTCTCCTAATTAAATGAGGTTGGTTGCTATGTATTCCATTAAATTGAAGAAGAACATTTTTATAACGCTCAGGTTTTATAAATATTCTTCTTTAATTTCATCGCCACGTCATGTTAATATAATTTATTCATTTTTTAATTTAATTCATGTTAATTTATTCACTTTTATTCATTAAACCTTATTTATACTGTTTAGTCAAGAAGTTACGAATAATTTATTCATAATTTGGAGTTTTATGAGCAATTCACCCATTAGTGATAATTTAAGCAAGCTCTTAAAGATACACCATGAGTTATCCTTAAGTGAGCTAGCAAGGCAAACGAATATCCCTCAACCGACGTTACACCATTTATTAAATGGAACGACGAAAAGGCCGCGCAGAAAAGTTTTAGAAAGCTTAGCTAATTACTTTAATATTTCAATCGCACAACTCATAGGGCAGGCATCTTTATATGACTCTATTCCTGAAGAAGTGAAACAGAGTTTTAGCATTACCACCATTCCTGTGATTAGCTGGGATATGATAGAGAATTGGCCAAACAATCGACAAGAGGTAGGACAATTTGGGGAAATTATATTTACTAAAGAATTAGGGAAAAATTCATTTGCGTTAATTGTACAAAATGGTAACGTTTCTTTATTTCCTGACAACTCGATTTTAATTTTTGATAGTCAAAAAGAATTAAAAGACAGAGAATTCGTGATTGTATATTCCCCGAAAAATGGCAAGGTTCTCGTAAATCGTCTATTTATAGAAAAGTCTGACTACTTCATTAAGCAAGAACAACCTAACGGAGACATGAAACTCATAAAATTAAACTTAGACAGTGATAGAGTATTAGGCTCATTAATCGAAGCGCGTTTGGTGCAATTTCAATGAAATTAATTTTAGGGAAATAAACAGGCTTTTCTTAATGGAAATTGCTTAAGCAACAGATACGTTGATGAATGCCGATTAAGATTACTTTGCAGTAAGCTAATATATTCGACTGACTGTACCGGCAATTGCGGTAGACAAATTTGCTCGAATAATTTGGCTGGTGGCTGGTATTTATGGAAGCGGCCTAATGTAACATGGCCGCGAAAGGCGCGTTTTTCAATCTGATAATCTATCGCATTGATTGCGTGCCCTAGACAATAAGCTAAAGGTGCAAGCTTATCGGCTGGCTCAGCTTTTAGAGCAATCAGTCGCGGGTGCTCAGGTTTGGGAAATAGTTCTAGCTCGGTAAGTTCAAGATTAAAAGTGTCAGTATCTATTAATTTTAATTCCACTTGCTCAATTAACCTAGGTATGTCAGTGCACTTAATTGATTGCAGAAATTGTAACGTTACATGTAATTTTTCAAGCTTAGTCCAGTGTATCATTTGTTCAGGAATGACTTGATCTAATTGTTTTATTACACCCGCAATCCATGCTTGAGTGGCAGGTGATAAAGTAATGGCAAAAAAAGCCCTTATTGTTGCGCTCATAAATGGCTAGTTAATTTCAATCAATTTCTTATTTTCTATTGATACCATACGTTAAGAAATTTCTAAATAAGAATAGTCAAGCGTTTTAGCTTATTTTAATTGGACTTTGTTAATCTGCAGCACGAGCTCCCTTCATTTAACCAAGATTAAGTAAACGAACTCATCCTTTACAACATTGCAAAACACTTTTACTATGTAGAAATATTTAATGAAGGCCTATCGAGGGTTTATCTCAAATTACCTTAGAAGCGCTGAAGTTTTCAGGGAGAAGTTATGAGATCAAAATTAATAGACGGTCTGGAAGTATTTAAAAATAAGGGATATAAGAAATTTGAAGAGCTTTTTAAACTGTTAGCCCAAGGGCAAAGCCCTGAAGTTCTTTTTATCACCTGCTGTGATTCTCGTATTGATCCGGCTAAATTGACTAAAACAAAACCCGGTGACTTATTTATTCACCGCAATATAGGCAATATTATCCCGCCCTATCCCATACCTTGTGGTGAAGCCGCAACCATTGAATATGCGGTAGAAGAATTGCAAGTAAAAGAAATAATTATTTGTGGCCATTCTCAATGTGGGGCAATGAAAGGCTTATTAGCGTCTAACCTTGAGCAAAAACGACCTTCTGTAGCAAGTTGGCTCGAGCATGCGCAACAAGCCTTACAAGTAGCAGGTAGGGATGCTCTTGAAACTGATGCGGCTACAACATTAAGATCAGTGATTGAATGTAATATTCTAACCCAAATTGAAAATTTAAAAACCTACTCTATCATTTCTGAGAAACTGCAACGGCAAGAAATTACTATACAGGGTTGGTACTATGAGTTTGAAACCGGCAAGGTCTTTATTTATGAAGAAACCATGAAAAAGTTTCTTCCGAGTGAAAAATTTTTAAATCAGGCAACCCAATTAAAGCAACAATCACCGAGAGAGCAAACGCTTGATCACACGTCATCGGGTGATTTAGGATTTTTCAAATCAACACCAGCAGAAAGAGCAGAGGAGCCAGCAGAAAAAATAACAGATTCAAAAGATAAAGATTATACCTTATCTAATCAAACGTTAAATATGTGAGGTTATTCTTTCCACCGTTTAACAATTCCGATATCAATGTCAAATAAATCAAGCACACGCCCTACACTATGATTAATTATGTCATCTAGCGTTTTTGGCTGATTATAAAAAGCTGGAATGGGCGGTGCGATAATCGCTCCCATTTGGGTGACTTTGTGCATATTTTCAAGATGACCTAGATGCAAGGGCGATTCTCTAACCATTAGCACTAATTTACGGCGCTCTTTCAAGACAACATCAGCAGCCCGTGTTAATAAATTGGAGGTCATTCCGCAGGCAATACTTGCTAAGGTTTGCATAGAACAAGGGGCAATAATCATCCCTATGGTTTTAAACGAACCACTGGCAATCGCCGCAGCAATATCTTCAACATGATAATATTTATGTGCTAATTGAAGTAACGCTTGCGCTGAAAGGGACACTTCATAACCCCGTGCTTGTTGCGCAGCTTTAGAGATAATTAAATGTGTTTCATAATTGGTCTTTGCTAAAAATTCTAAAAGACGTATTCCATAAATAATGCCGGAAGCGCCTGAGATACCAATGATGATACGTTTAGTCATTTTTAAAATGCCTCAGCCTTTAAAATAAGGTGAACTTGTCTCGATAATTTCTATCGAAAATTCCAAATTTAATGCTCTATTATCTTGCTGAAAAAGCTTTTTCATTAAACTCAATAATTCTCGCCCTACGTATTCTTTTGTTGCATCAGAACGGCCAGCTAATATTTTTAAAGTTAAGTGCACAAAAGCATTATTTACTTGACCTGAGCCTAAATAAAACATGTTATGACAAATAAACCGACTTTTGCAGCTAGACAACTGAGTGGGTAGCAATCTTTCTAATAAGGAATGTGCCTGCGCAAAGAATGGCATTACTGCAGCCTTAATGTCAATATTGTCACTGCACTCTAATATTAGATGTGGCATGGATAAATACCTTAATTTTATTAATTTAAAGATTGCGAAGTAGAACTATTTTTAGCTAACCAACTTTTAATCTCAATAATGGTACGTTTAACAATCACAATAAATTGCTGATACGCTTTATCCCTTTCTTCCTCAGTTAAATGATTCAAATGCTGCTCTAATAATTGACAGGCATGCTGCATTTGAGTAGCACCACAGCATAACGCGCTACTTTTCATTTTATGAATAAGTTTATTTACTTGCGATAAATTTTGCGTATTCCAAGCTTCTTCTAACTCACTTACATGAATAGGTGTTTCGTCAATTAACATTTGCAATAAATCAGGCAAGGCTTCAATTGACCCTATTGTGTTAACACCCTGCTCGATGTCAATTAAGCAGTATTGGTCTACTTTACCAAGTAAACTCATTTGCTCCTCAGGGGCTTTGTTTGCTTGAGTTAGCTTAGGTTCTACAAACGTTGCTAACAATTCATTTAAAGCAACCAATCGAAAAGGCTTTGTTATTACTTTATTCATGCCTGCTTTTAATAACATGGCTTCGGTATTAGCTGGAGAATAAGCAGTTAAACCCACGATAGGTGTTGGCACTCTATTTTCTTCTTTTTCAATGCCTCTAAAGATTTTTGTTAATTCATTGCCATAAATATCTGGCAAACCAACATCTAATAATAGTAGATCAAACGTCTTTTCTCTAAAAAGTTCGATTGCCCTGGCGCCATTACGGGCTGAGTAAAAAAGACAATTCGCTTGCTTGAGAATCGTTTCAGCGGCTTTCAAAGCAATAGCATTATCTTCAACAATAAGAATTGATGGTTTTAAATTATTAAAGGTTATATTCATTAAATGATTTTCAAGTTTTTTTTCTGAAATGGCTTTAGTTTCAGCTATTTTATCTAACTCTGTTGTTAGCACAGGAATTGTAATGGAAACAGTCGTTCCTTGTCCTACCTGACTTTCTACTGCAATACGTCCTTTCAACAGCTTAGTGTATTTTTTAACAATATGTAATCCAATCCCATAGCCAGAGTAAAGGCCTTGCGCTGAGGGATTAGCTCGGTAAAAGCGCGTGAATATTTTCTGCTTATCTTCTGGCTTAATGCCAATTCCCGTATCGCGTATTTTAAAAGTCAGTTTACTTATATTTTCTATTTGCTTTTTTAAGCAAACTATAATTTCTATTGAACCTTCATTGGTAAACTTAACCGCATTACCTATTAAGTTTAATAAAATTCGATGAAGCTTAATTTGATCGGTTTGAATAAATTTAGGTACACCCTTATCTATAGTTATCTTTAAATTTAAACCTTTAACCTTTATAGCGGGTAATTCTAATTTATAGATATGCTGGATTAATTCATAAATATTAAATGTGGAAATTTTAATATGATTTTCACTTTCACTTTCAGTAGCCACGATATCTAAAACACTATTTAATAATACTAATAGCTGCTCTGAACTGAAATTAACCATATGAGCATATTCTTTTTGTTCTTGTGTATGGGCTTCTTGCTCTAAAAGATTAGACATCCCAATAATGCCACTTAAAGGGGTACGAATATCATGGCTCATATTGCGAATAAACTCATCTTTAGCGCGTATGGCAGCTTCAGAGGTTTTTTTCGCTTCTTTAAGCAGCTCTTCTTGTTTTTTACGCTGCGTAATATCATTGTATATGCCTAAAATACCAACAATCTGGTTTTTATTATCATAAAAAGGGACTTTACTGACTAATACTGTGCGCTTAGCGCCATTAGGTTGGATAAACGTTTCTTCGTAATCTAATTTCGCTTTACCCGATTCAATTACGAATCTATCGTCACTGCGATATTTCACTGCAGCCTCTTCAGGCAAAACATCAAAATCTGTTTTTCCAATGATGTCTTTAGGCTCAGAAAAACCTAGCTTTTCAGCAAAAATTTTATTACAACCACGAAATATTAAATTACAATCTTTCCAGAAGATAGCATGTGGTAAGTGATTAATAAGATTTAATAGTATGTATTTATCCATAAATCCGATTTTTCTTCCTTAAGGATTCCTTGGCTTTTCTTCATTTGACGAAATCGATTTATCCAATTTATGACATAATCTGTTAGGATTAATTACTTTATTCGGATTAAAAACACCTAACTGGCTAGGGTTTATAAACTCATGTTTGAATTTTATTTCTTCATGTATTGCTTTAGCAATTTGGCCAATTTCGCCCTTAAATTCATCGCTTAAAGTACCTATAGGGCGAGAGGGACTTTGTTCGGCCGACATTAACGCTTGATGTTGATTAATCATACCACTGATACGCTCACGATACTTACCATACAACAATGTGTCTATTTTTTCTTCGTATTTCTGATTAAAATTTTCAGAAAATTGATTTTTAACTAACTGAACTAAATCCTCATACATCATAATACATCTAAAATCCCTATCCATACGTTGACTAACTTGTTCAGCATTATTAACTGCATAAGTCATTTTCATGCCTGAATTAGAGATATAACCAAAGGCATTAGGTTTAGAAATTACGCCATCTAATTGACGTGCATGAACCGCACTGCCTTTTTGATAAATTGAAGTTTGTGTGTAAGCTTCTTGCATGTCAAGTTGCTTAACAAAACCGACATGAAATTCCAGCAACTCTGCCTGTTTAAAAAGCTCCTTATAGTCGCCTGCAAAACAGGCAGCACAATCGTCAATAATATTTTTAGCAAACGTCTTGCCCTCTTCTGTGTCGGGCTTAAGCTTAGCGAGCTTCTCTTGCAAGGCTTCTGGCATCTCTTTGCCAACTGGATAATAGCCAACATTGGTAAACCGCTCACTAGTTAAAATTGCTGTTCCATCTCCTAAATTAGTAATAGAGAAAAAAGGACCAGAGGAAAAAATACAGGTGTTAAGGTTAGTTAGTTCCTGAGGGAGTTTCACTAATAAGCTAACTTTGACACGATTCACAGAATTTGAGCTAGCAGCTGTCTCAATAGGGCCAGCACTGACATTAACCCCAGCAGTCTGCGGTTCTAATTTTTTATCTAGAAGTTCTATATTTTGCCAGGCACAATTCACAATTCCCCTAGCTTCTTGCCTTATTTCATAGCCATCTGCCTGCGATGCTACCACATAATAACCAAATTGTTCAGTCATTAATCCTAAATCAGTAACGCGAGAATTTGGTATAAACTCAATATTGGCATGACTATCAACTTCAGCTTGTAGATGCTTCTGCAATGCAATGATATCGACTTGCGACTCCCCTGTTTCATAAGCCACAGCAACTGACGTTACTTTTTCACCATCTGGAGTACTTATAGGGATAGTATTTGAGATAAAATTATATTCTTCTGGCTTAAGCTTTTGTATAAAATGTTCGACTTTACCAAACACCTCATTGGTTGGATCGGCATCTATCCTTTCCTGATAAAGGGCACGTAAACGATGCGTAATCTGTTCAGCTTCTTCTGGAGAAACTAATGATTCTCCAATGACGTAGTGACGGCCACGGCGACAAGGACTAGATAAATTATCTTTACCCGCCAGAAACTCAGGGTATTTCTTGGCAAATTCAATGGCTCTTGTTAAACAGTGCTCTGCTGTTTTAATATCACCCAGATAATGCATGCCCGTATGTAATTTGTTACATTCATTTTGTGTTGAGCTTGTAGGTGGTAAAACTTGAGAGCCTGCTTCTATTAAAGCTACTTTATATCCTTTATTAGCCAGCTCTAATGCGGTGAGTGTACCTGCTATCCCAGCACCGATGACAATAATGTCATGCATAATTAAAGTCCAAACATTGTTATTTGTGTCTAAAATTATAGCACTTTTACAAATTTTAAGACAATAATTTTTTTTAATTTACAGGATAAAGAATTTATTTTTTATTCTAAGTGCTTAAATTATATTCTTTTTTCTAAAAGACAAAAAATAACTTAAGCGATTTTTTGACAAATGAGTTATATGAGCTACCGTTTATTCTCATTGCGCAATATGGTAGTTTTCATTCCCGTTTATTATCATGGCGCAACATGGTGGTTGTCATTCCCGCGCAGGCGGGAATCCATCCCTTATCTTGGCAACTTGCTTAATTTTAGGATGGATCCCCGCCTGCGCGGGGATGACAATAAAGAATTGACTACCATCGTTTCTTAGCTAAGTGGATCCCCGCCTGCGGGGGATAACCGTAACATCATCATGCTTTTGTACTTGGTTTTGGATGGATCCCTGCCTGCAGGTATGACAATACCCCGTTCCTAATCCTGCTCTACTTCTTAAGCATAAATCATCTAATTTTTGCACACTACATAAAGCTTAAGTCATTTTATCTATGCACAGGCATTGATATAGACTTATAAGCGCTTTTTCTAAACTTAACCTACATTATAAGTTTAGCTCTAGCTGAAGCTCCCATTTCAAGGCTGGTTATTAATGTATTTAAATCAGCAATTCTAAGCGCAATTTGCTGCCTTGATTCTTCATCTTTTCTTGGTAAATCTTCTTGTTCTTCCCTTAACTCTTCATTAGCAAAGAAAGTTATCAATCTGCTAGGCGATTTATTTTTTTCTTCCAACTTATGCTGTAAACTTTCTTCTGCTGCATGCAGGTTATCTAAAATCATCTCTTTTAAACTGTCTGAATCTAAAAGAAAATTAGTATAGTTAAACTTGATTAAATGATCTAAAAGACCACTATCTCTTGCTTCAGCACATTTATGACAAGCTTCTTTAAATTGTGCAACTATCTCCTCTTTTTCTGTAGGTGTTTTTTCCTTTAAAGCATCTACACTAATAAAGTCAATAAGTGCCTTATGCATGCGCTTAGCATCTAATAGAAAGCAATTTAAAAACTCTTTATTTTTATTAAAAGCACTCTGTTTCTTGCCCTCTTTAGCTTGCTCATATTGCTGGTAAGTTTTTCGAATAGCATTCAATACTCGGTCATCTTGTAATAGTTTATCTTTATTTAATGCACCAATTGACCAAAGTAGCAAGAAGGAGTAAGCATCTACGCCATTATTTAAATAGTTATATTTAATGGGCGAGTGATGCTGCCTTGGGGTGTTTAAGTAAGTAATTAATTTTTCTAATGTTTCAGGATAGTTATTTACCTGATTTTCATCAAAAACATAAATATGACGCATACAAGTAGAAAGTATAATTGGGTTTATATCCCGGATAAAATTATCTAAAGGACACCGTCCCCCTTTGTCTTTGTTAAAGTGATCAAGGTGTAAAACTAAACAAACAAGACGCATACAAAAAATCCTTCAATTTATTATTTAATCCAAATTTCATTATGAAAATGACCTAGAATGCTTTTGTTAAAGTAATAAACATCCTTTTAAGCCATTTAAATAATCAACTAATCCTCATAAAGCACTTAGAGGACAACAATAAATCAAGGTGAATTAGATTGGCAAGATGATGAAGCAAAAAAAAAACACTGAAAAATTACATTTGCCTAGGCTATCTTCCAAATTATTGGCACAGATTGATACGTGTTCGCCTTAAAGTAATGAATCTTATAACCAATTGCCTGCTCTATTTGTAAATCATTAGCCCCTTTTGGGATTTGAAAGCAGGTAGCTGGCGAACACTCAATGTTAATATTTCTATGCTTAAAACGATAATGGCCATGAACATGCCCACAAATAATTAATTGAACGGGTGAGTCTGCTATTTTTTCCCATAATGCATCACGATTTTCTAAACCATATTGATCCATTAATGGTGTATTTATAGTCATAGGATGGTGATGCATAATCAGGGCTATTTTTTTATTTGTTTTCTTTAATTTATTTATTTCTTCTGCAATAAATTTTAATTCTTTTTCATTAATATAACCGCTACCTGAACCCGGTATTTTGGTATTTATAAAGATAAAATGCCAATAGTTACAAGCAAGTAGTGGTGTATTTTGAAAAAAAGTGGCATCTTTAAAACAATCTTGCATGATTTGCACATTATCGTGATTACCGGCAATCCAATAGATTGGTAGGTTAAACCCGTTAAATGCGCCTACAATGCGATTATAAGAAGCAGCTGTTTCATCTTGTGATAAATCACCGGTTAATATAATCGCATCTGCGTCCTTAAGCTCATGTGATTTTATATGCTCTATGACTTGGCTGAAGTGAACATTGCTATCTATTGCAAATATTCTTGACTCATCTTCAGCAAACAAATGCATATCACTAATTTGTATAATTTTTAAGTTATTTTTCAGTAAATTTTTATTAATCATACTGCTATCACTTACACTGATTTATTATAAAAATAGAATTTACTCTTTACGCGATTAAAATAAAGTGGTCAACTTTTTTATCTTTGCTCTTTAATTTGGATATTAATGATTAGATTGCCTTGCCAGAAGCCTAAGTTAAGAATCATAATCAACAAACAAGCCCCTGCCAATCAGTTGAAACATATTATTAAGCAATCTGATAAAGAGTATAGTAAATGAGTGTATTTTGGAGGGATGTTCATTCCTTACTTAAATTAGCAATTCCTTTAGCCGCTACCGGTCTAATCCAATCAGGGGTTTTCTTTTTTGAAACATTATTTCTTGCCCGTTTAGGCTCAGATACATTAGCAGCTGGTGCGTTAGTAAGTTGGTTATTTGGTACGTTTGTTGTCATTGTTGTTGGCCTTTTAAGCTCCATTAACGTCCTTGTTGCACACAAATTTGGTGCTAAAGATTATGAGGGCATTACCTACGTTGTACGAGATGGTTTTTGGCTTGCACTTATTTTAGTTATCCCAAGTTTTCTCTTATTTTGGAATATGGGCCATATCTTCTTATGGTTGGGCCAAGAACCTACTATTGCCAAGTTATCAAGTTCTTATTTGCACGCACTGACATTTGGTATTTTACCTAATTTTATCATCATCGGCTTACTTGAAATGATTACTGGTTTAGGTCAAGCAAAGCTTATACTTAAATTTTCTATCATTTCTGTTTCACTAACAATATTTTTTAGTTTTGCCTTAATTTTTGGCAAATTTGGCTTACCTGCTTTAAGCATTGCTGGGGCCGGTTGGGGTCTAACCATTAGCAATTGGTTAACCGTGTTAATTATAATTGCTTATTTAGCGACCAGCCGTAAGAATCGATTTTATTTTAAGCATTTATTAACCTTATCTAAGCCTTTTTATTTAGTGGAGCTTATTAAAATTGGCGCACCAATGGGCTTTATGTACTGTGTTGAGGTGGGTTTTTTCTTTGTACTGACATTAATAATGGGTTTATTTAGTAGTCATGTGCTTGCTGCCAATCAGGTTGCTTTACAATATTTAGGCGCTTTGATGTCTATTATCTTTTGTATTGCACAAGCGATCACTGTGCGCATGGGGCACTTATTAGGCGCTAAGAATGTTAAAGCGGCCGAACAAGCTGCTTATATTGGAATCTTTATCTCTATGATTGTTATGCTAAGCATTGCTTTGGTTTATTGGCTATTTCCCAACCTACTTATTGCGGCTGATTTTGATCTTTATGCAGCAGAAAACCAAGTTATTATTCATTATGCTGCCCAATTTCTTGCTCTAGCTGCTATCTTTCAACTACTCGATGCCATTAGGATAGCGCTTTTTGGTGCCTTGCGCACATTAAGAGATACACGCTTTACTCTTTTAGTTTCTATCTTAAGTTTTTGGGTCATTGCTCTACCACTAGGCTATATTTTAGCAACTCATTTTAAATTAGGCGGGCCTGGCCTTTGGTGGGGAATGATTGTGGGTGCTGGCAGCAGCTGCCTACTATTATATTATCGGTTTAGAGTTAAAATTAATAATTATCAACCGGTAGACGTTCTTGATAAGTTATAGACAGATTTTTTTAAATAAAAATCTTAGAGCAAGTTAAATTACGTTTTTTCATTCGTTCACTGCTTAGCTCTCTTAAAGCTAAAGCGACTGATTAATACATAAAAGATAGGAGTAAAAACCAAACCAAAAAAAGTAACACCTATCATGCCACTAAACACAGCAACGCCAATGGCTCGGCGCATTTCAGCACCAGCGCCGGTGGCAATCACTAAAGGAAAAACACCTAAAATAAAAGCTAAAGAAGTCATTAAAATAGGTCTAAGCCTAAGTTTCGCAGCTCTAATGGCTGCTTTAAAGCGATTTAAACCCCTATCTTCTAACTGTCTCGCAAATTCAACAATTAAAATGGCATTTTTTGAAGCCAAGCCAACTAACACTAAAAAACTAATTTGGGTCATAATATTATTTTCCATACCCCATAGTTTAATGCCAAGCATGGCTGAAAAAAGGCACATAGGCACAATTAAAATAACAGCCAAAGGCAACATCCAACTTTCAAATTGAGCAGCCAATACTAAGAATACAAATACAACCCCTAATCCAAACGCTATACTTGCTGTATTGCCTACCATTTTTTGTTGGTAAGCAATTTCAGTCCATTCAAAACCAATACCATCAGGAAGAATACGTTTAGCAAGATTTTCCATTGTAGCTAACGCCTCATCCGTACTGTAGCCTGGTCCAACATCACCTTGAACTTCAATGGCAGGATAAAGATTAAATCGAGGTACTCTAGCAGGCCCGGTATTATTGGTTACTGTTGCAATAGAACCAATAGATACCATACCACCACGATTGTTTCTAACTTTAATGCGCAAAATATCATCAACAGTATGGCGATAATCTGCGGCAGCTTGAGCAATGACTCTAAATGTACGACCTAAATAATTAAACTCATTAACAAAAAACGAACCAAGATAAACCTCAAGTGCCTCGACAATATTGCTATAAGGGACATTTAGACGTAATACTTTTTCTCTATCAATATCTAAAAAAAGCCGAGGCGTTGTATTATTAAATAGAGTAAACACGGAGGTCACTTGTGCGGTTTGATTTGCCTCTTTAATAAGCTCATTAGCTGCCTTGGTTAAAGCTGCAAGTCCCCGCCCATCTCTGTCTTGCACCATCATTTTAAATCCTCCAGCATTTCCAATTCCTCGTACAGGCGGCGGGGGGATAACAACAATAAAGGCTTCTTTAATCGAGCTTAGCTCTTTGCGTAGATTATTAAGAATTGCATCGTAAGTTATACCTCGTTGATGTCGCTCTTCAAAAGATAAAAGCGGCGTGAAAATCGCGCCTGCATTAGAAGCAGAAGTAAAGTTAGCGCCAGAAAATCCAGTAAAACTAACGGTATTAGCAATGCCTGGTATTTTTAAAATTTTAGCCACTGCCTTTTTCATTACAGCATCTGTGCGAGCTAGTGATGCAGCAGGCGGTAGTTGTACCGCGACAATAAAATAACCTTGATCTTGGCGCGGAATAAAGCCCCGAGGCACATAAGTGAATAAAAGAAAAGTTAAGCCAATTAATACTGCATAAATGATCAACATGATAAATGTACGACGAGTTAAGCGCGCAACTAATTGGCCATAGTACTTAGAGGTACGATCCATAAATGAGTTAAACCCTAACAAAAATCGATGAACTGGCCGCCGCCACCAAACTAGTTGCGACGCTTCATGATTTTGGTGTTTAGAAAATAATAATGCACCCAGTGTAGGACTTAAGGTGATTGAAACAAAAACCGAAATCGCCGTTGCGATAGCAATTGTTGCACCAAATTGTTGGTAGAATCGTCCTGAGATACCTTTTAAAAAGATGGTAGGCATAAAAACTGCGATTAACACAAGGCCAATAGCAACAAGGGCTGCTCCAACTTCAGTCATCGTTTTTTTAGCAGCATCATGAGCATTCATGCCTGCGCTTATATTACGCTCCATGTTTTCAATGACAACAATGGCATCATCAACAACAATACCAATTGCTAACACTAATCCAAATAAGGTTAAATAATTTAAAGAAAACCCTAGAAGATTCATGACTGCAAAAGTTCCAACTAACGAGATAGGAATAGCAACAACAGGAATAACCGCGGCACGCCAACTCTGCAGGAAAAGCAAAATCACTAAGATGACTAAGGCAACTGCTTCATAAATGGTATGAAAAACAGCATTAATAGATTGCTCAACAAATAATGTTGGATTATAAGCAATGTCATAAGCAAGGCCTGGTGGAAAATCTTTAACTACCTCTTGCATGGTCGCTATGATTTCTTGGGCTGTCGCTAAGGCATTACTACCTGGTCTTTGAAAAACGGGTAAGGCAACTGCTGCGTATTTCCCTAAATAACCTATAGTTCGATAATCTTGAGCGCCTAATTCTACCCGACTAATATCTTTTAAGCGGACAATTCTTCCTTGCTCAGTTGACTTAACAATAATATTTTCAAAATCTTCCTTTTTAACTAGGCGGCCTCTTGTTTGAATATTGTACTCAAAACCATATTGGGTATCTTGGGGCGGCATGTTTAATGTACCACTGGCAACTTGAAGATTTTGGGCACGAATTGCAGCTAAAACATCATTAGCAGATATATTAAAAGAATTCATCAAGTCTGGATTTAACCAGATACGCATTGCATACTCCGTTGCACCAACTAATCGTACTTCACCAACCCCTGCAATGCGCTTTAACCTATCGCGAATATTTAAAACAGCATAATTACCAATAAACGTTTGATCATACTTACCATCAGGTGAATATAAATTAACAACGAGCATTAAATCTGGAGAATTTTTATTTGTTGTAATACCAATGCGACGCACTTCCTCTGGAAGTCTTGCTTCGGCAACAGAGACTCGATTTTGTACCAGCACCTGAGCGTCATCTAAATTAGTCCCTAATTCAAACGTAATGGTTATTCGTAGTTGCCCATCATCCGTTGACTGCGAATCCATATACAACATGCCCTCAACGCCATTTATTTCTTGCTCAAGTGGCGTGGCTACTGTTTCGGCTACCGTTGTAGCATTAGCGCCTGGGTAAGACGCTTGGACTTGAATCGTTGGAGGAACAACCTGTGGGTATTGCTCAATAGGTAAATTAAAATAAGATAAGAAACCGATCAAAACAATAATAATTGAAATGACAGTCGAAAATATTGGCCTATCAATAAAAAAATGAGCTATACGCATAAGGTCCTTTTAATTAACGATTATCTCCAGTTAACTTGATAGTAATGGGCTTCACTTTCTGATTAGGCGATTGAATACTTTGAATGCCATTAATGACCACCAGTTCATTTCCTTTTAAACCGCGACGAATAATGTAATAGCCATTTTCTTGTAAAGGCCCTAATTCAACATAGACACGCTCTACCTGATTTGCTTGATTGACCACATAAACAAATTGCCGTGTTTGCTCGGTATTAATGACCTGATCGGGTAAAAGTAGTGCTTCATACTCGCTACTTGCCGCTAATCTCGCTCGGCCAAATAAACCAGGGTATATTAGTTTATTAGGGTTTGAAACCACCGCTCTAGATTGAATAGTACCCGTACCTGAGTCAATGATGTTATCTTGAAAATCGACTCTGCCACGATGAAGATAATCTTTTTCATCAGGCAGCTTAACTAAAATAGTATCAGAGCCCTTATGTTGCTGCCTTAAACGCGTATACTTCAGTAAATCAAGTTGGCTAATATCAAAATAAAAATGAATGGGGTCAATGGAGACTATTTTTGTTAAAATAGTCTCATTCATTCTAATTAAGTTACCTACACTCACAAAATAACGGCTTATTTTTCCACTAATGGGTGAGCGTATCTCCGTATATTCAAGGTTAACTTGTGCATCTTTTAATTGCGCCTCGGTTACTTTTAAATCTTGTAATCGTTGATCGACTACTTCTGCTGCCACAAAGTTCTTTTTATGAAGTTCAACCACGCGCTGATGGCGGTTCTTTGCTAAATTAAATTGCGCTTGTGCGCGTGCTAACGCATACTCAAATGGCCTTGGATCAATAATAAAAAGTACATCGCCTTTTTTAACAAATTGACCATCTTTAAATTTTATAGCCATTAAGTAGCCACTTACTCGCGAGCGTATTTCAACCTCTTCAATGGCTTGAAAACGTCCTGTGTACTCATCCCAGTCAACTAATTTTTTCTTTAAAGGGTAGGCAACTTCTACTACGGCTAAGTCTTGTTTCTTTTTAGGCTCAGTTGACCCTGAATTACAAGACAGCAGAAGTATAATAGTACTAAAGATAAAAATAGTAACAGGTGTTAAACCTTTGTGCATTCTTATCATCCCTGCTTTTTAATAAAGGCATCAAATCAATATTTTTATCAATTAATTAATTTAGTTTATATCAGTTATAATAAGATTGCTTAAAATTATTTATTTAATTCTTAAAAATAATCATCTAAAGTTAGGGCTTCCCTTGGTAGAAAAATAAGAGTAAGTTTATATGTATAGCCTTTCTCCTATGCACAAGAAGTAAATGTGCTAAATTTGCCTTATTTTTGTGTAGTGCAATTTAATAAATGTAGGGAAATTAAAACAACCCTATTATTTAGTAGGCGCTTTAACGCTGATACGGTACCTTAAAGTCATATCTATAACTTTTGCAAGCGCTCCAGAACAGAAAGAAAGGATGAAATCATGCTGAAACGCGATATTTCCACAACCAATGTTTTAATTGCATCTGCAGGTGGTATGATTGGTTCAGGCTGGTTATTTAGTCCCTACATTAGTGCACAGATGGCGGGTAGTAATTCGTTAATTAGTTGGATTATTGCTACTATTTGTATGTTTTTTATTGCTCTACCTTTATGTGAGCTAGGCGCGATGTTTCCGATTTCAGGCGGAATGTCTAATTATCCAACGTACACGCATGGCCAAGAAGTAGGATTTCTTTTTGCCTGGACATCATGGCTTTCTTATGTGGTTATGACCCCTATTGAGATACAAGCTATTTTGCAGTATTCGAGCCATTTCTTTCCTCTATTAACGGTCAATGATTCGGCAACACTTAAGCTTTCTAATCTAGGTTATATCGCTGCCATTACGATTATGTTGTTTGTCGTTTTTGTAAATTCCTATGGTATTAAAATGCTTGCTGAATGTAATAAATATGCAAGTATTATTAAATTTATTTTACCTAGTATTGCCATTTTTTCTTTTTTATATTATGCACCTAATTTAAACAATATATCCATTCATGTATCCAATAAAGAAGATTGGGTCGCTATTTTTACGGCACTGTCTGCAGGGGGTGTCGCGTTTGCTTTTACAGGGTTTCAAAATGGTTTAGTGTTAGCAGGTGAAGTTAAGAATCCACAGCGCAATATTCCTATTGCTATTTTAGGCGCAGTCCTCATCGGTTTCTTATTATATTTTATGTTACAACTAAGTTTTCTAGCCGCTGTACCCGCGAAATATTTAACTCATGGTTGGCAAAATTTAAACTACCCAGGTGATAATGGTCCTTTAGTAGGATTAACGCTGATTCTTGGTCTTACCATTGTAGCAAGCCTGTTACTATTTGATGCGGCTTTCTCACCATTTGGAACAACCCTTGTCTACACGGCAGCAACGTCTCGTATTTTATATGGCATGGCGCTTAATAATCATTTACCTAAACTTTTTTTAAAAGTTAACCGCCATAAAATACCTTATATTACGCTTTATGCTAACTTTCTTGTTGGGATATTGTCTTTTCTTCCCTTTCCTGGTTGGCAAAAACTAGTCGCTTTTCTTTCTTCAGCAAGTATTCTTTCTTACAGCATAGGTCCTATCTGTTTATTAGCGATGCGCGAGCTGCAGCCAGCAACGCCACGCCCTTTTCGCCTGAAAGGTGCCCTAATCTGTTGCCATGTCGCCTTCTATTTTTGTAACTTGATGTTGTATTGGTGTGGATTCTCCATTTTATGGAAGCTTGATTTAGCATTAATTATTGGTCTCGTGCTTTGTCTTGCTTATCGCCGCAAAAGCCTCTTTCAATGTGATTGGCGTTTATTTTGGTTTTTATTTTACATGATCTCATTATTGATGATTTCTTATTTAGGCTCTTTTGGTGGCCTTGAAATACTACACTTTCCGTTTGATTTAATCGTTATTTTGCCTTTAAGCATATTAGTACTGTCACTATCACAACGTTTATTAAATAAAACAAATCATGAGCCTGTGCAGTGGGATTTAGAAGAAGCAGCCTTGTGAGCTGTTTTAAATATAGTGCTCCTTATAGGCTGCTCAAGATTATTTGTCGATAGTCAAATTAAAGCTATTTTGTTATAACAACAACTTGATTTATACCAAATAAATAACTAAGTGTAACCATAGCCGTATGTAACCTAAAATTACTTAAGTTTAACTTTTGTGTTGCCCAAGTTAATCTCCCATAATCTGAGGAGACTGAGCCTAAATCTTGATAGTCATAGCTGAAAGAAAGTGTAGTCCGAGCATTTAAAGCAATGTCAATTCCTGCGCCAGCATGATAGGCCAAATGATTTGTAGTGTTTGCTCCAAATGCTGGGTTTATTCGGGGCAGCACATTAGGAAATGCTGCTTCACGATACCTATCACTATGATTCCAAGCACCACCAAAACCTGCAGTTATATAAGGAGAAAAGCTGTAATATTGCATTAAATTGAGCTTTGCAAATATAGAACCTACATCACTACTAATTTCCCAGTTATAGCTATAATTTTTAAACTCCCCAAGTGAATATTGGGTCAGCGTATTGCCGAGATTTTCTCTAAAAAAATGTTGATAACGTAAACCTAATGACCAACTAGGAAACCATAGACGATTTCTAAACCAACTATACCCACCCGCCACAGTTATAAGCGCCATCCCCTCTTCTCTTGTAGTCAGTTTATCAGCATTCATTGGCCAAAGATCATCAGACCCATTACCTACGGCGATATCATGAGTAAGCCTTGGCTCTGCATAACCTCCTCCAGCAGTGACAAACCAGCCTGAGTAATCTGTCCCTAAACGAGTATATTGTAAAGGTGAAACGATTTGTGGGGGTGGAGAGGGTGTGGGGGCAGGTTCTTTGGTCACATCAACTTTAGGCCCTTTTAATTCATAGAGAAATTCTGCATAGCCATTAAAACTTGCACCAAAAATCGATAGACCTATTGCAAAACTTAAACGATACCTCCTGGCGTACTTCATTGTATATCCTTAAGAATAAAACCCAAACCTTGGTTAGCTATTAATTTTAAATAATTTTTAAAAGAAGTCTATTTATTTAACATGAGTTTTCTTCTAGCTTGCCTTTCTACGCAAAGTGCTAGGTAAGCGCGACAGAGTAAATTGGTATAATTGCATTTATCTGGATAATTTACAGATGAGATCTAAGAAATCTTCTGTCCTTAAGTGTAACTTATTGTCTAAATAGCCTGCTTCGCTTTCCAGAAATGTATTAATTACATTAACACATTGATTACATTTTAAGTGCTTAAAATTAAATATAAGCTCACCTGCTTTAACAACATCTTTATAGTCTTTACAATTTAGGTAAGACTCATACCTTTCCCTATCACCATATGTTAATAATGCAATACGTTTCATATGTTGAAAGGGGCACCACTGCTGTTCAACAATTTGGAATTGATTATATTTTTTGGTAATGCTATCTAGAAATGACTTTATAGGGGGTGACGCTTTATCATAAATTTCTGGAAATAACGCCCTTGATGAGCTAGGTTTTTTATCGGCAAAATAATTATCTCGTTCTAACATGATCTTAATATGACTCGTACAGGCGAATAAAAATTTTAGTTTTCTTAATGTTTTAATATCTAAGTATTTTTCATTATAGTCCTCATCATGCTCATTTATAGTTGCTATCGCAAAGGTACAGTAACCATTAACAATCGAGCACCAGTCACACCAAGATTTAATTAAGGGGCTAAAATTAGCACGCGTTAATGAGATATAGTCTTCTAATTTTTTTTGTGAATGCGCTGATAGTGTTTTCCCAGTTTTTACTATCGATAAAAAAAGATAAATATTTAAGTACATAGGGCTAACAAAAAAACCATTAACTAGCATTTTTAGCGATCGTTTTTTATCAAAAAAAAAAGACTTATTGAAATGATTTTTAAAATTTAAATTAATTTTAAAAAATTCTAGCATATATTTATGAACAATCACTTGCTCGGAAAAAGAAAGCATTATTACCCCCTGTTTTCTAAGTATTTATTCAAAACATAAAGTACTTACACTTATAAATAAGTTTATTTCATAACTAGCATTTTTGCCGCAATGGTTATTATTTTACTCATAGAAAAATACTTATTACCTTTTTAATTAACATAATTTTAGTTGAAATAAAATCATTATGAATGGGGGTAAAAATACCTTGTTGTTTCAATTTAGACTTTTATAATAAGGCCAGTATTTATAAAAGAGATAACGATTATGCCTAAAGTGATACCTATATTATTTACTAATGCGAATCCCTTAACTGTAGCGCAATTAAAAATACTAACAAAAGCCGGCTCAATCTTATCTAGCGAATTTGGTTTTGAAGTGCCTAGATTAATTATTTCACCTATTAATGACGCCTATATTCAACAGAGAATATATCCTAGAATTGAATTAAATGGCAAAACATATCACCGCTTGCGTTTTTCTGCGAAAGAAAGATTAGCCCTCGCTCAAGCCACAATACAAGATAATGCTGACGAAGCAGCTATAGATGTTGAAATAGATATCGCAGCTTTTGAGCTTAATCATACTGTACTCCCTAATAGTTTACCAAAACGAGGCTATATTGAGCATTGGGAAATGTTAGAGTATTTGCAGTGCGCTGAGATTGAACGATGTCAGCGTGCAACCATCGAGCCGACCTTATATATTTTAGTTGCCGGGACTGATTTAGCAAATCAACGGGGTAATTGGAATGATCTTTCACCAGCCATACCTTGCATGCTCGCTACTCGCAGCACAGTGGATAATGAAACGGGTGAATTAAAGCAGCAAACTAATCTGCAATCACCTAGTGATTATTTAAAGCGCTTAGGCTATGAAGGTACTGCTTTTAATCATTTTCAATCGCGTGTTTTTAAATACGTTGAATCTCCATATGCTAACTTATCTTCTACCACATTCGCTGAATGCAAACCAGAGGCTTTAAATTTAATGGGAGATAAGGCATTTACTAAATTAGTCTCAATTTTATCTAATTGGTCGAAATCTGAAGTACTCAAAGAAAATGTACCCCAACAAGTAGAAACAGCTAAAACATCCTTAGCACTTATAAAGAAATATGCCCTAGAAGGCATATTAGGTGAAAATAAAAACGCCATTATTCAACAAATATTTCCGGGCGATCTAAAAGCGCCTGCTCTTTTTACAAAAATAAAATCATTTTGCGCCGCTTACTTCAAAGAAAATATCGATGGTTTACAAAAAATAAATAATATTTTTAATCAAGATGTAACTGATCAAACGCAGACTCAAGATGAAGTTGTTTCACAATTGATAGCCTTAGCAAAATGGAAAAAGTCTGATTCTAATTTCACCAGTTTTTTTCACCATACTATACGTCATAGATTACCCGAAGTAGAGAAATTTTATCAAATCCTTGCCTCTCTTAATGAGGCCGACTCAAAATCATGGGATAAGGTTATCCAGGAATTAACTGATTTAACAGAAGCAAGCCCTAAAGCACCTGACCTTCCCGCGCTCATTTGTTAATTTTTGGATTAAGTGTAGTTGAAACTAAATAGAGCTAATTTAAATCAAACTAACTTGTCATCTCCACTTAACTTGTCACCTTCGCCTAAGTAACCATAGCCTGGGAGTAGGCCCATAGCCGTCAGGCTAAGCAAATAGCTCTCTTAGAACCGTAGAAAATAATATGCTTAGAGTACTTACGGCCTCACAGCAGAGGTAAGTTTGGGCGCTTTTTGGAACGTGGTTGTGCATGGACGCACAACATCGAGCCGCATGGACGGTTTCGGCGCTTCCAAAAAGTGCCCAAACTTACCTCTGCCTGCATCGATCTTGACTCTTGGCCGCTTAGCCTGACGGCCATGGGGTGCAGGCCCAAAGGGCCGGAACCCGGGTTTCACTTCGTTACCCAGGCTACATACCTAATTTTCTACGCAACAATGCTGCAAAGTCCTAAGCAGCGCTAGCAATTAATTTATTTACCATACCTAGTATTTAATTCCAAAAAAAAATATGATGGTTAAATTCATTCTGCACATCATAATCATAAGCAAATGTGCATCGCTAAGAAAATAAGCTAGTCCAGTGTTTGAAGTCTGCTAGGAATAAAATAATTGCCTAGGGCCTGTTGTTTAGCAAATCTAAGGAGGGATGAGGTAAATGAAGCTTTTACAATATTATAAAGCACTAAGCCTGCTATGTTTTCTTAGTTTAAGTACTGTATTTGCTGCCAAAGATCCTATTGGTGTTAGCCTATCACCAGCCGGTGGCTTTCCTCTCCAAACCCAATTAGGCGGTAATTACACTATTTCTTATACTTTAGTAAATAATTTACCTACGAAAAAACGAGTAAACGTTTTTGTCTATAAGCAGAAAGGCAATCTATTTGTTGTTAATAATCAATGTAACACTATTTTAAATCCCGCTGGCCGTGCGGGTAGTGCATGCAATGTCAGTATTAATTTTATACCGACTGACTTTGGCAGAGCGACTATTCAACTCGCAATGCAATATGATAATAACATTGTGCCTATACCACCAGTAAAGACACGCGTAACATCTAACCCACCACCACCTCCACCGCCCCCACCAGTTACGGGCGTCATTACTTGGCCTGGCAGAAATCAAGGTACGGCGCTAGTCGATGCGAATGGTAATGGTGTTGGCTCTTTTGTTGCTAATGCTTTTGATACTACAGGCCAACCTGTTATTTATACCTTTGGCTTAAATGGGCCAGGCACTATTCTGGGCAATCAAAATGGCTTTTTTCTTTTATCAAATGCTATAGGCCAAAATGAAACAGCGCAAGTCACCGCAACAGCCATTGATGCCTTGCCAGTGGTGGGCGGACCTATTCCTATTGTAAGGAGTAATATTCCTGCGAAAAGAATTGCTATCTATAATAATAGCCCTATTCCCATTTATCCAATTATTGAAACGCCTATACAACCTGTAGATCACTGGTTACAAGCCCAGTTTCAAGTTACAAATATTAATACCGACACCTTTGAGCACACTAACCTTTATCGTGTTTATATTAATCCTTTGACAGGCGGCATCCCACCAGGTAGATACGCTATTGTTTCCGTGCCATTTTATTCAGCTTTAACGACTAACCCTACACCGAGTACGCCTGATCAATATATTGATTGGTGGAACGCAGTTCGCGTTTATCTTTATGACTATTTCCCAAGTCTTGCAATCGCTTATAATGCTGACCGGCAAAATCCCGTGACACCGCTCACGCCTGCATTATTTTGCGAAATAGGCTCAGCTTGCTTAGGCCCTTTACCTACTTACGCAAGTACCACCGGCCTGCCATTAAATTCTCCAAGTCAGCTTACTGAATATACATTTGCTAATGTCGTAACGGGCTTAAGCGTACCTTATCCTATAGATAGAAATTATGTAGATTATGACATATCCTACGTTGATCATACTTATCTACCAGTCGCTATGGAGTCTTATGGTAATAGTATGATTGGTTATACAGGTACGGTGATGGATCTCGTTAATTTTCGATCAATTGTCCATAACTTTATCAACACCGAGCAATGGCCAATCTATGTCGCTACACCACAATACCCTGCTCCTAAAGTTCCTGGCACTTATAATGTATTAATAGGTAACCAACCCTTAACGGAGCCTAATACTACGCAAACAGTCGCTGAGCTTACTACTTATTGGCTATCTTGCCTAAATAATATTGCTCATCCTCGCCATCTACAGTGCCTTAATGTCAATGATTTGTTTACTAAAAACTATGCCAACTATCAAACATTATGCTTGGATAATACCCCTTTAAGTACCTTAAATTTACTCCAGCATGTGTATGGCTGGGTTGCTTTTACTTGTACAGGGGTTACTAATAATTTAGCCTCAACGCCTGGGGCAAATTACACACAAGCTGAGAATTCTTACCAAATACTCCAATATACGCCACCATTTAATCCTTATGTGCAACTTATTCATAGCGCTACTTATCTCAATATGAACGCTTATGCATTTTCTATTGATGATGCAGTAGGAAATATGAATGTCCGGGGAGCAGGTGTTGTGATTGCGATAGGTGGTGCTCAGGGCTTACCTAATCCTAATCCATTCAATAAAAATGCAACGGCAAACGTAAATTTAGGTGCACCCGTATCGGGAGGCGCTTCGTGGCTATCGTATGGTATTTGCTCGGCAACTCCTAATCAAAATTTTGATCAAGGTGTCTTTTCATTTCAAATTCAAACAGTCACTTATCCCTGTGTTATTACCCTGCAAGATAGTAATAATCTTATCTATCGTTTTACAGTATTAGCACCACCACCCTTTCAAGGCGGGAACACATCAACCTACATTAACTGCAACCTAAGCCCACCAAGTACGCAAGCTTGGTGTCAAGGGATTAATATTGATTTTAATACTCGACATGATATTGATACACCATCACCCGTCATCTAAGCATTTCCTGGATGTGGTCTCTAATATGAATGTGACCTAAAAGATGCAAGGTATCTTTTAGGTCATACAATAGTAGGTATGATTTTAGAGCTGACTTTGTCGATTACATAACGTGCTATTTGAATTTAAACCCGTCTTCTTCTGGTGTATCATTTGCAGGCACTTGATTTAGCGTAATTTGTTGGATTTTCTTTTCAATGGCAGAAAGCTCATTATCAACAGGTTTGCTAATCGCATCAAGTATTGCAGCTTGCTCTTTAACCTCTTCACTTATTGCTGCAAAATCTTCTGAGGAAATATCACCTTCTGGCAACGTCTCTCCCATAGCTGCTTCGTCGCCTACACTAGAGGCTGAAGCGTCAATTTGTTTTAACTTATCATTTCTTATTTGATTAATTTCTTCTACTGATTCTGGTGTTCTAGGAACAGTATATTCATGTGGGTCACTGGCTCCTATTTTCGTTCTAAGGATTATAGGAGAATTGTTAAAAGATGCACGATGCACATCTTCTGCTTGGCGTATTACATGGCCATTGCTCGATTCTAAAATTCTATTGACTAGTATGCCTTTTTTTTCCCATTCCTCAAGCATCTTATTATTAATTAAAAAATCGGCAAGTATCTCATTCGCAGCAGTACATAAATTTACATCCGCAATAAACGTTAAACTAGCGACGGCTTGAATACCGCCTAGTTCCTCTATAATTTTTTCTAGCTTAGATAATATGGCATTTTCTATATTTTTTAAGACTTCATTATTCTCAATATTTAAATTAGCTTCTGTAGGTGATGGAATTAACACACCCCTTTTTTTTGCTCTAATTTTTTCTACATTATAACCTGATTTACCCATCATACTGTTATGATAGCAGCTCACTAATACTTCCTGATTATTGCCTAATCCGTAATAAAAATAAGCATCTCTTGGCATGATTTACGTTTACTTTTAACAAAATTTATTTATTTTATTGTAATAGGAAATAATTAAGGGAATATTAAATTATATAAGGGAGTTTTAAATAAGTAACTTTTTCTTATTAAATCTAAGCATCTAAGCTTCAAACTGTGCTCTTAATGATTCATATTTTCGTTTAAATTCTTTAATTTTTTCTTCAGGATTTGTTTCTAATAATTTTTTCTCTAAAAAATTAATATTATCTTTTAAAACTTGCAATTCAGTATCTAATTTTTCATCAGGTTTTTCTTGTCTTTTTAATAATAAAGCTTGCTGCTTCTTTTTTAAGCCATTTAAATAACTATAAAATGATTCTAGCTTTTGTTCCCGCGTTACTAGCTCTTTTTTAAACTGATTTAATGAACGTCTAACAGTATCTTCGGGTTTAATATATTTATCAAAGAATATCATAGCTACCTGTCTGACGAGTCTTTCGTATCAGTTAATTTTAGTACAATTAGCTTAACATAGTATTAATTTATGTTGGTAAAAGAAATTTTGTTATAACTAATTGAGTTTCGTATAGAGCCAATGGTTTTAAAACCTGCATTAATCCGCAATTTGGCTCATTAATTCAGGCCTGTATTCAAAATGCATGGTATCGTAGTGATACCATTTACCTCCCCATATAAAACCATATTTTTCAAAAATTGGGATAATCTCCCAAGGAATGCTGTTACGGTATTTAACTGGAGTAGTCTCAGTAATGGGTTTTTTAGCTTTTTGTAGATCCCATTGCCAATAATTTGATTTATCGGCATTAATATCAATAGTCATGCCAAAGCTATGATTACTGAGGCGATGCGTATTAGCAATAAGCCGCCATTTAAAAGTACCACCAGGATTTTTTAAGAAAACGATATACTCTGGATGCTTGGCAACAAGCGTCTCTAACTCGTTGGAAACACTTATTAATTTTTGACTAACCTGGTTAACTGTCGTAACACGCAAAGGATAAGCGTGCCCAAATAATTTTGGCATCCAATAAATCGTTGTTAAATGCGATTTCACCTCTTCCTCAGAGTTTCCATACATTTTACGAAAAAATGGCTCATATCGTATACGACCAGGATCACTGGTCGGATGGTAGTTTTTAGGATTAGGTGGTATACCAGAATCATAAACAACATCTTTAATCTGATCGTATAAGGAGGGCTTGTCTAATTTTTCTTGCCAAGTTTTATTAGGATGGTTATCGCCGGCACTCATTTTCGTGCCATCTGCCCAGACTATATAATCAGCGAAAACTGCTTTTATATGTTCGGGATAGGCTTGTTGTAGGCGAGTTAAATCAGCCAACGTTGTTGCATAGATATTAAAGTTTAGTAAAAAGAGGCTCCAGAATTTAATTTGCATTAGCCTAGTTAATTTAAGCGAGTATAAGCTCATGAGGATATAAATTAAATAATTAGATATAAATTATAGATTTATTTTCTTTATACACAAGATATAGTTTATCTTCTAAAAAATAGAAAGAAATAACTATGGTTTATTAATATATAACCGTTAGAAGCAAACGCCATGCTAACTCGACCTACCTCTTAAAACAGCTTTAAATTTAGACTTAGGCTCAGCCTTAAGCTTACGATTTTTTAAGTAATATATAATAAGAAAAATTGCACCCGCTGCTAATACATGTTTTAAAGTATGCCCGCTAACTAATTGCCAAGACCAATCATAAACTTGTTTATCTAAGGCTTCTGCAAGCTTTGCAAAGCTAAATAAAATAAATACGCCAATTAAGTAACGCTCACCTGTATAATTTGATGAGAAAAAAATAAAGGTCAATAAAATCATTAAAATTGGATAGGCTTGTGACCAGCCGTATAAACGTAAATCACCGCGACCTAATTGCTCACTTAGTTCCCAATAACCGGCACAAAATGAAGCAATTAAAATAGCAGGAATTAATAAATAAAAACCAACCCAGTGATTAATTCTCTCCATTATAAAGGCTGAAAAAAAGGACATAAAAATAATGCCCATAGGCAATCTATCCCAAAATAATGAAGCATTATTTGGTAACCAGTGATAATAAGCAGAGCCAACGCCTGTAAGAATTGCACCAAGAAACAACCCTATATAAGGCCATTTTAACTGTGCACTAGGTAAGTTAACTTTTCTCTGGCTGGTGAGAAGAGTTATTAAACCAACAACACCCGCAATTATGAATAGCGCGTTGGAGATAACGTTGAAAAAATTTGGAATAGCCAGCATGAGGCGTTTATCAGCAAAATCATGATAACTTAATGCTTGCGGAATAGGCGGAATTAAGGCAAGCGCAAGAGTCGTAGTGATTGAGATAACTAAAAGTACGGTAACTACTAAATAAAATGCTTTTTCATGCTGCACGCGCCTATCCTTATCATTTTATTGATTAACTATTGCTTTCGCTACTTATTAAATTAGTCATAAGTACTAAATTAGTCAATACCGATGCATTGACAATTGTTGCCTAGACAACTATTATTATTTGTATGAGTAAACTATCCGATCCAAGTCACTTAGAGAATCACTTAGGCTATTGGCTGCGTTGCCTTTCTAATTTTGTATCTGGAAGCTTTGCAGAGAAATTAGCCACACTGCACATTTCAGTCGCGCAGTGGGTGGTATTACGCACGCTTTTTGACTATGACTCTACTACTTTAAATGAAGCAGCGCATGCAATTGGTGTAGACAAAAGCTCACTATCGCGCATGATTGAACGCCTTGTTCAACGAGAGCTTGTGAAGCGCGCCGAAGGTAAAGATAGGCGGTCTGTTAGCTTGTCATTAACAGCTGCTGGTAGAAAGCTTGTTCCTAAATTGGCAAAACTTGCAGACGAGAATGATGAAGCGTTTTTTCGTAGCCTATCTCTTAGAGAGCGTGAAAAGCTTCTATTCCTAATCAAACAGCTGCTTAAAGCCAATAACTGGGATTTAACGACGCATGGCAAAGATAGAATGTTATAAATGGAGACATGATGAATATCAACGTTATTAATGAATGTACAGAGCTTTCCTTTGAAGGCAACATAAAATTTCCTGATGTAATTAAACAATTGGCTGCCAACAAAGTCGAGCGTTATCTGGTTGATCTTGTAGGTAAACAGAAATTGAATTACGGAGCAGACAACAATGTATACACCGAATCATTGCCTTTAAATGGCCAAGCAGTTTCCCCTACCTTTGATGTGGCTGCGATTAAAAGCGCTATCCTAGATAGTCAGCAAAATAAAATTAATTACCCTGATTTTCTAGACCGTATCATTGCCTCTGGCTGTAGTCATTATGAAGTATTTATTACGGGTCGCAAAGTTATTTACTTTGGCCGTGATGGTAGCCAACACATTGAATTATTTCCTTAGGAAGAACCATGACTAAACGGTGCGCCTGGCTACCTGAGAATAAACCACTTTATACTATTTATCATGATACAGAATGGGGTGTGCCAGTACATGATGATCATAAGCATTTTGAAATGTTAATCTTAGAAGGCGCACAAGCAGGCTTAAGTTGGTACACTATTCTTAAACGCCGCGACGATTACCGTAAGGCATTCAAAGAGTTTAATCCAGCGGCCGTTGCTAGTATGACTGATACTGAACTTGAGCAGGTCTTAACAACAACAAATGTGATTCGGCATCGTCTTAAAATTTTTTCAGCTCGCAAAAATGCGGCTGTTTTTCAAACTATTCAAAAAGAGTTTGGCTCCTTTGATGCGTATGTTTGGCAATATGTCAATGGCATACCAAAACTTAATTTGCCACAAATGCTTAAAGATATACCAGCATCAACAAAAGAATCCGCGGCCCTCTCTGATGATTTAAAAAAGCGGGGCATGAGCTTTGTTGGCTCAACCGTTATATATGCTTATATGCAGGCAATTGGTATAGTAAATGATCATATGCAAGATTGCTTCCTATGCCCACAACTAGGATCTTAAATGACAACAATCGACTTTACATAAACCGAATTGATTATAAATTTACCATAAGAGTTTTTTTATTGATTTTATATGGATAGATAGTATCATTCTGTTTAATTATTATTATAAGTAGGTAATAGTATGCCATTTTTTCCCGGCTGGACTCATGCTCAAATAAGAGATTTTTGTCAAAGTAAATCTTTTGAATATTTAAAAAATTTAAATAAGAAATTTGGTAATTTATTTGAACAAATGGACGATATTTTAACAAAAAATAATAATGAAATTGAGCAGATTACGCAGCAGATAACAAACCTTAGAGAACAAATAAAAGAAAATGATCTTGCACTAGCACAAGCAGAGGATAATCGTAACAATGTATTGTCTAATGCCCCAGGCAATGGACCAGAGCGTTATTTAGCTTTGCAAGCAGTGTCTTATGTGCCTGAAGATAAAACAATAGATTATAAAAAAGATATAGAAAAACTTGAGAAAGAGAAACGTAGCCTAATTGCAAGCAATGGCCTGATACAAGGGGAAATACGTGATAATATAGGTAAATTAAGAATTGTTAATGCTGTTATGGAGGCTAAAAGGCCCTATACTCCGACAGAGGAATTAAATCTGTCAAAACATGGTAATTTAAATCAGATTTAGTAATGCCCGTAGTATGAGTTAATCTATTTTTTAATGTTAGTTAACTAAGCTATCAACTAATCGATTCCAAATACAAAATAAATAAATAGCACGCGCTTATAATAAAGAACACTATCAATAATGTAGTGAATAACGCCTTATAGTTAACAATTGTATTAGGCTTAAGATAAAAACTATAAGCGCTTAGTAAACCACAAGCGGCACCAAGTAAAAAACCGCCAATCACATCAGTTAACCAATGAACTTCTAGAAGTATACGAGCTGCTGCCTCCAATAAAATCGATAAACAAGCTATGACAAGCCCAAGCCATGGGCGACGCATTTGAGGAATAATAAGCGCTGCTAGAAAAACAATATAAGTGGAACTTAAAGTTACATGACGACTAGGAAAGGCATAAGTTAATGAATCAGCAACCGCGCCTGCAGGCCTAAGATAAACAATCGTATTCTTAAGAATAGAAGCACATACAGCTGCAATAACAATAGCTACTAATAAATGTAGCGCTAACCGTTTTTGCTGCTTTATAAATAAAATTAGGCTTGTTATGACAATTGTTGGAATAACAATATATTTATTACCAAATAAAGAAATAAAATTACCAAGATAGTCAGTAAATGGGCTCTGTATTTTATGCACTAACACATAGAGCGCATCATTGATGCTTAAAAAGGGAAGTTTGTAAAAAACGATTGCAGTAAGAAAAAGAAATAAAAAAAGACAACAAATACCACCTATTAAAAAATATTTTTTTTCTGCTTTATTTATCTTGCTCATAACTGCCTTGTTTTTAATGAAATACAACCTTACTTATTTCTTACATACTATATTATTCTTTAAACCGTTTTAACTGCCTTCTGAGGATTTAAGTGAGGCCTAATCTTAAGTGGGTAAAATGTGAGTAATAAAAAGAATAATAATCCTACCATTATCCACGCCATTAAATAAAAACAATCATCTAAAGCTAAAGCAGTCGCTTGCCTAGTTACCGCGTGGCTTAATTGCGCTAACGCTTTATTTCCATGCAAATTAAATTGTGCTGCTTTTTTAAAAAACATAGACGTTGCATGCGAAAAACTTGTTAAATTGCCCCCCAAACGTTCATAATAAAATACTTGTCGATGGTGCCAAAGCGTGACAAAAAGTGCGGCCCCTAAACCACTACAGATTAATCGTATCACGTGAAAGCAATTGACAGATTCGGCTGCTTCTTCTTTGGTAAAAATTTGTATAGAAAGCCGAAAGATTGGCGGTAAAAAAAAGGCTAACCCTATGCCTGCAAGAACACGAGAAAAAGCAATACGTGTGAAATTAGTGTCTACACTAAACGTTGTTGTATAAAAACATGATGCTGCTAAAAAAATTAAAGCGACAGCTAAAGGCAGACGAGGATCTAGACGTTGGTAATCAAGAAAAATGGGTATCCAAGCGCCAAAGGCCATGGTTACGATGATAAGAGCAATCCAATTAAACGTGTAATTGACGTATAATTTTAACCACAAGCCAAGCAAAATAACCATGCCATAATACATAGCAAACAATAGCCCCATATTTACTATGGCAAACGTAAAATAGAAGGTTTTAAAAAGACGTAAATCAATCAGGGGATGGGTAGTATTTAGACTTCTAATAACAAACAAAACCGTACTTACCCCGCCTACGATTAATAACATATTAATGAGGTGGGATCGAAACCAATCTAATTGCTGCCCAACAATTAAAGCACTACCAATAAAAATAATACTGATACTGTAGAAAAATAAACCTAGTTTATCCAAATAACTTTTATGAAAAGGTTGGTCTAATTCTCTAAAATAATGACTCACTAAAATAATTAAGAATAAACAAATAGGAATATTAGTAAAAAATAAAAAACGCCAATGATGAGTATAAGCAACCCACCCGCCCCAACTGGCTCCTAATACCGGGGTAAAGGTAAAACAAATAAATAAATAGGGTAATAACTTGGCTTGTTTCTCAGGGGTAAATACAGTGGGAATAAAGTACACGGAAATTAATACATAAAGAGGGCCTGAGGCTAACCCTTCCAAAAACCGATATAAAACAAAGTCGAAATAACTTGTCGCTGTTGCACATTGCCATGAAAAAACAATCATTAAAAGCAAACAGACAAGAAATAATTTAACCGGACTAAGCCTTATTATAAACGGCTTACCAAATGGCGTACTCAACGCATTACCTAGACAAAAGAAACTAACACCATATGATGCCAGAAACGTACTTCCGCCTAAATCACTTACGATATAAATACCGGCCATGATAGGCAAAGTTAAATTAAAAATAACAAGACTTAAAGAAAAGATGAGTATAAATAGCTGCACTTAAGCCTCACGTTGAATACTTTTTAAATTAAGCGGTTGATAGGCATATTGTTTTAAAGTCGGATCTAAATTAGCTAAGATGATTTGCTGAATTAAGGCGCGATTACCGGCTTCCTCTTGTTTAAAAATATCAGTTGTGTAACTTGGTCCTAGGTTTGATTTTGGCAGAAGAGGCCCGCTTTGGTCGGAAAAATCAACCGTTACTTCTAAAGATAAGCCAAGCCTGAGCGGGTACTTTCTTAACTCGTTTTCATTTAGAGCAATTCGCACCGGTAATCTTTGAACGATTTTTATCCAATTTCCTGATAAATTCTCAGGTGGCAATAGGGAAAACACATTACCAGCACCGCCTGGTAAACCAATAACTCTGCCATGAAACACCACACCTCGGCCGTAAAGATCGGAAGTAATGGTAACAGGCTGCCCTATCCTTACATGTTTTAATTGTGTTTCCTTGAAATTGGCATTAACCCATAATTGATTAAGAGGAATAATAGCCATCAATGCATCCGTAGGATTAACGAACATCCCTACTTGAATAGTCCTTTGGGCAATAATTCCATCTACAGGGGCATAAATTTTAGAACGATACAGTTGAACCCACGTATCACGAACATCTTGAGCGGCTTTCTGTACAACCGGATGATTAACAATCGAACTATTTTGAATAAAAGCTAATGTTCTTTGGTAATTATTTTCACTACTTGTTAAAGCCGCAGCACTCGCTTTTAAATCATCGGCTGCATTTTGATAATCCTCTACGGAAACTCCCCGTGCTTTTACTACCCCGGCCCGATGTTCGAAATTTTGTTTTGCTTTTAGAAATTGTGCTTTGCGAATACCAATTTCTGCTTGCTCACGAAATGCTTCGTGAAAAACCTGGCACACTTCCCGAACCGTCTGCGCCAGATGAGCCTTAGCTTTTTCAAGGGCAATTAAATTATCCGTTTCATTCAAATTAACGAGAAGCTGCCCTTTTCTAACGAAGAAAGTATCATCGCTGTGTACACCAGTCACAAACCCACTTCTAAGCGGCTTAATATAAACTTGGTTTCCTTGAACATAAGCATCATTGGTATACTCATAAGGATGCAAAAATAATAACCAAACTAAAAGCACCAGTACGATTAATATCAGTATGAAAAACACGATATACTTTTGACTTTTTTGCTCAAATTTTAAATCTGTTTTCATGATTGTCTTACCAAGGGAATATCCGGCTGGCAATATCCTCCGCCTAGGGCTTTTATCAGTTTAACTGATGCAAGGTATTGATCATAAAGAAGACTAAGACTTACCAGTTTGTTTTGAATCACTTCCTCTTGTTGTCTATAAACTTCCATGCCGTTATCTAAACCATTTCTTTCACGATTTTTAATTATTTTATATCTATCTTCTGCGAAAGAAAGTATTTTGTTTTGCTCTTGCCTTTTGCGATTAACCGCTTTTGCAAATTGCAAAATATCGAGTATTTCTTGGGTACTCCTTAGTAATAAATTATTATATGCAAAAATAGCTGCATCAAATTCTGCTTTATTCGCTCTAATATTTGCTCGAATACGACCCGCAGTAAAAATAGGTAGATGAATCGCAGGTCTAAGCGCTGCAGTAACGCTTGAAGCTCTTAAAAGCTTTTTCCAACCGGTACTTTCTAAGCCAATTAAACCAACCAGATTAACATCAGGATAGTATTCAGCCATTGCAGCACCTGTTTTATAAGCTAATGCTTTAGCGCGCCATATTTGTGCCATGAGATCAGGTCGTCTAGCGATTAAATCGAGCGAAATCGTCTTAGGAACGATTAATTTTCTTGGTAACCCCGGAAGTCTTTGTTCATCGGCTAACGCTGTCTCTGGGTTTCTACCAGCCAACACATTAACGAGGTGGCGATTTACAGCAATTTCATGGTCTATATCAGCCAACCATTGCTTAGCTGTAAATAAATTCTCCTGCGCTGTGTAAATAGGTAAGTCATCTGCTAGCGCATTGTTAATGAGCGCCCTTTGTAGTGAAAGTATATTTTGGCGAACTGTGACTAGCTGTTGATACAATTTTTGTTTAGCTATGTTAACTTTATAAGCAAAATAAGCTTGGGCGAGAGCCGTTGTGGTTAAAAGCTGTATCTGTGCCACTTCCCCGCGCAAAACTTTGGCCTCACCAACGGCTGCTGCCAATAAATTACGATTTTGGCCCCAGAAATCAAATTCATAACGGAAAGAAAGCGAAAAATCTAAAAGGTCAGTATGCCTAGGTAGACGAGGATTAAGCGCCCGAAATAAACCGTTTTTACTTAAGTATTGTAAATTTTCTCTGGCATCAAAAAAAACGAGTGGAAATAATTTTGCACCAACCACCACTGCTTCTTGCCGAGCTGCCTGCATTCGGCTTTTTATTTCATGAATTGACGGGTTACATGTGAGCGCGTCTACCATCAATTTGTTGAGCTCAGGCGAATTATAAGCAACCCACCAATATTTACTTGGCCAGTCACCCGATTTTATAAACCCTGCCCTTTTTTGTGCTGTAATTTCCTTTTCTATCTTAGGTGTGGCTTTAAGATGTTGCACTTGTTGTTGCGGCGATAAAGACACTTGGCAGGATAATAAAAAGAAAAATATAAAATAAATACCTATCCTGCAGGTACTTCCCATAAGCCCATTCCTTGGTTATTAGCTAATAAATCAATGCTTAAGATCTGATAACAGATTTTAGTTTAAATGACATGAATTATTTAATAGTATCCCTGAAAAAACCTGAAGTAAAACGTTTTTTATTTTGTGTCAAACGAACTAAATAGCTAATAAAATAACATGATAATAGAAAATTGTGCGCTCATGAATGCCATATAAACTTGCCAAAGATACTAAGATGGATTTAAAGAATAATTCCTTTAAGAAAACCCTAAGTATTTTGGAAAGAAAAACCCAATAGCAAGGAAACTGGTTGTCCAGATTAGGGCGCCAGTATAAGCAAAAAGTGCAAACTCCCAGAAACGTAAGTAAACAATTCCAGCCGCAATGCCAACTAAATGGCGTACACCAGGAATAAAATAACCAATGAGTAATAACCATTTACCAAAACGTTCAAATTTTTGATGCATGCTTTCTAATTTGTCTTCCGTTATACCAACCCAACGACCTAATTGCAGCGTCAGTAACCTTCCACCAAAATAGCCAATTAAATAGCTAACTGTAATGCCGACTACGCTGCCAAAAAAGGCATAAATAGGCGTTAACCATACTGATAATTTACCATGCGCTATTAAATAGCCAGAAAGCATCAATAATGTTTCATCAGGGATAGGTAAACCAATAATACCTAGCGCCAGTAAAACAAATAGGGAAAAGCCGCCATAAGAAGATAACCAATAGTTTAAATTTGCAGCACTCTCAATAACCAATTTATCAACCTAAAAATCTTTTGATCGAAACTATCACATCTTATGTTCGGTTGTAAAAACTTTAATTTGCTTAAAATGGCTGCTTCATAACTAGGTGTTAGATGTTGTCATTCCCGTATAAGCGAGAATCTATACTAGAATTGGCCTGATGCTAAATGCTCGGCATGGATCTCCGCCTACGCGGAGATGACAGAAAAAAGAGGCTTGGCAGGGAAGCTGCAATCCAATACTGTCATTCCCGTGCAGACGGGAATCCATGCCGAGAATTGGCACGATGCGAATGTTGAGAATGGATCTCCGCCGGCGCGGAGATGACAGAAAAAAGAGGCTTGGGAGGGAAGCTGCAATCCAATACTGTCATTCCCGTGCAGACGGGAATCCATGCCGAGAATTGGCACGATGCGAATGTTGAGAATGGATCTCCGCCGGCGCGGAGATGACAAGTTAGGTGGAAATGACAAGTTAGATGGAGAAAGCAAGCTGTTTAATTAATGCGCATCTAGATTATTTAAACTCTTCCAAAAAATCAATTAATTGAGATGATTCTAACGGTGGGCTAATATAATAACCTTGAATTTGATTACTGTGTTGTTTGCGTAAAAATTCAAGCTGTTCTTTGGTTTCGACGCCTTCAGCTAACACTTGCAACCCCATCGATTTAGTCATATTAATGATAGCTTCCACGATATTTTTATCATCTACATTCGTATTAATGCCCTGAGTAAAGCTTTTATCGATTTTAATTTTGTCAAAAGGAAATAATTTAATGTAATTTAAGCTAGAATAGCCAATGCCAAAATCATCCATAACCAATCTTATTCCCATATCTTTTAAAATTTTCATTGTATTGGAAACGTGGCTAGAATTTTCTAAAATCACATGTTCGGTAATTTCTAATTCTAAGGAATATGGTGCAAGGCCACTGTCTTTAATCGCTTTTTCAACTACTTGGATAAAATCTCTTTGGAGTATTTGCTTTCCCGACACATTGACTGCAATGGTTAAATCGGGCGACAGGGTTTCCTGCCATTTTTTAGCTTGAAAACAAGCGGTACGCAAAACCCAATTGCCGATAGGAATAATCAATCCTGTTTTCTCAGCAATAGAAATAAAATTATTGGGTGCTAGCAGGCCTAAAGTAGGATGATTCCATCTTAGCAGTGCTTCAAGGCCAATAATCTTATTGGAATTTATATTTAATAAGGGTTGATAAAAAAGAACAAACTCATTCTTATCTAAGGCTGTTATTAGCCCAGACTCTAACTCTACTTGCTTTAATAAATTATCATTAAGCTCAGTAGTATAAAATTGAAAATCATTTTTACCTATTTCTTTAGCATGATAAAGAGCCGCGTCAGCATTTTTTAAAAGCTCTTCAGGAATTTCTCCATCCAAAGGATAAATACTAATACCCATACTTCCAGTTATTTTAATCTGGTAGTCTTTAATCATTAGAGGCCTATTAAACATTTCTTTTAAGCTCTCGGCCATCAACGTGAACTGCTTAAGATTAACCTGCGCAGGTAAAATAATAACAAATTCATCACCACCAAACCGCGTAATTGTATCGGATTCACGAAAACAATTTTTCATATTTATAGCGACTAAATTAAGTAATTCATCGCCTGCTTTATGCCCCAACGTATCATTAATTTGTTTAAAATTATCTAAATCCAGCATTAATACGCCGACAAATAAGCCATTGCGTTTTGCATAGTTAATCGCTTGCTGTAAACGGTCCATTAAAATAATACGATTAGGTAGGCCTGTGAGTACGTCATGTGTGGCTAAATGTAAGAGTTCTTCTTCTAAGCGTTTATGTTCTGTAATTTCACGAAAACTTAAAACAACTCCTTGCGTACTATCATTTAACCCATGAGAAAAACAATGTGAATATAATTCAAATATCTGTCCGGTACGTAATTTTAGCTCTTTTACATGTTCCGTCTTAGGTTTTTTACATAGATTTAAAATTACTGTTAATAGTTCGCTAGGATTTTCAACTTGTGCTGCTAGTTTTTTTAAAACTTCGAATGACTTGCCAGTCATTAATTCAAGAGAAATATTCCATAAATTTAAAAATTTCTGATTATAAATTAAAATAGTTTCGTTTTGATCTAGAACAAGAATACCTTCTTGGGTAGATTCAATTGTTGCTCTAGTTAGGCTTAACGATTTATCTAAATTAATGTTGGCTTTTTGCAACTCTTTTGTACGTTCAGCCACAGCTTGTTCTAGATTTTTAATTTGTAGTTGAACTTGGCGTGTTAATTCCCATTTTTTTAAAAGTGCCGACGCTAGCTGCCTCACCTCAATGACATCGAACGGTTTTTTTAAAATAAGTAAATTATCTTGGCCATTTAATATATTGGTAATTTCTTCTAAAGAGTAATCGGAATAAGCTGAACAAATAACCATTTGTATATTAGGGTCTACTTCCCATAATTTCTTAATTGTTACCACCCCATCCCATCCCGGCGGGATACGTATATCTACAAACGCTAATGCATAAGGCTCATTCATAGTGATAGATTTTTTAACCAATTCTAATGCTTCTTCGCCTTGAAATGCAGAATCTAATACGAAATCTTGACCGTCGCCTTTTTTTGATAAGACGCTATCTGTATTAAATAGCATACTCGCTGTTTCATGAAATGCTTCAGCCACGTCATTTTTTAAGCTTAATATCTTATGAAAATCATCATGTATTGACTGATTATCATCTACTAGCAAAATTTTATTCATTCTATCCTTTGACATATTCTTTTTGCGCCCTTTCTAAGGCAAAATCTTTGCCTATTTTATAAGGTAAGCTTATTTTAAAAGCAGCTCCCTTGCCTTCCCCCTCAGAGCTAACTTTTAAAGATCCCTTCATTTCAGCAGCAGCTATGGCACTTGCATGTAAACCAAAACCATGGCCTGTTTTCTTAGTAGTAAAACCATGGGTAAAAATTTTATCTAAGTTTTGCAAACCAATACCGATGCCATTATCGATTACCTCAATACAAAATTTATTTTCGCTTAATAATTCTAGGCGTAAAGTAATCGTTTTATCCTTCTGGTTAGATGCTAAAAGTGCTTGCTTAGCATTATCAATTAAATTAATTAAAATCTGCGTAAGCTTTGATTTATCAATATAGACGGGCTTAAGTTTCACATACTCTTTTTTAACAGTAATATTATGCCGATTAAAATTTACACTCACTATAATTAGTGCCTCATCAATAACGTCTTCAATAGAGACAAGTTCTTCGAAATTAGTAAGACCACTTAATTTCTGCTGGGCAGCAATAATATTTTTAATGTGTTGAATATTTTGTACTAATTGATTTAACTCACTATTGGCTAATTGAAATTCACTTTGCCAATAGTCTGCCATCTTTTTCAGGAAAACAGGTATTTTTAAGCCTCGCACATCCGTCGTAATAAATTGCCCTAAATCTTGTTGATGTTCACTAATTAGATTATTTAGATCATGTAAATTTTGTAAATTAATATTTCTTAGGTGTTCTATAATTAGTGATGCAGAAACATTAACGCTATTTAATGTATTCCCTACATTATGTAAAACATTGGAAGCCACCTCTGCCATACCAGCTTTACGCGCCATTTCTACTGAGTTAGCACGAAATTTTGCTTGTAAGCTTGAAAGTATCAGTGCAATTCCTAAAATAAAAATAGTCACAATTGCGATGCTAATCGCCAAAGCATTGGGATCCACACTCGCTGCATGATGGTGACTATGGTCACCTTGAGGGGTAAAAACAGCAGCTTCCATACCAATATAATGCATGCCACAGATAGCAGCACCCATAATGAGAGCACTAATAATCATTAAACGTTGCCTTGCCTTGACCGTTGCTCTAGAACTTTTTAGCGCAAAATAGAGGGCTGCTTCTGAGGCGAAAATGGCAACTATAATTGACATAAAGAAAAGCCCTGGTAAATAGCGAATTTCCATGCCTAACATAGCCGACATGCCTACATAATGCATAGAGGCAATAGAAAATCCAAGTATTAATCCACCAAGAATAATGGGTATTGTTTTAACTTTTCTAGTTTGTAATACGGAAAAAGCAACCCCTGATGCAGTGATTGCAATTAACATAGATAGACCTGTCAAGAATGGGTCATACGTCATGGGCATAGGCATAATAAAGGCTAACATCCCAATAAAATGCATGGACCAAATACCTGCCCCCATGGCAAAAGCGCCTCCTAAAATCCACCAAATCTTATTGTTAAAAGAAACACCAATATCCCGTACCCGATTGGCTATATCGAGCGCAACATAAGATGCGCCAAATGAAACAGCGTAGGAAAGAATAACTAAATATAGGCTATAAGTTCCTAGAATTTGATCAGCTGGCAAGGGCGAAAGCTGAAAGAAATTTGCTAGCATATCTTTCCTTTAAGATAAGAAAACTTTCATTTCTTCAGAACTCATGTTACTCATCTATTAAATTATAGTTAATAAAATGGAACTAAAAATTTATAGGGCTTCTTTTATTATCATAAACTTAAGGTAAATTTATCATTCATTTTAACTCTAATTGAGACTATTGCATTGGTTTAATGATGAAATTCACTCATATCGTGACTGCAAAATATATCCAGCTCTTTTGAATTTTCTTGGTAGAGTGTTCTTAACTTGTCTTGATTCATTAAACGTAAATGCCTATTGGCTTCCATCATCCATTGATAAAATCTTACGCCTAATGGGCAAATACGCTTAAGAGACTTGATTTCCTTATGATAAAAATAAGCATCACCTGCGTGTAGAAGCCAGCCTTTTTCAGTATTAATTGCGATACCTGCATGCCCTAAGGTATGCCCAGCTAAAGGCACGTATAATAAATCATCTAATCCTAATAGTAAGTTAATCCCTTTAAGGTTAAACCACTCTTCCCCATCTTCTAAGTAAAATTGCCATTTCTTAACGTCATCCCATTGTTGATTTTGATAGCGCTTCTTAGCAATAAATCGTTTTTTATTTTGTGTTGCGTCCTTTTCAGATTGCATCACATGTACTGTGGCTTGCGGGAAATCCTCAATACCACCCGCATGATCAAAATCAAGATGGGTTAAAATAATGTGTTGAACATCCGCTGGTGAAAAACCTAACTTTTTAATTTGAGCAATTGCAGTATAATTAGCGTCGAATTGAATACGATTCAAATGAAGAAAAAATGGACTAATTCTGGCACGCGGATTAGCAATATCTTTTTCGCCAAAACCCGTATCGATTAAAATTAAACCTTTTTCTGTCTCAAGCAGTAAACAGTGACAAGGCAAATGCGCATATAAGCCAGAACTATTTCCATCAAATAACTTACCACCAACCGGGCACATGCAGCCACAATTAATATGATGTATGCGAGCACTTTCCATGTTTTATATCCTTATATTTCAGCAAAGAATAACTAGACCAAATAGAGTCCTTTTAAGAAATATCTGTTAAATTCTTATAACAAAAGTAGTCTCTTTTAGCATAGCCTATCCTGCTGCAAGCCCACAAATTTAACTCAAAAAAGAAAACAAATAATGCCTCAAATAACATACTTTTCTAGAGCGTTACTTTTTAAGCTCTAATTAGTTTACCTCACCCTAATTTAACCGTTATAAATTAATAAATTATATATATTCAATAACTTAACTTTATTTTATAATCGCTTTTTTTTGTAACTAAGGATATAGAATGACTGGTAAAACAGAAATATGCGGGATTAGTTTAGGTGTTGGCGCAATTGGAGGGGCGGTCGTTGGTGGGCTCGGTGGGTTAGGGGTCGGAATTTGGACGTGTGTACAGTATATTCAGCCTGCTTTAGAAGAGACTGACGCACTTAGCGTTAGCGCTGCAAGCGGGATTACAGCACTTATTGCCATATGTGGTCTTTTAGAAGCCAGCGCTAGTCTAGGTTCATGCGCTGGTGCAGCCGCTGGCGCTATTGTGACACCTGTTGCTGCCGGTATTGGCTATTGTGCGAGCGGTGTCGCATCAGCGACTAAAGGCCTATGCAGCAGTGGCTTTTTTAGTAAGAATAAAAATAATAATCAAGAAGCAGCCCCCGCACCAGAGGCAGAAGAGCAAGCACCAACAGGCCCACAACTTGTATAACTGCTGGTTTTAACTGTAGGTTGGGCCACCGGGCCCAACAAATAATTATCAATTCCCACTCTATTCAACATAAATTCAAAACCAACACGTGTAGGTTGAACTAACTACGACTTTCCTTAGCAATACTCAACTTCTACCCATCTACCAGATAGATTTCACCTTATAAAGCACGCCATAAACTGTACCCTGTTAATACTATCTTAATATTTTTATTTTAAAATGGTTTAAAATTTAACTAACCAGATTTTAATTTATGCCACACGTAGTCATTATTGGAGCCGGACCTACCGGATTAGATTTAGCGAATAAACTCAAGCAAAAAGGAATAAGAGATATCATTATTTATGATCCCAGGGCCGGCGATTACGTCAGGCCGGGCTATCTTAATCCAGATATATTCGAACAAGCAGAAGCTGGTTTAAAAACCTCTCTTCACTTCAATAAAAAGACTAGTCATATTAGAGATATTGAGAAAAAATTATACAGCCATGCTATTTCACAACACATCCCAATCGAGAAAAAGCAATTCGTACGTTTTCCCGACGAAGAAAAAGGCATCTATATTGCCCATCAAAATGAGCAGCATGAATTAGTTGAAGAATTTGTACCCTGTGAATATGTTTTCGACTGCACAGGCTCTAAGCGGGTATTAGCACATGATATTAATGGGAAACATGAAAGAGATAACCTGGCTAAGCCATTTGTAACCTCTGCTGTTTCACAAGATGTAATCATAAAAAACCATCTCATCGCTTATCTAAAAATAGACGATAACCTCGCTTCAAAAGCTAAAAGCCCCATCCCTTCTCAAACAACCATTTTCTCAGGAAAAACGCATTTAGAAATTGCCGAAGCGCTTGAAAAATTACGGGCATTTGGTTGGACAGAATTGACAGTGCCGGCCTGTCATCATACTAATTTTAAAGAAAATAAAAACTGTTTTTATATCGAGTGCCCTAATAATTTGCCGCCAGAGCAAAAACAGGCTTGGTTGGACACCGTCTTAAGCCTCCTAACTGATACAACAATAATTCAATATGAACATATGGAATCCAAAAAAGGTCGCTCTAAGCCTAACTTTAATATCTTTACCGTCAATCCACAGCAATTAAATTGTTTTACTTATCATAAACCAGGCTCACCGCATGTCGTCATTTTAGGCGATGCGCAAATTGAGCCAAATTTTGTTTTAGGGCATGGTATTGCAGGTTCATTCGAGCGCATTCAAACATTAGTTAAAGGCATGGTTATTATTAATGGGAAAATTAATTATTACGATGCTGAGGAATATAATACAAGTGTCAATGGGGCTATCAAAACGCACCAAAAAGAGATTATTAATTATTATCAAATGCGAAAAAAAGATTTTCGCAAAGGTGTTTATGACGCCAAAATCCATTATGAGGCTGCCATTACACAAACGACAAACAATGTAGAAAAAGCCATTTTCATAGAAAGACTTGAGGAAATTAATGCACGGATTGCTTATTATAATGCGTTAGAAACATTAGAGAAAAAAATTGTAAACGGCAAAGCCCAGCTTAGCCAAAACAATTGCGCAGGCGTACTTAAAGAGCTTACTGACGCTAAAAATGCGATCGCACAATCGCTAGGTAAATTAACAGACTTTGAGCAAAAAGAAGCAACTCAAATATTGCAACAGTTAATCCTTGTCTTTAAAACTGCTGGCAATCAAATTTTTCAACAAGCCAATTATAATTTAGCCATTAAAGCTTATCAGGAAGCATTAAGTTTATATACTATTAATGGTATCAACAAGGATGAAGAGCGATTGACCCTCTATTCAAATCTTATGCTTTGTTATCGTAAAACAGGCCCATTGGATAAAGTGCTTGAAACATTTAAGGAAGCCTCTTTTTTCCTAGATAATGCCAATGATGCACTTAAGAAAAAAATATTATTTCATGTTATTAAAGCAATCGATGAGAACTTAAACGCGCCTAATTTAGATAATAATAAACGCTCAGAGCACTTATCTAGCTTTGCTAGCCTCATGAAAACCCACGGGGAATTTATTGAAACGCACCTTGCAGACGGTTTAAAAGTGGAGCTTGGTAAATTAACTGACAAACTAGCCGAAGCATATAGTAGTAGGCTTAATGACGATAGTTTTACCGGCTCACAAAGGAACATAGAGAGCAGCCTGAATTTATAATAATTTGGGCGGTAAAAAACTGTATCGTTAAACTTTAATTGCGTTTATTTTAATGACAGCGCATTTTATTGAGTATTTCCTTTACATCGCTACCGGTTACATGCCTTTGTGTTTCCAAGCACTGAACAAGATGTTGCTTTAAAAATGGTACTTCAGCTTGGGTTGCATCAGAGGCTAAGATTAAATTAGAAATGTGTAATCTCATGTGCCCTTTATTGATACCTTCAGTTACCAACGCTTTTATTGCCCCTAAATTTTGGACTAAGCCAACTGCCAATAAAATCCTGGCTAATTGTGAGGATTCATGAATGTTTAACATTTTTAAGCAAATTTTGGCAACTGGGTGTAATTGCGTAATCCCGCCTACCGTGCCAACCATGATTGGGGCTTCAATGACCCCATGCAGATCAGGTCCCTTCATAAACCACTTCGTGATAGAACTATATTGCCCAGAATAGCCTGCATAAGCATGAATTCCTGCCTCAACCGCTCGCCAATCGTTTCCTGTGGCAATCAATACTGCATCAATACCATTTAATACACCCTTATTATTAGTTGCTGCCCGATAGGGATCAATTTGTGCAAATAAGGAACCTTCAGCAATTGCTTCTCCTAGCTCGATATCGATATTACGAATAACTACTTTCGCCTGAGTAAGCTTGGTATCTGCTAAATTAGTCAATATACACATACCAACTTTTTCTGCAGTTAAGTCCTCAATGGGTAATTTTAAAAATTCACAAACTTGATTAATGATATTTGCACCCATCGCATCGCGCGTATCGACCATCACATGCACTACCGCCATATCATTGCCATCGCCGCGGGGAAGACAGCGAATTGTAATATCACGTACCCCCCCTCCTCGACTAACAATACCTTTGGCAACATCATCATTAACTGCTGCAATTAATTTGTTTTTATGGGTTTGAATTTTTTCCTTTACAATGGCGAAGTTTTTAACTCGTGGTAATTGAATTTGCCCTATGCCAAATTGCCCTAAATTTTTTGTTGTTAATTCGCCAGTGTCACGTATCCATTTTGCTGTTTTAGAGGCACTAGCAATGATAGACGTTTCTTCAGTTACCATAGGAATGACGTAATTTTTTCCATCAATAACAAAATTAGTGGCCACCCCTAAAGGAATCTGAAAACAACCTATCATATTTTCTATAAAATTATCAGCAATACTAGCACTTAATGCACTATCTTGATTGAGAATTTGCACATCATCCGATGTTAAAAATCCCATTTTTATTAAACACTGCTCGCGCTCTTTGCGGGTTAATTTGGAAAATCCTTCAGATAATTTAATAATATTAGTAAACACAGGCTCTTTAGCTTTCATACTCGATACTCCTTTACTGCTACCGCCTACGTATAAAACATGACCAACTAAGCAAAATAAATCTTACCTACTTATAGACTTTGGTTGCCAATTCTAGGGCTTTTTTTAACCAGGGAGTATATTTTTGAGGATTTGTGGTTAAATCTTCTTCTAATTCGGTGACATCAACCCACTCATAATCTTCTACTTCATTGACGTTAATAGGGATATCATCGCCATCATAATTTCCAATAAAAACATGATCAATTTCATTTTCAGTCATGCCTTTATCCAATTGAGCAATATAATGAAATTTACCTACTTTTTTTAAATCCGTAGTAATACCCATTTCGTCTTTTAAGCGCAAATTTGCAGCCATTGCAATCTCTTCGCCGGGATGCGGATGGCTGCAACAAGTATTCGTCCACAGGCCACCACAATGGTATTTATTTTTACTTCGTTTTTGTAACAGTAACTCGCTTTTTCCATGGCGAGAACGAAAGATAAAAATAGAAAAAGCCCGATGTAACATGCCGTACTGATGCGCCAGTATTTTTTCAATGCTACTGATTTCTTTATCGTTTGGGTTCACTAAGATAATATGTTCTACATTTTTAGACATCATAGATAATTCCTGTTTTCTACAGCTTAACTGTATTTATTAATTAATGATTTCTTTTTATAATATATTCTGCAAGTGCTTTTAAATTCATGACATTAATTCCGGTTTTGTCCAAATAAGAAAGAGCTTGACGATAAAGGACTCGCTCCCTTATTTGGGCACGCTTAACCCCAACTAATACGGGATAAACTGGTTTATTCTGTTTTAAGTCTATTCCTTGTGTTTTTCCTAGGGTATGCGTATCAGATAAGACGCCAATAATGTCATCATGGATTTGAAAAGCGAGTCCAATGCATTTACTAAATTTAGCTAAATTAGCAAGAATTTTTTTATTACTACAATTAGCAGCCAAGGCTCCAAATAAAATACTGGTTTCTAGCAAACAACCAGTCTTAAGCTGGTACATCATTTCTAATTTTTTCAAAGACACTTGACCTTGATTTACCATTTCCATATCAAGCTCTTGGCCTCCTGCCATGCCTAGCGAGCCAATCGCGTGCGAGAGAAGTTTCACCATTTCTAATTCTGCCCTTGCTGAAATATAGTTTAAATCAAGCTTCGCTAACATTTCGAAGCCATAACTTTGTAACGCATCACCAGCAATGATTGCTGTCGCTTCACCAAATACTTTATGGCAGGTTGGTTTTCCACGCCGCAAATCATCATTATCAAGCGCTGGTAAATCATCATGAATAAGCGAGTAGGCATGAATCATTTCAATAGATGCTGCAGCTGAATCTAGAATAGAATAATTTGCCTCCAGTGCCTCTCCAACGGCATAGACAAATGCCGAACGTATTCTTTTACCGCCATTTAAAACAGCATAACGCATGGCTTTATGAAGTTGCCGCGGTTCTTTATTACTGGAAGGTAAGTTTTTTTTTAAGGCAAGACTTACTCGGTGTTGACATGCATGGAGATAAGCTTCAGCGTTCATTCAACAACCTCTTAATTCACCACCTTTAAAATTATTATAGGCCAATTCCTTTTTACTGATTTTTTAAAACTTATCTAGGTTTTATTTATTAAATTGACTCACTAATTATTTTCTTGATTTTAAAATAAATCTTTTTCTTAAGACTTAAATTGATCAAAAATTGAACATTTATTCAACTAAACTATATAATCAAGGCAGTAAATAAGGGAGTAGGTGTATGGCTGTTAATCATCATAAAGGGATCGCCTCGATTGGTTTACATATCCCATCGTTAGCATTAAATGTGGAAGAACTTGCAAAATTGCGAAACGTTGATCCAGATAAATACACCATTGGCTTAGGGTGCCAAGCCATGGCTTTATGTCCAGAAGATTATGGCATTGTGGAATTAGCAACGGAAGCCGCAAGGCGCGCTTTATCGCGTTGGGAAGGCGATTTGGAAAAAATCGCAATTATTGCGGTTGGAACGGAAAGTGCTATTGATATGAGTCGTCCCCTAAGCGCATGGGTTGCTGATAATTTAGGATTAAAGGGAGCTGTGCGGTCTTATGAAGTGAAGCATGCCTGTTATGGTGGAACCTTAGCCATTCGCCAAGCTCTTGAATGGAAGCTGGCAGACATTTTACCGTACAAAGCAGCACTTGTGATTGCTGCAGACATTGCGCTTTATGAAGAAGGTAATCCGGGTGAACCAACCCAAGGCGCAGGCGCAGTTGCCTTAATTATTGATGAGCCAAACATTGCTGAGATTGACGCTAATTCTTATGTATGGAGCGAACCTGCATTTGATTTTTGGCGCCCTGAGGGAGAAGCTTATCCTCATGTACAAGGCCAATACAGTCTGGAATGTTATCAACGTGCAGCCACCGAATGCTTTAGAGCGATGATAAACAGCACTGATAAAAATGCCGAAGAAACCTTAAAAGAATTTAAGGCATTATGCTTTCATGTACCCTTTCCTAAAATGGTAAAAAAAGCATTTTCTTCTGCCTGTCATGCAATTGGTTGGGATGATGAAAAAATTGAGTGGTTTTTCTCAAACAAAATTGCCCATACTATGGCGTGGAATACTACCTCTGGTAATGCTTACACAGCAAGCCTGTGGATTTCCGTCGCCAATGCGTTATGCGGCTTAGAACAAGGGGAAAAAATCACCGCCTTTTCATATGGTTCTGGATTTGGTTCAGAATTACTTATCTTAACAGCAGGCCCTCTCGCTAAAGCCTGTGCATGGCAAGAAGATTTTGCAGCTGATTTAGAAAAACGTGAGTACATTGATGTAGAACGCTACCAGCAACTGCGACAAAATCTACATAAGTAACGGTTAATATGGTAAAAATACTAAAATTTGGCGGCTCCTCTATTACAACTGCTGAACGAATGAAACAGGCAGCTAATATCATATTAAACTTAAGAGGAGAAGATCAAATTATCCTTGTTGTTTCGGCATTAAGAAATACAACGGATAAATTATTAAGTTGTGTTTCTCTGGCGGCAAGTGGTGAAGATAAATATAAAGAGATTTATTATTATATTGCCAGAAGGCATATAGAGACATTAGAAAAGTTACTCGATAAGCCCAAAGACCCTGCTGCCTACCAGGCGTTAGAACAGTTATTAGATGATCTCGATAAAATACTACAAAGTATAAAATACTTACGAGAGCAAGGGCCACATGCCCTAGACTTGGTAGCAAGTTTTGGCGAACAATTATCAGCTATTATTTTTTCAGCGTATTTAAACCAACTTAAGCCTGCTTGTTACGTGGATGCACGCCAATTTATTAAAACAGATGACCGGTATACCCAAGCGCAAATCTTGTATGAAGAAAGCAGCCTAGCAATACGTAACTATTTCGAGAACTTATTTTTAAGAAAGGGGGAGACCGTTATTCCTGTAGTTACTGGATTTATTGGCATGACCGAAACGAAGCACACCACAACGCTAGGCAGAGACGGTTCTAATTATACTGCCGCAACCATAGGTGCGGCACTTCATGCAAGAATTATTGAAATTTGGAGCGATGTGAATGGTGTTTATAGTGCTGATCCAAAACTAATTCCTACGTGTGTAGCACATGCTAATTTATCCTATGCTGAAGCAGAAGAGCTGTCTAATTTTCGGGTTAAAGTGGTACGTTCTGCTATAACGCCTCAGGTAATTGCCCAAACAATTCCTGTACTGGTCAAAAACACCTTGCAGCCAGAAGCCCAGGGCACGCAAATTTCCTTACACACGAAACACTATCATATTAAAAATGTCTCGATTATCCATGAGCTGGTATTAGTTACGTTATCTACTGCAATAGCCGTCCAACTTAATATGGCCCGCTTAACGGCACGTTTATTTCATGCTCTGACATTAGCAAACATTAATTTTACGCTTATTACACAAACCTCTTCCAATCATGATGTTTGTCTTTGTGTTAATGAGGTAGACATTAAAAAGACCCAGCGAGTCTTAGAAGTCGAATTTTTATATGAATTGCAAAACAATTTATTAACCATTAAAAAAATTTTTAATCAATCGGTGATTGCTTTAATAGGCGATGGAATTAAACAATCCTTAAGCGCTTTCGGTAAGGTTTTGATTGAATTAGCGAAAAAAGGAATTAGGTTAAATGGCATTGCACACGGTACTGCAGGTTGTAATATTTCCTTTATTGTTAATGCTAATCAAAGTCACATTGCTTTGAAAACAATTCACCACTCTTTATTTGAAGAACCAAGATAAAAGAGTTGCAGAAGTGCTATAATAAAACAACTGATGGGGTTATTTCTTAATTGGCGAGGATGGCATGAGAGAAATTATCTATCAAGCGAATCTTGATGATACATTGACGTTGTTAAATCATTGCTTAAGTAATCAGGCTTCAAGTGACGTCCTATCCTGGCTCAAAAATAAACAAACACAAATTTTTAAAGAGAAATCTGATTCCCTTTATTTCATGACCTTTAGTGCTATTTCAAGTTATTTTAATAAAGACATTTTATCCTTAACTAAAAATGAATTAAACCAAGCCAATGCTATCCGTAAACATTGGCACCTTGGTAACTGGTCTGTGGCCCAGGCTGCCCGAGCCTACCTAGTACTTAGCTTCGCGCGCTATCGACTCGAACACTTTGAAGAGACAATCAATAAATTATTTGGGGCAGCCGATTTGCACGAATTAATTGCCCTTTATCAGACTCTTCCTTTATGCCCATACCCTCACAGACTACTTTTGCATGCGACTAATGGTATTCGCAGTAATATGGTATCAGTCTTTGAAGCAATAGCCTTAAATAATCCTTATCCAGAAGATTTTTTTGATGAGATTGCCTGGAACCAACTCGTATTAAAAGCATTATTTGTTGATAGTCCTATACGACAAGTAGTTGGTCTTAAACGTCGCGCTAACCCTACTCTTGCAAAGGCGCTTATTAATACAGTGCAGGAACGCTCTTCAGCAAATCGTGCCATAAAACCAGAGGTTTGGTGCCTCATTGGTATATCAATAGATAAAGAAAACTGGCCCTTATTAAAGGCACTCACAACAAGCGACTCTGCTGTTATACAGCAGGGAGCCTTATTAGCATGTAATCATTGCCCATTACCTGAAGCACAAGCTTTATTGAATAAATCAGATGAAAGACACGAGACTATGCAAAATGACTTAAACAAGCTGACTAACTTTGAGCAGGAGTTAATTTAGAGCTTAGCGCTGCATCATTTTAGTCAGGGGGAGAAAAATATGCCTGATGATAAAATGATGCTCATTGATCCTCATATTCATATGACGTCCAGAACAACGGATGACTTAGTTAAGTTACAGCAGGCAGGAGTAGTCGCTGTGATTGAACCTGCTTTCTGGATAGGTCAACCAAGAACTAGCGTCGGGACATTTCAGGATTATTTTAATAGCTTAATCGGTTGGGAGCGCTTCCGTGCCGGTCAATTTGGCATTCGCCATTATTGTTCCATTGGCTTAAATGCTAAAGAAGCCAACAATGAGGGGTTAGCCACAGAAGTGATGGAGCTTATTCCTTTCTATGCCTGTAAAGAAGGCGTGGTTGCCATTGGTGAAATAGGATTCGATGATCAAACGGCACTTGAAGAACGATTTTTTCGGGAACAATTACTCTTAGCCAAAGAGATGGACATGGTGGTCTGTATACATACACCACATCGAGATAAGAAGAAAGGTACGTCAAGAAGTATGGATATTTGTTTGGAATTAGCGATTGACCCTTTCAAAGTTATTATTGATCACAACAATGAAGAAACCGCTAAAGAAGTATTAGATCGTGGCTTTTGGGCAGCCTTTACTATTTATCCAAAAACAAAAATGGGTAATGAACGCATGGTTAGTGTTCTTAAACACTATGGCCCTGAGCGTATTATTGTAGATAGTTCTGCCGACTGGGGCTGTAGTGATGTTTTAGCTGTTTATAAAACCGCTCAACTTATGTTGCAACGTGGTATTCCTACAGAACATGTCCAGCAAGTTTGTTATCAAAATGCATTAACAGCTTATGGTCAAAGCGGAAAGATGAAAGAAGATGATTGGTTAAATCCAGAAGAAATAGATCAAAAGTCTTTATTCAATGGAAACTCCGTATTACGTGGGCAATCATCGATTGCCGATTATTTAGAGGAAGGAATCATTATTACTTAATCTGAGATAAGTTGTATGAAAAAGATAACGGGGCTTTTACGCCTGCTGCGACCAGCAAATATTGTGACATCCTGCGCTGATATTTTAGCAGGCTTTGGTATAGTGGGTATGCCTATCTTGATGCTTTACCCCGAGCACACTTATTTACTCATTTTATTACTATTATTGTTATTGTCTACCGCGTGCCTCTACGGAGGAGGTGTAGTTTTAAATGATGCCTTAGACGCTGAACTTGACCAAATAGAGAGACCAGAGCGACCCATTCCCCAACACATTATTTCTCAAAAACAAGCCATCTTATTTGCAATTGTATTAATGCTTATTGGCATGATTGCCGCTTTTTTAGTTAATGTAACGAGTGGTTTATTAGCGAGCGCTATTGCGTTATTAAGCGTATTTTATGACGCTTATACGAAACATTCCTTATGGCTTGGGCCTATTAATATGGGGCTTTGTCGTGGCGGTAATTTGTTATTAGGAATAAGCATTATACAAAGCGCCTTGCTCATCTATTGGCCATTAATGGCCATCCCTTTTTTCTTCATTTCAGGCGTTACTTTAATCAGTAAAGGGGAAGTACATGGAAGCAGTAAGGCGCCTTTATTTATAGCCTTATTTCTTTATGCTCTTGCCATTATTGGCACTATGATGCTTAATTTTACTCCAAACTTCTACTTTCTACCTGCTCTGCCCTTCTTTTTATTATTTATATGCTTGTCTCTTTACTCTCTAATCAAAGTCATTTTTAATCCTGCCCCACTTCTAATTAGAAAAGCTGTCAAAACTGGAATTCTTTGTTTAATTATCTTAGATGCTGGTATTGCTTCTGGTTATGCCGGATCTTGGTATGGCATCTTGCTCCTATTAATCATGTTAACTATTTCTACCATATTGGCAAAGAAATTTCCCATGACGTAGAGGGGTGGTGTTTATGAAAGTACTCAAACAAAATTTTTCAGTCGATTATCATTATGATATCTACTTCACTAAAGGCTTATTTGAGCCGGATAATTCTATTTTTGCTAACGTAGTCGAAAAGCAAGCTGGCGGGCCTGCCAAACTTCTTATCGTCATTGATGAAAGAATTGCTGCCACGCTACCAACCTTATGTGAGCAAATTGAATCCTATGTGCAATTACATAGTCAGACGATGCAATTGTGCGAAAAACCTTTGTGCCTGCCTGGAGGAGAATCTATCAAAAATGATCATCACTTTGTTGATACCATTTATGAACATATCAACATTGATGGTATCTGCCGCCATTCTTATGTAGTCGCTATTGGCGGTGGTGCTTTTCTTGATGCCGTTGGATTTGCAGCAGCGACAGCCCATAGAGGCATTCGTTTAATCCGTATTCCTACCACTGTTTTATCTCAAGACGATTCAGGTGTTGGTGTCAAAAATGGCATTAATTATTTCGGCAAAAAAAACTACATAGGAACGTTTGCGCCACCTTATGCAGTCTTAAATGACTATAATTTCTTAGCAAGCTTGGAATTGCGCGATTGGTTAAGTGGAATCGCTGAAGCGGTTAAAGTTTCCTTAATCAAGGATGCTCGATTATTTCATTACATCCAATCAAATGCAGCACTATTAGCTACAGAAAAAAAAGAAGACGTCTTGTATGAAATTATTTGGCGCTCAGCTGAACTGCATATGAAACACATAGGCACTCAGGGTGATCCTTTTGAATTAGGTTCATCAAGGCCATTGGATTTTGGTCACTGGGCTGCCCATAAACTTGAGCAATTCACTAATTACAGACTTCGCCATGGTGAAGCAGTGGCAATTGGCCTGGCTCTAGATACCACTTATTCCTGTTTAATCGGCCTGTTATCATCGGAAGAATGGCATCAGGTGTTAACTACTTTAGATAATTTAAACCTAACCTTGTATGTTCCAGAGCTATCTCAACATATGGAAAATCCTGAACACCCAGACAGTATTTTTAAAGGATTGATAGAATTTCGAGAGCATTTAGGCGGCGAATTAACACTGATGATGCTGCAAGAAATTGGCAAAGGCATTGAAGTCCATAGTGTTGATTTTGATATTTATCGTAAAGCAATTGCAACCCTACAAGATCTCTTTGAACAAAAACAAAATTTAATGCAAATCCCTAGTAACAATAGAACCCAGCAGGAGCACCTATGGAGATAGACGGCCAGGACGCTCTTAATTTAACTTATTGCTCCAATATTCATCCTGGCGAAGCTTGGAATGAGGTCTTTAATAATTTAAAAAATTATACGCTTACTATTAAAAAGCATCTCGCACCCACCAAACCTTTTGGTTTAGGCGTAAGATTGTCTTGCCGTGCCGCAAGTGAACTCTTAACTGGTAATGAATTGACTAAGTTTAAAGATTGGTTAATAGATAATCAGCTTTATATCATGACATTCAATGGTTTTCCCTATGGTAATTTCCATCATCAACAGGTTAAAGAACAAGTTTATGCGCCTGATTGGTCGACTATTGCAAGACGTGATTATAGTTTAAAGCTAGTCAAAATTTTGGCCCAATTAACGCCAGAAAATAAAGAAAGTGGCTTCTCAACTTCCCCCATTTCTTATAAACCCTGGCTAGATACCAAAGGTAGGAGAAAAGTGTTTAAAACAGCCTGTATTTTCTTAAGCCAAATTGTAGCTGAGATGGTAAGAATTAATGAAGATCAAGGCAAATTTATTCATGTTGATATTGAACCAGAGCCTGACTGTTTAATTGAAACCATATGGGAAGCAATGCAATTTTTTGAGCAATGGCTAATCCCTTATGGCGTGCCACATTTAGCGACCCTTCTTAAAATTTCCGCAGAGCAAGCCGAAAACTATTTACGCCAACATGTACAGCTATGTTACGACATTTGTCATTCTTCTGTGGAATTTGAACAGCCCGCAGAGGTTTTTAGACAACTTGCTGGTGCCGAGATTAGAATAGGTAAGATACAAGTGAGTGCGGCACTAAAGTGTAAGTTTGCGTCTAATACACACTTAAAACAGCAATTGATTGCCTGCTTAGCGCAATTTATTGATCCAATTTATCTACATCAAGTCATTGCCCAGAACCAAGGCCAGATACAGCATTTTAACGATCTTAATGATGTATTAAAGCAATTAGATAACCTTAAATTCCAAGAATTGCGAACACATTTCCATGTTCCTATCTTTTTAGAACACTATGACATGCTAGATTCAACCCAAAGCGATATTAAGGCGGCGCTAAATTTATTACAAAAAAATAAAGCAACTCACCAATTAGAAATAGAAACCTATACCTGGGATGTTTTACCGCCGAGCCTTAAGCAAGATGTCGTATCATCGATAGAGAGAGAATATAAGTGGGTGTTAAATCAATTTAATTCGCCTACAAATCATTGCAGGAAAAATAATCCTCCTATCCTTTAAAAGGAGAAAAGAATGATGAAAAAGACTGTGGTAATCAACGTAGTAGGTTTAACGCATGAATTAATAGGGAAAAACACGCCTTTTTTATCGCAATGGTTAGCAAAAGGCAAAGTAGCTTATATTAACCCATGTTTACCAGCTGTGACTTGCTCTGTGCAAAGTTGTTATCTAACTGGCAGGTGGCCGGCAGAGCATGGCATCGTTGGCAACGGCTGGTATTTTCGCGACGAATGTGAGATTAAGTTTTGGCGGCAATCCAATAAATTAGTGTCTGCGCCCAAGATCTGGGATATCGCGAAAAAATTAGACCCATCCTTTGTCTGCTCAACGATGTTTTGGTGGTACAACATGTATTCAACGGCTGATTTTACAGCCACTCCCAGACCAATTTATGCCGCTGATGGGCGCAAATTTTCTGATTGCTACACAAAACCCGCTGAGTTAAGGGAGCAATTGCAAACTAAACTAGGAACATTTCCCTTATTTGACTTCTGGGGGCCTAAAACGTCTATTCACTCATCCTTATGGATTGCAAAAGCCGCGATGTTTGTGGAAGAAAGAACGCCAGCTACCCTAACTCTTATTTACCTGCCGCATTTAGATTATGAGTTACAACGCGTAGGCCCTTACCATCCTAAGGTTGCCAAAGAATTACAAGAAATTGATAACGTGTGTGCCGATTTGATTTCATTTTACGAATCTAAACAAGCGCAAGTAATAGTCTTGTCTGAGTATGGCATTACCGAAGTTAATCATCCAATTCATCTGAATAAAATATTGCGCGAGCATGGATATCTTCAACTTCGAGAAGAACAAGGAGGCGAACTTTTAGATGCAGGTGCCAGTAGCGCTTTTGCAGTGGCAGATCACCAACTGGCGCATATTTATATAAATGACAAAAATAAAATCTCAGCAGTGCGCACCTTACTTGAATCTATACCAGGTATTGAACACGTTTATGGTAAGGCAGAAAAAGCCACCCACCATCTTAATCATGCACGTGCTGGTGAATTAGTTGCCGTAGCAGATAGTCAATCTTGGTTTACTTACTACTACTGGTTAGATGATGCAAAAGCACCTGACTTTGCTCGTACAGTCGATATTCACCGCAAACCTGGTTACGATCCGGTGGAATTAGTAGTTGATCCCAATATTAAAGCCATTAAACTTAAAGTTGGGTTAAAATTACTTAAGAAAAAACTAGGGTTTCGCTATTTACTGGATGTCATTCCTTTAGATGCAACCTTAATCAAAGGGTCTCACGGCCGTTACCCAGATAAAAACAGCCAAGCACCACTTATTATCAGCCAACAAAAAGATCTAATTCCTAATACACCGTTACCAGCAATCGATGTGCAATCCATTATTTTGACACATTTAACGGGAAAGGAACAAATTATGAGTACGGGCGGCTAGCTCATGGCCATCAGGCTAAGCGTCCAAGAGTCAAGATTGAGGCAGGCAGAGATAAATTTGGGCCCTTTTTGGAAGCGCCGAAACCATCCATGCGGCTCGATGTTGTGCATCCATGCACAACCACGTTCCAAAAAGGGCCCAAACTTACCTCTGCTGCGAGACTGTAAGTACTCTAAACATAGTATTTTCTGTGGTGCTAAGAGAACTATTTGCTTAGCCTGACAGCTATGGGCGGCTAGCTCTAATCGGTATTAGCAATTACCTTATAATCGCTTAATTTTAGATAGGTATTATAATTACCATTGAAGTTCAAAGTTTAGATATGTTATAACTTTGCACATTCTGATATAGCTTATCCTTGTTGTTAACGTAACCTTCTTATGCAAGACGTTCAATAACCTACATGATGTAAAAGAGAAATCTATGCAAATAAATTTAATCGATGGCAGCGTCATCGAACTAGAAGCTGAATCTAATGGGCTTGACTTAGTACGCCAAATAAAAAAATCACTGAATAGCCAGGCGCTAGCACTTAAAGTAAATGGCCTCTTTAAAGATCTTAATGTTAAACTGCAAGCGGGGGATAAAGTTGAAGTACTGACTTTTGATGACCGTGAAGGAAAAGAAATATTCTGGCATTCTTCAGCGCATTTACTTGCGCAAGCGATAGCACGTCTGTATCCAGAAGCTAAACCAACCATAGGGCCTGCTATTGAATCTGGTTTTTATTATGACTTTGCTGATTTGTCAGTTTCTGCGGATGATTTTCCCAAAATTGAAGCTGAAATTCAAAAAATTGTGCAAGAACGCATTGAACCTAAACGCATTGAATACTCTAATAAAGAAGAAGCGAAAAAAGCATTTAGCCATAATCCATTTAAAATAGAAATGATTGAAAATTTAGATGAAGGCTTAAGCGCTTATTCTCAGGGCGACTTTATTGATTTATGTCGAGGCCCACATATTCCCCACATGGGCGTAATTCAAGCATTTAAGCTTATGAAAACTTCTGGTGCTTATTGGCGCGGTAATAAAAATAATCCGCAGTTAACGCGCATTTATGGCATCTCTTTTCCAGATAAAAAATTATTAAAGTCTCATTTACATTTTTTAGAAGAAGCAGCAAAGCGTGATCATCGTGTTATTGGTAAACAGCTTGGCCTCTTTTCTTTTCATAAAGAAGGCCCAGGCATGCCCTTCATTCATCCCAAAGGCATGATTATTTGGAATGAACTGATGCGCTATTGGCAGGAACAACATGATAAAGAGGGCTATAAGCAAATTAAAACACCCATACTGATGTCACATGAATTATGGGAAACCTCGGGCCACTGGGATTTTTACCGCGAAAATATGTACCTTAGTGTGGTTGATGAAAAAGCAAGTGTACTAAAACCTATGAATTGCCCGGGCGGTATGTTGTTTTATAAAGAAGACATGTATTCCTATCGGCAACTTCCCTTGCGTATTGCTGAAGTAGGTGTCGTACATCGTCATGAATTTAGTGGCGCCTTATCAGGGCTATTTCGGGTTCGTTGCTTTCATCAAGATGATGCGCATATTTTTATGAAACCTACGGACATCGCTGATGAAATTCACAAGGTTTTATCGTTAGCAACCTCGATGTATCAATTATTTGGACTTGATTATCATTTAGAATTATCAACGCGGCCAGAGCAATCCATTGGAACGGATGAACAATGGCAATTAGCAACAGATGGTTTAATCGAATCATTAAATCGCTGTGGTTACACGTATCGCCTTAATGAAGGCGATGGCGCTTTCTATGGGCCTAAGATTGATATTCATATTAGAGATGCCATCGGCAGAACTTGGCAATGTGGGACTATTCAATTAGATTTAAATTTACCAGAACGATTTGACTTACATTACATTGATGCTCATGGCGAAAAACAGCGTCCAGTGATGATTCATCGGGTTGTTTATGGCTCCATAGAGCGGTTTTTTGGCATTCTTATTGAGCATTACGCAGGTAAATTTCCTCTTTGGTTAGCGCCTATTCAAGTCACAATATTACCAATTGCAGAAATTCACCATGACTATGCTCAGCAGGTATTAAACCAATTTATACAAGCTGGTTTGAGGGCTGAAGTAGATTTTGATAATGAATCAATTAATAAGAAAGTACGTAAAGCGCAGCTTAAACAAATTAATTACATTATTGTCGTGGGTGATAAAGAAGTAGCTGAGGGTACTTTAAGTGTGAGAGCAGCTAACACGCTTGTTGGGGCTAAACCGATTGCTGAAGTTATTCATCATTTAAAAGATGAATATCAAACACGCTCACCAAGGCGCAATACAATTTGATTTGGTATTTTGTAATAGCTTGCTCATAGGATAGCAAGCTAACTACATGGATAATGCGGTTTGCAAATCCCTCATGATATCTGCTTTGTCTTCTAAGCCAATATTTAATCGTATCAGTTGCCGGTCCTGCCAAGGACCTTGGGTAACAATCATGCTTGTTGCCAGTGATTCATAACCGCCCCAGCCAAATCCTAAACGAAATAACTGCAATTGATTTAATAATTGACTAACCTTTTTATCATCTTTAAGTAAAAAACATAACAAGCCACTGCCGCCATGAAATTGTTTTTGCCATAAAGCGTGATTATGACTTGCTGGTAATGGCGGATAAAAAACAGCTTCCACTTGCGACTGTTGTGTTAACCAATCAGCGGCATGCAACGCATGTTGATAATGCTGATTCATTCTTACTGGTAGCGTTTTTAAACCACGATAAGCTATTGCTAAATCATCTGCGCCAGCATATTGGCCTAACAGCCGACTCGTATTTAAAACGTTATCGTATAAGTTTTCATCCTTAAAAACGATACTGCCCATAATAGAATCTGAGTGACCAGCAATGTATTTAGACGTACTATGAATAACAATATCTGCACCTAATGTTAATGGATTAAAAAAATAAGGTGTCGCCCATGTGTTATCAACAATTAAAGGAATAGAGCCAATTTGTTTTTTTACCAAAGCAACGTCAGGTATCTCATAGCAAAAGGTGCCGGGAATATCTAAATAGACAAACTTAGTATTTGGCTTTAGATAGTTATCAATGCATGCTAATTCTTGAGCCGAAATGATATCAATCTCTAAATTAATTTTATTTTTAAACTCATTTAAAAAACGCATTAATGAAGGATAGCAAGTTTGGTTAATAATAATATGATTATCGTGATTCACTAGTGCCAAAATACATGTCGTAATTGCTGCTAATCCTGAACAAGTCACAATCGCTGCTAAACCCTGCTCAAGCTCAGCTAAAGCTTCACAAAAAATATCTGACGTTGGCGTACTCCATCGACCATAAATATGTTTAGTCTTCCCTTCATGCATCTCATCATAATCTTTAAACAAGACAGTTGAGCCGCGATACACAGGTGGGTTAACAAATCGACACTCATCTAATGAGAGATGACCAGAAAGGATAAAGTGGGTTGCATTCGTTTTTTTCATTTAAATAAAGCCAAAAAACAACAATCTACTGTGTCCTTAATCTAATTTTTTTTAGAAAACACTGCAAGTTTCTTGACTACCTGTTCTCGCTTTACGCCAAGCAGATTAGATTAAGTAGGCTAAAGTGTCATAGATTATATTTTTTATTATTCCTTTAAATCTGCTTGATTTTTAACTTAAGTGCAGTTAAATTTCCTTGGATGGAAACTGTATAAACAATTGGAAAACACAGATTTAAGGATAAACGATGAAACTCTCCCTTTTTAATCATCCCTGGATTAAAAAAGTTACTGCAAATAAACAAACACTAAAACAACAAGAAGCTTTGCAAGCCATGCAGAGATTCATTGCCCAATACGAATCTCGCTTTCATCTTATCCCAGCTCCCTTAGTGTTTGACAAAACCGATTTTGATGAACTAAGTGCTGCTACCAAAACCTTAATGGCTGTGCAAAAAAAGATCTTAGACGTACTCATACACAGGTTTTCTAAAGAGGAGATGTTAGACTACTTTGATTTACCCCAAGAAATCTTACCCTTGATTGATTGGCATGAATTAAGTTCTGGTGAAAATATGATTGCCAGATTTGACGTTTTACCTAATGAAGGTGGTTATCAATTTTGTGAAATTAACGCAGAATCCTGTATTGGTGGCTTAAAATTAAGGGATTGTTATAAAAAAAATATGTTGGCTTTAGGCATTGACTATGATCTTGATGAATCACCAAGACAAGCAGTAGCTGACTACCTTCAGCAAAAAGTAGGAGAAAAAAATTTAGAGCATGTGGTTATCTTCTCTATGAAACAATATTTAGAAGAAGGTACCGGCACCGTGCGCGCCCTCTACGACACAGTCTGCCAAACAATCAAAGATAAAAAAGTCATCTTAGCGCATGAGGGCGATTTTCCCGAAGCGTTATTAACACCAGAAAAAGGCGCCAAAACCTTAGTCTATCGTTTAGCTATGTATGAAGATGTGAACTGCCAAGCGCTCTTTCGTAACATCTTTGCCAGTGGCGCGACCATGGTAAACTCCTTTGCCTCGGAAATTCGCAGTAATAAAAAATGGTTCGCCATTTTCCACAATCCACAATTTCATGAATTATTAACTGAGAAGGAATTAAAAACTATTACTAAGTTTGTTCCTTACACAGGTTATCTAACTTACGAAAATATTGAGCAAGTACTAAAAGAAAAAGACAATCTGGTATTTAAAAAAAATAGAGCTTACGGCGGACACGGCGTTCTAATGGGTAGGGAGCACGAACTAAGTACGTTGCAAGAAAAAATAGCTGATCTAACCCATTGGACTTTTCAAAAATTAGTTCAATGCAACACAATTGATTTACCTCTTGATGATTCATTTAATTTAACAGCGTGCAAAGTTGTTCTTGGTTTATTTTTAATTAATAACCAAAATTCTGGCATGCTAATTCGGGCAAGTAATAAAAGCTCTATCGTCAGTGTTGCTACTGGCGGCGCTCATATTGGTTGGATGATACCAATGACTTCCTCACAAAGAGATAATCTTATTCAGCAAGTCGATTCATCGATTGATGAAAACGAGGAAATAGAAAAAAGTAGGAAATATACAGTTTTTTAGTTTAACTTAGGATGTAATACATGACGTATGCGATACAAGAACAAGAAGAGCAAGTACAGCTGACTAATATCATAGACATTTATGACATTTTCACTAGTAAAGCCGATGAATCATTAAGTCATCATCCATTTAAAAAAATAAAGTCTCAGGAAAGTATTATAAACTTATTTCCGCATTTCTTAGCCCTTTCTATCGCTTTTCCTTACATTCAAGCAGGTTCACAATTGCCTCTTATTCAAAACCTAATTGATAGTAATGAAGATGTTTCAGCAGCCCATGAAATTTTATCCGTGGTTGGCCATTTCCTTTGTTGGGATGAAACCGGAGGAGCGAATGTTTTGGAGTTTTTTGGTAAACCAGGTTTAGCTAAAATTTTAGAAACCAAAAAATGGTTTCATGCCAATATGCTCAGAGAGGATATTTTCCAAATCACAGGCGAGCAAATAAAACCTAATTTTGCTGAACCAACAAAAAGTTATTTAAATAAATTAATTAAAGGGTTTAGCAACTTAAATCCAGTTATCCGTTGTGCTCATATGGTTGCTTTTGAATACCATGCCCATGTCATCATTGATTCGTTATGGCATAGTATCGGCAAGCAATTTACTGTTAATCCCAATCAGCTCAAATACTTTAGAATTCATGTTGGCGGCGATGATTGTGCTGAAGCGTATCACGTCACTATGACTAAGGAAATGATAAATTACATTGTCAAACCTGCAGACAAACAGCTATTTATTACAACAGCACTTGACGCAATTGATACTCACCTAAACTGGTCTTTAAAAATTGCAACTTGCTAGGATATTAGGATGAATCAGCAAAAAACAGTGTTTGCCAAAACGCATAATAATTTGCAAGGAATAGTACGCCTAACCCTAATTCAGCTAATCCTTGCAAGCTTAATCTATCAACAAAATGCATTAGGCCCACTTTGGTTAAAATTACTTTTTAGCGTACTGATAGGCTTTGTGCTCTCAGGAATGATTAATTTAGCTCACGAATGCTTACACCAAAAATTTGCTGGCCATAGGTGGTTAAACTATAGCGTAGGAAGAGTTGCGGCGAGCTTATTATTAGTTAACTTTACCGTTTTTAAATGGCACCATCTTTTTCATCACCAATATGTAGGTACCGATAAAGATACTGAGAATAATGCTGATTTTAAAACGCTAAGCCAATATCTTGTCGCCTTATCGGGGCTGCGCTTAGCTAAAAAGAAAATAGCCAGTAGTTTCGCCGTGTTAGGCCAGCAATACCCTTATTATATCAATACCCAAAAGCAAAAGTCAGAAGCATATTATGATAGTTTAATATTACTTATTTTTCTCTTAATTTTATTAAGTTTAACCTGCTTTTATCCGCAACATATGCTGTTTGCTTACTGGCTGCCTTTGTTATTTGCTTACAGCGGCATCATGTTTTTTGCCATTCCTGAACACAATGGCTGTAAGCCTATTAAGGGTTATTATTCCCTAGCTCGTTCTGTTTTTACTAATCGCTTAGTCCGTTTTTTTATGTGGAATGGTAATTTTCATGCTGAGCATCATATTCATCCAGGCGCATTACCTTATGTCCTAAAAGATATTTGCGAGAAAGAAAAAAATTATATCTGGTATCGAGAAAAATCTTACCTCAAATGGCACTACCGATTATTAAAAAAATTAGTGATTCAACCTACAGTAGAAGAAAAGTAAATATGCCAAAAATAATTATCGGAAATGGTTTTAGTGATGCCATGGTAGGAGACGTGAGCAAGAACTCACTTGCGGTGCGGCGGACAGCTGCAGTAGAAGCCCGCAGACTAACTTGGTTTGTAGAAAATGAGGATTTGATTATTTTACCATCACCAGTTTCCAACGAGCTGATTAGTTATGTTAACAACATCATGCGCACGCAATTAAGCCAGAAGAATTTTATCTATACTTCACAAGATCCGCTAGAACCAAAAATAATTACCAGTGAAGTTTTGTTGAGCGAACGCATGTTATCGCAACTTAAAACTGCCACCCAACATACCAATAACTGGCAACTATTCCCCTACTTTTATACCTCTTCCATACAAACGCTCGCTGATGTTTTGCAAAATGAAGCGCATCACTGCCCCACCTTCCTAACACAAAGTGGTGCTGATCTTTTAAATCAAAAAGCGGCTTTTAGAGCAATTTATGCGCATGATGTGCCCATTGCAAAAGGCGCTGTTTGTCGCAATGTGCATGAACTGTATCAACAGGCAAAATTGCTGCTTAGCCAGACAGCTAAACTTATTATCAAACAAAATATGAACGCGAGTGGCGATGGCAACATTCTAGTGTCCATTGATAAAAATGGGCCGTTTGCTGGTATTCGAGACATTATATTTATCGACACATCAAAAGATTTTACATTGAATATGGCCAAGCAACTTTGGGACATGTTATCGGATGCGCATGGTAACCATCAATTGGTTATTGAAGAATACGTCACCAATCAAAACACCTTGTATGCTGAATACAATATAAAATCAGACTCAAGCTTTGAGATGCTAAGTTACGGCATTGTGCGCATGGAAGGTTCAGGCGATAAAAGAGGTAATGGCATAGCCAACTGGGTTGGTTTTGAAATACCTTATAAAGCGAACGTCGCGCCATCATTTTTAAATCATTGCAATCAGCTTGCTAGAACCACAGGACAATTAGGTTTTGTTGGCCGCATCAATTTTGATGCTATCGTCTGCGAAGATAACCAAATTTTATTTACTGAAGTCAATGGCCGTTTAGGTGGCTGCTCTCATTTAGCGCACGTTTGTCAAAAAATTCTTGGTAAACGTTTTCTTGATGAGACTACCTTAATTACCCGCAATCGTGTTCCAATTGCAGATTTTAAGCAAGTAATCTTACTTGCTGAGAAATTAAAACAATTATTTCGTCATAGCGGCATCATTATTTTAAATGAAGACATGGCATGCCTTAGACTAATGGAATATCTAGTTTATGCGCCAACTAAAGCAGAAGCTTGTGCTTTAGAGCAACAGTTTTTACACCAGTTAACCCTAATTCAAGAACGATGTAAGGAAATAATATGAGAGCTAAACACTCGGCAGACTACTTTGGTAGAACTAGAAATTTTTGGTGGAACAATGATTTTCTCAAGCTAATGGGCCAGCGCTGGGATTTATCAAATGTGCAACGTGTTTTAGATGTCGGCTGTGGTGTAGGTCATTGGGGTTTTATGCTTAATGAAATTTTACCTGAAACGGCAACGCTAGCTGGGATTGACAGAGAACCAGACTGGGTTAAAGATGCTACCGAGCGGGCTTACGATTATGGGTTATCTGAGCGTTACTCGTATCAACAAGGTGATGCTAATAACATTCCATTTGAGGATAATACCTTTGACATGGTCACGTGCCAAACCTTATTAATTCATGTGGCCAACGTTGATCATGTTTTGAGTGAAATGATTAGAGTATTAAAACCAGGCGGCTTATTAGTAACGGTAGAACCCAATAACATTGCTCGGAGCTTATGTTTAAGTACGCTGGATTTAGAAAACCCAGTTGATGATATTATTGATATTGCACGTTTCCAACTATTGTGTGAACGCGGTAAATTTAAATTAGGTGAGGGATATATTTCTATAGGCGATCAGCTGCCTGGTTTTTTTGTAAAACATAGCTTAAAAGACATCAAAGCTTACATGAATGACCGAGTTAAAATGGTTAAGCCAGACTATAAGACAGAAGAAGAACAAGCCATTATCGAAGAATTAAAACAATGGTCTAAAAATCTATTCTGGATTTGGAATAAAAAGGAGACGAAACGATTTTACTTAGCCGGTGGCGGTGAGCCTGAGAAATTTGAAGTTTATTGGGATAAAGCACTAGATCGCCAAAATAATCGCGCTCTCCAAGGAATTGAAGAAGGCGAATATGCAACAGTGGGTGGTAAATTAAATTATTGTATTTCTGGAAGAAAATAACGAAAGGTGCGCTTAGTGCACCTTATTCTGTTATGCGATGCTCGCCTTTGGCAATGCTTTGAGCCCAGTTCTTGCCATCAAATTGCACGTATTCAATATCTTTGGCAGGACTTAAATCTAGGCAGCGTGCATTCACACTAAAATAACCTACAGGATGTGATTTAGGACGATAAAACGGCATGATGCCGCAAACAACACAAAAAGTATGATCAGCAATGCAGTCACCGAATCGATAGGGTTTTAAATATTCCTGGCCGCTATGTAATTTAAAGCGCGCTTCAGGAACCATAAGCTCTTGATGCCCCGATTTATAACAAATACCACAATTACATTCAGTAATCAGTAAGTTGCGAGTGGCTGCCGCTTCAAATTTTACGCCACCGCAGTGACATGAGCCTATGTACCAAACCAAATCTTTTTGTTCATTGTTATCTTGTATTGTCACAATAATTCTCATTAAACATCAATGTTAGCTAGTGCATTTTAAGCTAGAGTGGTATAAAAATCTACATGAAGTTCAATGATTTAAGCCAATATGAGCATAATGACTGAACGCAAATTTACAAACTTAACTTATCATAAGTGAGCTTAGGATGCCTTGAAAACTATCTATATGATGATAATATTGCCCACTTAGATAACTGGCCACCTGAGAACCAAGCAAGTCAGGATTATAAGCGTAAATAATACTCGCCTAGCACATAACAGGATGAATACGATGAGTGATAAACCTACCCCGCATGATAAACATCGTACGATATTTCTAATCCTTATGGTCTTTATTGTGGCGTGTATTGAAACAGACATCTACTTGCCAGCAATGCCAGACATGATGCGTTATTTTGCCACCACTGAAGCCATGATTCAGAGCTTGTTAAGTTGGAATTTTATTGGTATTTGTTTGTCTGGCCCCTTATATGGCCCCTTATCGGAATCTTATGGGCGTAAACGTTTGTTAATCACCGCAATGTCAATTTTTACGCTAGGTAGTTTGGGAACTGTGTATAGTGATAGCATCCATACCATGCTAATTTTTCGTCTATTACAAGGGCTTGGTTGTGGCGGTTGTTTTACAATTGGCACAGCGATTATTTTTGATAAATTTCATCATGAAGAAGCAACGAAGGCTATCAATAATTTAAATGGTATTATACCCGTAATTATGGCCGCAGCACCTTTAATTGGCGGCTATTTAAACCTTCATTATGGTTTTCGTTCTAATTTCACGGTAATAGCGGGATTATCTTTAATCTCGTTGTTTATTTGTTTTTGGCAATTAGATGAATCCTTGCCAGCCAAGCAACGCACGCCATTTGATTTAAAAGGGATCCTTTCTGACTTTGCGCGTGCTATGCGCTGTTTTCGTTTTTGGGCACCTACTATATTGGTTAGCAGTATCTTTGCCGGTTATTTAAGTTATATTTCTTATTCAGCCCTTTTATTAGTCAATGACTTTGGTGTAAGCAAAGCTATCTTTCCCTTTTATCAGGCGACTGCGCTAATTGCTTTTCTTTGTGCTAGCTTAACTGCTAATCGCATGATCAAACAAGTCGGGGTTAATCGCATGAAACGATATGGGATGAGCTTATTAGGCTTTGGCGGGATAAGCTTTATTATTTTAAGCCTAGTATGGCCAAGCCAATATCAATTATTTCATAGCGCCATGCTCATTTACTCTTTCGGAGCAGGTTGGCTGATAGGACCTTTTTTTACTGAAAGTATGGAAGTCTTACCCGATATTAAAGGCGTTACAGCGAGTCTGGTAACAAGCTTTAGATTGCTGTTTACGGCATGTTTTATCTCAGTCGTTAGTTCATTCTATACCAGCTCACCAAAACCGTTAATTGTAGGCTTTATCTTTTTATTCGTTTTAGGTGCAATTACCTTATTTTTTTACCAAACAAAAACAGATAACGTGCTTATAGCCACTGAGCCATAAGATGGGGTTAGGCATAAAATTGGATAGAATTTAGCCTATTGGGATTACCTAAATAAGGAGCGATATTAAGCTATTTCTTAAAAATATTACTTGAAATATGTAAATTATAAATTCATAATGTGCTTTAATAGAGCTTTTTAATGGGTGTATTTATGAAAAAATTAATACTGGCTTCGTGTCTATTAGGTACTTCTTCAGTTTTTGCCGATGCATGTACTTTTAATTTAACTTTTAATAATAAATGGAACAATTTTAAAAACTGGACGATAGTCATAACGGATGTCTCAAACCCTGAACTACAAGAAGTAGTTGGTGGACAACTCTTATACTATGGAAAATTTCCAGACTCAGGTACATTAAAGGTACCCGTTCCAAATTGCTCAAAAAACACTCAAATTGGCCTTTTTGCTCATGCTCCAGGTCGTTCTGTAGCAATAGAGTCGGCGCCTATGAATTCAGACTCAGGCGTTCATGCACAAGCTTTTGCTCCCAATAGTTTCTTGGAAGGAATGTCACATTGCGTGGGTGATATAGCACCAACAGATTGGACAAATATCAATTTAGAAGTAGGAAGTATTGGTAAGCCAGGTGATTTTTTATTTACAGCTAGCCCAACAGGTAGTGAACCTGATTCATGGACAAAAGCTCAGCTCAATGCGACTTGCAAAAACCCCGAATTAAATCCTGGAGGAACTGACTAACTTTCTTAGTTAGTCGTTTACCCTAGGCTTTGTGGCTTAATTATATTAATCTTCTTGGCACGATGAGTTTAAATGACATAAATGTTAGTAAAAATTACTAAAACAATTAGTGAAATTATTCTAAGTGCCATATAATTGAATGAAAGATAAATAACTTATTAATAATATTAAAAATTTGTAAATGATTATGACAGATGATGAAGGTAAAAGTTACGATCTAATTGCATCGAAGTTTGCAGACATTAGAAATTCATTTCAAACCGAACAAAAATACATCGATTTATTCACATCCTACTTAAGACCTAGAGCTCATATACTTGATGTTGGATGCGGCTCTGGGACTCCGGTTTCCTCCTATTTAATTTATCAAGACTATAAGGTAACCGGCCTTGATTCCTCCGAAAAACTTTTAAAATTTGCCAAAAAAAATTGCCCCACAATGGAAATCATTTATGGCGATATGCGAACAGTTGAAATTAAGCAACAATTTGATGGCATTATAGAATGGTGGGCTCTTTTTCATGTACCTAAAAAAGATCATGCACTGATGATTTCTCGTTTCGCATCGTGGTTAAAAAAAGGCGGTTTCCTTGAATTTACCACGGGCGATACAGACTGCCATCTACGCACCTCCGAAATGTTAAAGCAAGAACTAAATTTTTATAGCCTCCACCCAGATGCGTATGAAAAAGCGCTGAAAGAAAATGGCCTTAAATTAATTTTAAAAGAATATGATCAAGCAGAACATTTAGTCTGGCTAGCCATGAAGGAATAGCAGGTGCCTTGCAATAAATAAATGATCTATACTCTGTAACTAGCTAAAATTAAACATTAGATGGGCGACCCTATACTCACTCATCATTTTGCATGCTCTGTCTAGATTAATTCTGCGACAGAGTCATTTTTTTCTTGTACTTCAGCATCAATTTGAGTATTTATAGGAAAATTAACAGTTACCTCTTCAATTTCAGAATTTTCTGCAGTGTCTGTATTTACAAAATCCACTCCCACATCATCCTCTTCCGTATCTGTTGCAATTAATTTTTTACTTTCCTCATCTTGCGACGAAAATTCAGCGCCAAGGCCCCCCAACATTGCCCTTAGTTTCTGATTAGGGTCGTCTATACCCTGAAGATTATCCAGAGGTAGAAGAAATGGAATGGAGGAAGAGTCTACAGTGGGAGTTTGCCTCAGACATGCCTTAATACCCTTCACTAAACCAATAATAAGTAAGGTAGCAGTAGCGCCAACAGCAGCACCAATACCAGCGCCTATAATGGTACCTAAGCCTGGAATAGGGATAAATGTTCCCAATATTGCTCCCACGATCGCGCCCGCCGTAGCGCCTGAGCCTACACTACCCACCATAGTAAGTACTTTACCTATTACAGAATTATTTTTCTTATATAGCCATTCATATGAACCTACCCCAGTTAATCCTAATGAGGCTACCCCGACACCACCAATTGCAGCGCCTAAAGCTATACCCATAGCGGTACCTACACCTGGGATAGGAATAAGTGTACCCAATACGCCACCCAATATCGCACCACCAATAGCTAACACGACACTTGCAGCAGCTTTGTCAAAAGCCTTGTTATTTGCAGTTAAAGGAATAGGAATACCTAGCTCTTGTTTTTCTACCTCAGCTTCAGTTTGTTTTATTAGAGTTATATTATTGCCAATTAAATTTACACACTTTTGAGGGCTAGTTGAAAATTGCAAAAACAACTCAGGATTTGTTCTAGGGAAATTACCTGCATATTCAGGGTGAGAGGGAGCTAAAGGTTGTACTCTGTTTTCATAATAAACAAAATCTCCTTGCTCATTACATACAGATATAACTGAATCCCCCATTTGGATACCCATTAGCGCAGCTTTATGAAAAATGGCTTTCGCTTGATGTATTATTTCTAAGTTGGCTTTGGGATGCTTTTTGCAGCTGTCAACTTTATCAGCAGGAACCGCCCTAAATAAGTCCCAAAGGGTATCTTTATTAATTTTACTAGGTGACCATAACCTTGAAAGATCTGCGCAATGAGCGCCGTAAAGTATAGCTTTTATTGCAGCAGCTTCAGCATTCTCTGGCGCTTCAATATCAAAGCCGTCATCTATATAGGAATGTGTTAAATGCTCTGCGTAAATTTTAACTTCTTCTTCACTAGAGAATAAATTTGGAATAAGTTCATTATCTCTTATATATTTTTTAAAGTTTTTAGCCGAGCTTTTTCTATATTTATGGTATGGCCTATCTAGATCCTTTTCCCAACCTTCCTCACCTTCTCGACCCGATACATAAAAGGCCATTGCTATTTGTAATTTAGTAATAAATTTTTGCTTTTTTTCCGGCGTATTAATTTGCTGATTAATATATTGTTTAACAGGATCCGAAGCATGAGCCTTATTAAACTCAACAACATCATTAACTAAAACCATCGTTTTTGCTGTGTGGCATAAACCGTGATTAGGACGATAGACCGCTAAGGTATCCTTCGTATGCCCATCTTCATAAAAAGACTTTAGCGTTTGATAAAAATGAAATTTATTACCCTTTTTGACCATAATTGGGTGCCAGGACCAATGATTACTTACGGTGCCCTTTGTGTTTGTTTCTTTATATGGTTGAGAAAGGTAGTCATCATAAGCAAATTTTAAAGCTTTTGCGGCTAGCGGCTGTATGGAACGTTCAATTACTTTAATAGGCGCAGGAGGTATACTTATAACTTGAGAAAATTGACTGTCTGCATCCTCATTATTTGGATTTGTTACTTCTGAGATGGATTGTCTTGGAGATCTTTCACTAGGCGTACGCATAATTAATCTGACTAAAAACTTTAATTCTTGTTACATTATAAATCACTTTTATTAAGAGAACGTTAAATTTTGATCTTATCCTGCATGTCACTAGCATAAACGTATTTAAATCTAAACAAGATCCATAAAATAATTAGGGTTAGTGCAGATAACAAATTGATTAATGATAAAATTGATAATGTAGCGCACTTCATATTATTCTTTATAAAACAAGTGCTTTTAGGTTAGCCACAAATCGCTAATATTTAAACTCTACTAGTGGCACAAAGCTTCTATTGTTTGCTAGGATAAAATTATGGCGTAGGTATCTATTTTATTACCCTTAAATTATCTCATTTATCAACGAAGTTTAGTAAAGTTACTGTTAAGGGTTTAGTCAGGACAATGGAATGAAAACAATAGCGATAGTAGGATTAGGATATGTGGGACTTGAGCTTGCAGTTTCACTAAGCAAAAAATATCGGATCATCGGGTATGATATACTTGAGCAGCGGATTCAGGAGCTTCGGGCTGGCCATGACAGAAATAACCTTGTTAGTGATGCACGCTTAGCTAAAAGTTTAATGACTTATACCACCGATATTCAGGATATTGCCGATGCTACAGTATATATAGTTACTGTCTCCACACCTGCCTATTATTATCTAATTCCTAATCTTGAGCCCCTGCTTAAGGCAACTCGTGATTTGTCACAATTTATTAAAAAAGGTGATCTAATCATATTTGAATCTACTGTATATCCTGGAACAGTTGATGAAGATTTAATTCCGCTGATAGAAAAGATTAGCCATATGAAATCTGGTGAAGACTTTCATGTGGGTTATTCTCCTGAGCGCATCAATCCTAACGATAAGGTACATACACTACAAACCGTGCCTAAAGTTATTGCCGGACAAAATGAACATGCATTGTCAATCATAAAGGAAGTCTATAGTGCTTGCTGTGACGAGCTATATCCAGTCTCAAACATCAAAACAGCTGAAGCTGTAAAAATTCTCGAAAATGTTCAGCGTGATATTAATATCGCAATAATGAATGAATTTACTGAATTTATGCATGCCTTAGACATTAATATGTATGAGGTTTTGGAAGCCGCAAAAACTAAATGGAACTTTTTATCTTTTAAGCCAGGTTTTGTAGGCGGACATTGTATTGCTGTAGATCCGCTTTATCTTGCATTCAAAGCTAAGCAAGAAGGGATAAACTATGATTTAATCCAAACTGCTCGCAAGATTAATGATAATATCACACATTTTATACGTTATGAGCTACTAAACTTAATGGTAACTCATAATCTCGGGCTCAAAGAGTGCACAATAGGTATATTTGGTATTACGTATAAGGAAAACACGCCTGATTTTCGTAATAGCATAGCATTAAAATTAATCAAGGAAATGAAAAAATATGGGTTTCACTTCAAGGTGAATGATCCATTTGCTGATCCCAGTATGGTCAGCAAAAAATACCATTTTGATCTAATAGAATTTGATCAAATGAATGATATTGATATTGCTATTATCATTAATGCACACCATCTATATTGTCAGGCTAGTATGGAGGGGTTTGCAGCAAAATTTAGTGAGAAAGTAATCATTATGGATATCCCTAATATATTTGCTAATGAAGCTAAAAATTATCCCAATATTGTATACTGGAATTTGTAAATTAAAGTGATATTTGCTGCCATATAAACACAGAAAGGATATTCTATGAGTATACGGAGCTGGGAATATTGGGTTCACGCCCCATTACGTAATATTTTTTATCATGAAAAAGGATTTACTATGATAGAAATACTTTTAGTTATTATAATATTCATTTTTTTTATAGTTATTTTCGCTTTGCCTGGCTACAAACTGTACCATAAATGGTTCTCTGAGGCTTCCTCGCCTATTACCAAAGAGCAGCAACAAATGATACAGTCCAAGCAGACTATAGAACCTGCCCTAGTAGATGATGTTAAAGATGCCAAGTTGCTTGCGATTGAAAACGCACTTAATTTTTATAAATTGGATAATGGATTTTATCCAACTAGCGAACAAGGCTTAATAGCATTAGTTAAAAAACCTGTGACTCCTCCAGTTCCTCAACATTGGGTCCCTTATCTTAAAAGCATTCCAGCATCTTACCGGTTAGTCTATTATAAAAATAAACCTAGGGTGATCGATTGTAGCGTATCTCATAATAACGAGATCTGGTTTATGAATATTGTCCAATGGCTTGGGTTAGATCCTTGTAATTAACGCTTACCAAAAAGGAAATTATATGAATGTATTGATCACTGGTGGTGCAGGATTTATAGGATCCCACATTGTAGAGTTTCATTTGAGCAGGGGCGATACAGTCTACGTGATAGATAATCTCAGCACTGGATCGCTTGATAATATTAAATCCTTTATGTCTAATCAAAAATTTCACTTTGACGAAAGTGATATACTCAATTCTGAAAAGCTAATCGAGTTCATTCGTAAGGCTGATCGAATTTATCACATGGCAGCTATGGTTGGTATGTATCATTTGCTAGCCCATCCTATAGAAACATTAATTACCAATATTACAGGTTGTGAGCGTATTCTGCGAATCATTAGTCAATATAATTTCAATGCAAGAGTGCTAGTTGCATCTAGTTCAGAAATTTATGGTCCTACTCATCATCAGTTTCTAAAAGAGGATGATTTATTACCTTTTAAATCTGCCGCTCACAGTAAGTGGGTCTATGCTACTAGCAAATTCACAGATGAAATTTTCTCACTTGCCTATGCTCGTGCTAAAAATATGAAAGTTACAGTATTGCGATTATTTAATACCATAGGCCCACGTCAAAATGGTATATATGGAATGGTGGTTCCTAGGTTTATTGAGCAAGCTATAAAAGATGAGCCGATTACAGTCTACGGTACGGGAGAACAAACTCGTAGTTTTTGTGACGTGAGAGATACTGTAGCAGCACTTGATTTGATTGCATGCAATGAAAATTGTGCCGGTGAAGTATTAAATGTCGGACAAGATCAGTGCGTAACCATTAATCAAATAGCAAAAATGATTATAACTTTATCTAACAGCGGTTCTGACATACGTTTAGTGCCCTATAAAGAAGCATATGGTCAGGAATATGAAGATATTATGCACCGACGTCCTGATCTGAAAAAATTTTACCACTTTACCCAATACAAATTTCGTTGGAATTTGCAAGATACCTTGCTTGATTTAATTCAGGCGAAACGTAAAGCTCTTAGTATTGAGTGGTAATTAAGGCAAAGGAGGCTGTTTTGCAAGCAGTAAATCTCTTGATTTTAGAATAGGCCCTTCACTTTCTCGAATAACAATACTGCCGTCAATAGTACGGACTACTGGCATCTCATATAATACATCAACTACCTGGCCTGGTTGCCAAGCTGAAAAGTCAATTAATCTATCAAATTCCCAGGCTTCCCAGATTATAAGTTTTCCATCATATGTGTAACAAAAAGCACCAGGAAATGGGCGGCTAACGCCTCGCACTAGATTAATAATTGTATTTGTCTTGTCTTTAGTAAAATCTATTAAACCATCTTCAGGGGTTCGCTTAGGAAAAAACCAAGGCTTACCATTTTGTGGCTGCAACTTTAATGGCCCTAATTTAATATCTTGCAATAGCTTGATAATTTCTTCTCGAGCAGTTAGCAACGATTTGTACAATACCGTCATAATTGTGTCATGCGAGGTAATAGAAAATACTTTTACCGAATAAATTTCACCAGCATCGGCTTCCGTCACGTATTTGAAGCAATGGTTATACAGCTTCTTTTTACCAAGAATAATTCCCCAATTAAGTGGGGAGCGCCCTCTTCCGCCAGGCAATGCTTCTGGGCTAGCATGAAATCCAAAAATTCCATACTGAAATTTACTAATAATTGACGACGGTATAAGCCGCTGCCAACCATATACAATACCTACGCCGAACGTATGTTTTGCAAAGAATTCATCATTTAATCGTTTCAAACTATAATCTTTTACGCAGTAAAAGTCAGCACCAATGCGTTTTGCAGTTTCTGCAAGAGAGCAATAGTCTGCCACATGATTTTTTAATAACACTGATTCATCAATACTAATAATAAGATCAATATGAACCTTGTGCGCATGCAGATACTCTACTATCAATCGAGTAGTTTCTTTCACTCCAAAAAAACATACACGATAGTGACTCATGTCTCTAATTATCCTGTGTTTTTATATTACATAGACAGACATTTTTGGGCAGAAATTCTTGGGGAAAATGATGACACTCACTGTTCATGGCTTGCCTCATTAGATGATATTTCTCAGCAATAATCGTTTTAAAATTAGTTTCATTATCGTACCCTTGCTTAGACCAAGAATAAGGATGAATTAATAATTGCATTTTTTTTACTGGTTTATGCAAAATATTAAGAGGATCCCCATATTTCCAGATATGCTCTGAGTCAGAGTAATAATAAATCTTTAATATATCTTGAGGTTTGTTACCATAAAAATGGAAAAAACGTTTATCATAAGTATTAATAAGTCCTTTAATTTTTATATTTTTTTTTAACAATTCATGACTAGGCCGGTGCCAAGAAAAACGATCGATTGCGATCCCAAGACCATTTTGTAACAATTCCACATCCTGTTTAACAGATGATGTTATCTGGCTAAAATCTTTTTGACTACCTGTGTTAACATGGAGACCAATCTTATGCCCCATGGCATGAATATTTTGGATCAATTCTTTGCTGCGATAAGAGAGCGGGTTATAACTATCATTACGAATTTGAAAAAAATAGCTCGAGCTAATACCCATTTTTTCATGCTCAAGCTTCGCCATTGCAAAAGCTTTTTCTATAGAAAACTCCACATCATGACGAAGTAAAAAAAAACGTTCATCATGGTCTTGAACGTCTGCAAAATCAATTAATGGCATTACTTTCATAAGATCTTTAATCAAGCGTTTATAAGTGTCATATGAAAAGCTATCCATAATTATTCTCCATATTACATAGTCATAATCTGCGAGTGATAATTAAACCGCTATACCAGGACTGATATGCTCCAATTGGATTTTCTCTAAGTGTGTAAGCGCCGCTAATTTTCAATTGCCAATCGGTAAAAATACCTAGAAATAATTGCGCAGCTAAATCTTCTTCATAAAAGAAACGAGGAAATGTTTCATCTTTCTGCATGCCAAATCCTCCAGATAAGCTCATACCAATATTTTCTGTAAAACCATGATATAACTCAATGGTTCCTTCATAGCCCTGGAAATGTAGGGGAGAAAAATAACCACTGTTCGTTCTACGCTTGTATCTCCAATCATCCGCGTTTATACCTAAATTAACCTGCCAATACTGAGAAGAATATACGCGCATCTTAGGCCAAATGTTATAATGCCAATATCCATTATAGTCACTCAAATCGGAGTGTGAGAGCACTATATTTAAATATTTTTGAATATAGGGTTGCCATTGCAAGGTCATGCCAATTCGGTTTTCCATAATTTGTAGCGAAATCAAACGTGGGGATTGAGGAACAAGATATGGGCGATAAAGATTACGTAAACTTTCAACTGTCAACACCGTTCTCTCATCTAAATTGGTGTTGAATAAAATATCATAAATTAGATGCTGGTCTTCACCATCAACATTTAATCCACCTACTAGCCCTGTCAGATTGAACAAAGAAGCAAATTGATGTGAGAGACCAACCATTAAGCTCTCATCACCAATCGAGGTTCCTCCGTTTATTGGATTTAACCCACTATCCTTATCTGCAGTAGCATATTCATAAATACCTTGTAACTGTATACTAGTGCTAGGTTTTAGAAAGTATTGCACATTTAATGTTGGAATATGATAAATGTTAGTAGTATCTGTTGCTCCTGTATAATTAAAACCCAAATTAATGTTGCTACGTAAGGGAGTTAAAACAATATTTTTGAGCCCTTGTAAAGCAGGGTCTGTAGGAGCAATTTGCAGAGCTTTATCAAGTGTTGCTACAGCACGATTAACTTGCAAGCCCTTTAACAGGGCAGTCACTTCAGTGGATAAGAGATAAGTAGAATTTGGATTAGTCGTTAGTAACAAATCATTGATAGCCAGTGAAGATTCATAATAACCACTTAAGGCAAGTAGTCTAGCTTTGACTTCTAAATATTTTTTAGGCTCTCCTCCTAATCTTTGATAATGAGCGAGCGCATCAAATGATATGGGATAACCTTCAACCCAAGACGATACCTCAGCATATTGGAGCCATCCTTCTTTATTTTGCGGATATAAGCTAAGTAAGGCCCTGTAATTTTCTATTGCCTCATCAGTAAAACCTCGCCAGGCCAGAGTATGCGCTAATTGAAGCATTGCGTCTTCATCATTTGGCTTTAGCTTAAGAATTTGCTCATAACTTTCTTGTGTTGCTGCTTTTTCTTCTGCCCATGCTGCAATTTTAGCCCTATCTCGCCAATAGGATATATTGAATGGCGCATATCGTACTGCTTCAGTTATAGCCAGATATGCATTTTTAGCGTCCTTTGCTGTCGCATAAATAGTTGCAAGCTGCTTATATAATGCAGCATTTCTTGGTTTAAGCTGAATTGCTTGTTTTATTACCTGAGCAGCAGCACTATATTGACGTTTTACAGCATAATTGTTGGCTAAATCAATCAGGCTATCATAACGGCTTTTAGGTTTAACAATATTAATAGGCGGTAAGTAAACTGTATTATTTATATTAGCAATACCGTTTATAGCAACCTTGTTTCTTGGATCTAATTTTAAGATATTCTGATAAACTTCTTTTGCTAATGCATAATCTTTAAGCCATGATGCATACATAGCTTTCACTTCCAAAAATTGGATATTATTAGGCTCTATTTTTAGTGCGCTGTTAATACTTTCCAGAGCTTGCTGAGGATTATTGGCCCCAGCATATGATTGCGCAAGTTCACGATACAAAGCCGCATTTTGAGGGGCAAGTGCAACGGCTTGCTGCAACATGGTAATAGCAGCCTGGGGATTATGAAGCTGATTTTGCAAAGAAGCTATTTCACGCAATAAACGCAATTGCAAATCGGTGTTCTTTCCTCTGATTAAATACAATGCCCGCTGATAGCTTTCTAACGCTTGCTCTGGGTTTTTGTTCCAATTTTCTAATAAACCTTGCGTCATCAGGTATTCATAATTAGATGGATTATATTTAACTGCCTCATTGATTTCAGCTAAAGCTTTTTTGGGTTGATTTAATTCGGCATAAATTTGCGATAAAAATTTATGTATTTCAGAATTTTGTGGTTGTATTTCTAGCGCATGCTGTAAGGCCTCAATAGCCAAAGACCAATTTTTCAATTCATATTCAATCTTGGCTACTTTAAGCCATAAGCCAATATTTTTTGGATCTGATTTTAAGATATTCTGATAAATTTCTTTTGCTAATGCAAAATCTTTAAGCCATGATGCATACATAGCTTTCACTTCCAAAAATTGGATATTATTAGGCTCTATTTTTAGTGCGCTGTTAATACTTTCCAGAGCTTGCTGAGGATTATTGGCCCCAGCATATGATTGCGCAAGTTCACGATACAAAGCCGCATTTTGAGGGGCAAGTGCAATCGCTTGCTGCAACATGGTAATAGCAGCCTGGGGATTATGAAGCTGATTTTGCAAAGAGGCTATTTCACGCAATAAACGCAATTGCAAATCGGGTTTTTTATCTTTGATTAAATATAATGCCCGCTGATAGCTTTCTAACGCTTGCTCTGGGTTTTTATTCCAATTTTCTAATAAACCTTGCGTCATCAGGTATTCATAATTAGATGGATTATATTTAACTGCCTCATTGATTTCAGCTAAAGCTTTTTTGGGTTGATTTAATTCGGCATAAATTTGCGATAAAAATTTATGTATTTCAGAATTTTGTGGTTGTATTTCTAGCGCATGCTGTAAGGCATTAATAGCCAAGGGCCAATTTTTCAATTCATACTCAATTTTGGCTACTTTAAACCATAAATCAGCATTATTAGGTTGATTTAATAATTCAGCTAGATATATAGATACCGTACGTTGTAACCTACCCTGATACTCAGTCAAATCTCCAGCGGGTATAGTCTCTTTCTGCTCAGCAGCAAATATCATGACATTGAATAGGATTAGTGCTCCGCCAAAAATTTTTTTAATGCACATTATTTTCGCCACTTCCTATTTTTACTAATCCACAAATCAAGTATTAAATTACTGATCACAACTAGTTCAAACAGCACCTGAAAATAGCGAATTGGAGTGAATAGAATAGCTTTAAAAAAATTTCTTAATCGTCTATTTTTATGCATTATTGCAATAACTGTTGAATACAATAAAGTTTCGGCGCCCAAAGTTATCAACAAGGGTTCCCATAACTGCAATAAGGCAAAAATAACAATAAACGTTGGAAAGGACATTTTTTCAATAGCCGTTGTAAAAATAAACCAACCTATATTGCGTCCAAAATTTCTAGTATAATTTTCCCCAAAAGGTTGGCGATAAGCTTCCTGAATTCTTCTACGTTCTTTTGCTTTTTGAATATTTGGATCATTTTTTTCTTGCCGCCTTCTTTTAAAGGCTTTGAAGCTCCTGAAAGGTGTTAAAAACAGATCATCAAAATAGTAACAGCTTTGTAAAAAGGAAGATGACCATTTAAATATTTGTTTGTGCATTTTTAGAATCCTTGGCTCACCTGTCATTGCATAGACATCTCTAGAATGAGTATTTTTATATCCTTCTTGTGCAAAGGCAAATCCAAAAAAAATATCTTCTGAAGTAGTCAAATCAAAACCAAACAAAGGCACATATTTGTCAAAAATATTTTTCAAATATTGACGTCTATATACCACTGCACATCCAATAGGAAAGATTAGGGTACCAAAAAATACCATTTCCCCATTATAAACACTGCGCTGCAAAAAAAGATAAAGCTCCTCTCGATAAGAATTAGTAATAGCGCGCTGAGTAAGTTGAAACCAAGTTTTGTCTGGAGAATAATCGATGTATGGGTACATCATGGAAAATTTTTCAAGCTCTCCTTCTTTAAATTCTCTCTTCCGATCTGCTTCTGTTAGAGGTAAAACCATACCACAAGCACTAGCTATTCCAACACCTTGATATAATTCCTCAACTATTCGCTCTAAATAATTGGAAGAACGAAGTATGGTATCTGCATCTAACAAGGCAATGACATCAGCATCACTTTCATTACATATATGATATACGCTGGGTGTTTTGCCTTCGTTAAGTTCTCGTTTAATAATTTTGATGTCTAAGTGTTTAAATTCAGCAAAAAGCCGAGCATAAGTTACTGTATGATCTTTACTCGCATCATCAACAATATAAATTTGTCTTGGTTTTAGAGTCTGTCGCGATAGAGAAGATAAACAGAGGATAATGGTTTTTTCTTCATTATAAGAAGGTATAAGTAAATCAACAGTAGCTTTTCTCCAATCTTCAGCTGGTGTAGGTACAGTTTTGTCAGGTCCCCGTAAAAGCCCAATAATACTTAAGATTGATGTCGGTCCTATTATAAAATAGGGAATAAATGCCATGTATCAATCTCCTGAATTACCTTTCCTTGATAACTATATTCAAAATATCATGTAAAAAATTTTTTTTAAACATCTGACCTAACTTAGTCTTAAGTTTTATATTAGGATTAAAATTAATTTATTCGTACTAGCAGATTGACTTTTAGTTCGATAACTATACCATAGCTGAAAATGAAGCATTCATTGCGCCTGCCAAGTTGCAAATTCAATGATTGAATTTAATCTATCTCATGAATTCTATTAAGAAAACCATTAATCACTCCTTAATTCTTGTAACGATAACCTGTGCCTTTTTTACGGTGGGTTATTATATTCTTCATGTTAATAAGGGATATAACTTGCTTGATGAAGGTTTTTTTTTATTAAGTAGCGCTAATCCCACAGATGTTAAACAGCAATTAACGTCGTTTAATTTTTACCTGCATTTTTTAATGCACTTTAATAGTAATATCATTTTTTTAAGACTTTTTTCATTAGTTATTCATCTTATTTCTTTAGGATTATTATCGTGCGCGTTCGCACGACTGCTAACTCTAGACACTATAAATAAACGATTAATTATTTTACTGACAGCTTGTGCAATGGTAACGGTTTATGGCTTAAATCTCATGTTTCCTACCGAGCTTAATTATAATTCATTTACCCTACTAGGCGCTGTTTTCTTTTACAGCATTATGATTTTTCTTCTAACTTCACCAACAGAGCGCTATACCAATTTTTATTTATTTATGCTCGGTTTTATTGCGGTTTTTATTTTTTTCAATAAATTTACTTCTGGATTATTATTAATTTTACTCTCCTTTTTTGCTTACATTTTAATTTGTATCAAAAATAAAAAATTTGCCAAACAAGCTTTATTATTTTTAATGCTAGGATTTTTATCGCAGTTAATAATTTATTTTAGTTTAATACAAAATTTACATGACTTTTTTACAGCTTATAAAAATGGTTTTCAATCTCTGAAAATAATGCCATCTAATCACTCACTTGCTCTACTTGCCGAAAATTACCAACAAGCAAAGGAATTAATTGCTTTCTCTTATGAAAAATACAAACTAATTTTTTATCTTCTAATCCTAAATTCTTTAACCGGGCAATTGTTCACTTTATTAAAACGTTGGCATAATTACCGACTGTTCTCCTGCGAAGTTTTAATAAACCGTTATCTTAATTACGGCGTCTTACTTTTATTTTTCTATCTTAGTTATAAAATTGACAAAAATTGGAGTATAGGTCGCTATAAAGAATTAGCCTCATTTTACTTCTCGGCAATGATACTCATGCTATTAGTCATGTTAGCAAAATTAAGCGGGCAAAATTGGCGTGCATTTCTTGCCATTGAAAAGCACAAAGTATTACCCTTAGTACTGCTAATCTTATTTTTAATATTACCACTCATTATTGCAATTGGTACGAATAATATAATCTATGTGCAAATACTTTTGAGCTGCTTTCTTTGGATGCCAGTTATTGTTTTTTTAGCCCATGAAATTTCAAAAAAACTTGGCAGAATGTTTATCTATTTAACGATTGCAGGGATAAGCGTTTTTTCTACTTATCAAGCCTTGTTTAATATGTATGAGTTTCCCTATGGCTTATATGGAAATTTACCTGCACAAAAATATTTAACTGATGTAAATAATACCAAGCTCTATGTGGATTCAACCACCAAATTTATTATAGAAAGTACGCGTGCGGAATTAAACAAATGTGGCTTTAAACCTAATGATTATCTAGTAAGCTTAACCGATCTTCCGGGTCTTACCTACGCTGTTAAAGCTCGCTCACCATCTTGCCCTTGGTATTTTGGCCTGTATAAGGACAGTGATCAATTCATTAAATTTTGTTTAAATTTATCTCCGGAAATTAAACCAACCTATTTGCTGCTTGATTCTTATCAAGGACAATGGCCATTATTCTCGGCTAACCAACTAGGGGCTATTTTTAAAAATTACACATTGTGTGGGGAAGTGAAAAATATTCCTACTGAAGGTGGCGTATGCTGCAAAGCTCGAGTGAATAATATTAAACTATTTAAACTCAATGCCCTAGTATAAATCAATCTTTAAAGAAAACGTGCTAGTCAGGCATGTGTTCCAAAGAATTGGTAAATGCTATAGACAACTGTCTGTAAATCTTCTTCACTTAGTTGATAATATAAGGGAAGCCTTACTAAGCGCTCACTTTCAACAGTCGTGTATTTATCTTCCCCAATAAACTCTGAGTATTTAACACCAGCCTTGGTATTATGTAATGGTACATAATGAAAGGTTGACCAAATATTTTGACTCTTAAGGTAAGCAATTAAACGGGTTCTGGTCTCTAAATCAATGCATTTTACGTAGAAAATATGACCATTGTGCTGACATTCTTTAGGAATAGTCGGCAATTGGATGTCGCCTTGCTCGGCAAGATTCAATAAAGCATCATAGTATAAGTTCCAACTCTTAAGCCTATCCTCATTGATTTCATGCGCAATCTCAAGTTGAGTCCATAAATAAGCCGCATTCATATCACTCGGTAAGTAACATGATCCAATGTCACACCACGAATATTTATCAACCTCGCCGCGAAAAAACTTATTACGATTAGTTCCTTTTGCTCGAATTATTTCTGCTCTTTCTATAAATTTAGAATGATTAAGTAAAATTGCCCCGCCCTCGCCCATCGAATAATTTTTTGTTTCATGAAAGCTAAATGTAGCAATATCACCAAGTGAGCCTAGGGATTTATTTTTATAACAAGACATAACGCCTTGGGCGGCATCTTCAATAAGCAAAAGATTGTGTTTTTGCGCAATTGCTTTAATAGCATCCATCTCACAAGCAACACCTGCGTAATGCACAACGACAATTGCTCTCGTTTGCGATGTAATTGCTTGTTCAATTAAAGTCTCATCAATATTCATTGTATCTGGTCGAATATCAACAAATTTAATTTTTGCCCCGCGTAATACAAACGCATTGACTGTTGAAACAAAGGTATAGGCAGGCGAAATAATTTCATCACCTGGCTCAATATCAGCTAAAATCGCTGCCATCTCCAAAGCATGCGTACAAGAAGTCGTTAGCATTACTTTAGTAATATGAAACTGCTGCTCAAGCCAATGATTGCATTTTTTGGTAAATTCGCCATCGCCAGAAATTTTATTATTTTTTATGGCTTGCTGAATATAATCAAGTTCTTTACCCGTGTTGGGTAGTCTATTAAAAGGAATCATATTAACTAATAAGGCTCATAAAATAAGGGGTTTTTGCTTAATTAAAAAAGCAATTAATAAAAAACAACCGGAAAAAAAGTGTAAACCAAGTACGCAATAAGCTGTTTTAGCCTTCCAATTAGAGGATTGATTTAACAGTAGCTTCAATGAAAATAAAAATAAGATATAGTTGGCAGCAATACTACCCCATAAGTAATTTGCTGAATTGTGCATAGGATATTCTGCTAAGAAGGAAAACATGCCTAGCGCCACTAGAAAAGTAAGCCATGCCATTAGCACATATTGATCTATTTTTTTGTAAAAAAAAATCAAAACAGTTAGTGGGAAAGCTATCGAGAGAATAAGGGATATAAAAATATGAGGAGAATAGGTTTTCCAAACTAAAAATGGTGCTATTTTTGTGCCAATAGAATGATCAAATAAATCATTCTGTACAAAGGTAAAATACCATTGATAAAATAATGTAACTAATATAGGTAGCGCAATAATTGCGGGTTTAACGATAGCCTCTCTATATTGCCCTAATCTTAAGTTAAATATAAGCAGCGCTAAACATAGTACAGGTATAAAAGCTAGGGCATAATTAGGTTTACAAAAAATACTAATAACAGCGAGCGCACTTATTATAAAAAATGGGTATAATTTGTCTGATTTAAAGTGATTTAATGAGTAATAATACAACAATAAATAAACAGGCATCGCTAACGTTAGCGTTGAATTATGCCATTGATTGGCTGCTATATTTCCCAAATAAATGTGAAATTTACTGATAAGGACTTGATTAGGATACTTATCAGGCGGGTAATAGCTTAAGATAGGCATGATGACAAGCAGACCAAAGGAGAGCAATGCGACTAGTTTGCTATCAATTTTCTTAGCGTTATTAGTTATTAGTATGAAATAACTTATCAGGTATTTAATACCCACTAAGGCTGCTAATAACATTATCGTTATAAACGCAAGATGTTCAAAGCGAGAAGAAAAGCCAGATAAAATTTGTACTAACTTATACCAAACAGTATAAACAGGAAAACTACCCTTAGTAGAAAAATCTAAAATAAATTGCGTATGGACAGGAATATCACTTATCCAATGTCTTTTACCGCTAGGCTGCCAAACTTGAAAATAAAATGAATTATAAAAAACAAAAAAACTAACAGTGACAGCTGCAATAAAACCTAAATAAATAAATTTATCTCTTCTTACTAATATCATCCTGACTCTTTAGTAACAGCCTACACCTTTCACCAAGGCTCAATAGACCTCATCTGAACTATGACACTCTTTGAGATATAAGGCCTCATAACGCAGCAAATCACGTTTGCGCTCTTTAATTCTTTTGGCAGGAATTCCTACGTAAATCCCCCAGGGCTCAGTGGATTTTGTCACCAAACTCATAGCGCCAATTGAGCAGCCTTCAGCAATATGAGCATCAGGCATCACTACCGCATTGCTGCCAATAATAGCATGTTTACCCACGGAAAGCCTGCCAAATTTTTCCTTTTTAAATTGTCTCGGAATAGTTGGATTAGTCAGTGTCTCACCATAATAATCATCTGATTGAGTGAACAAATTGACATAATAGGCCATGGTTACAAAGTCATCTATTTTAATACCATGAATCCCACCTGCCAAATTACCATGAACGCCCATAAACACATTGCGACCAAGCTCAATCCGACCGGACAGTACACAAAAGTCATCGATACGTGAATTATCACCAATTGCTATTTGCTGGGCATTATAGATTTTCGCTGTATTACTGATTTTTACATTCTTCCCTAAATAGTTAAACTTAAGGCTTTCTAGCTGTGATTGCGTTAAATATCCCACTACTCCCTCTTAAAAACAATGTGCGCACAACATGATATGAAATGATGGCTGTAATACCGGTAACGAAAATTTGCGCGACATATGAATTAACTTTCAACCAGTCAACAAACACATGTAACATTACTAAATTCACCAATAATAATAAAATATAATAAATAAAATAATAAAAAATAGTTTTATGATCAGATGAGGAATTAGTAAAGACTAAGGCATTATTCATAAAATAACTTATAATAGTGCCCAGCAGATAAGAGACGGTGCTAGCAAATAAGTAATTAAAATTAGCAAAAACCAAGCCTGCATACAACAAATAAGTGATTAGATTATAAGTGCCAGCCACTATAATAAATTTAATAAATTGAGAATTATCAGTAATTAATTTCATAAGCCATGTATTTCATCAAGAACATATAAAGGACGCCTGCGACTTTCATCCAAATTACGCCATAAATACTCGCCAATCACCCCTAAAGTTAACATTTGAACACCGGAGGTAAACATAATAGCTACCATGACTGCTGACCAACCAAGATGCGCTCCAAATAGACACTTTTGCATAATAATGTAAAATGCATAAATTAAGCTTAGTATACAATCAATCAAGCCAATAATAGATATTGTTTGAATAGGAACGTATGAAAAAGCTAACAGAGAATCTAAGGCTAATTTAAGTTTTTTAGAAAAAGTCCACCGGGATTCGCCTATTTCTCGTGCTTGTCTATTATACACCACTTCTGTGCGCTTAAAACCTAACCAAAGTACTTGCGCAAATAACGAGGTATTTTTCTCTTCAATTTTAATTAAAACATCAATAACCTGTTTATCAGCAAGAAAACAATCAAAACCGCCAAGTGGCATGTCTTTAAGAGCATAACGTTTCATTAGGCGATAAAAAACAGATGAAAATAATTTCTGGCTAAATGATTCAGCGCGTTGATTGCGTACAGCAACCACCACCTTATAGCCTTCTTGATATTTTTCAAATAATTGCAAGATCAATTCGGGAGGATCTTGTAAATCGGCAGAAATGACTACCGCACAATCACCAGACATGTGAGTAAGCCCTGCGCAAATGGCAACGTGTTGTCCAAAATTGCGTGATAATTTAAGCAGCTTAACTTTATCATTGCCTGCACGTAATTTGAGCGCTTCTTGGTAGGAATTATCTTTAGATCCATCATCAACTAAAATAAGCTCATAATCAGGTAATTTAGGTAACACTTGCGTGGCTAAAATACTATACGTAGCTGGCAGATTTTTTTCATTATGATAAACGGGAATAATTATAGATATCATTTTTGTCATTTATTTTATAACTACTGAATACTTTATACCTTTTGATAATCCTGATGCACACTGAGAATACAAGACATAACCATAAGTACCATTTTTCCCAGGTAAGGTGTTGTCTGTAAATGTCACAGCTGTTCCTTTCCAAAGGAGAACATCTTTATAGTTATTCACTTGATAATTTGCTATCGGTTTAGAATTTTGCGGCGCTTGCCAGCTTAAAGTAATGGCCTTTTTATTAGAACTTACTTTAGATTTTATATTAGCCGGGGGTAAACACTCCGTGGGCTCAGGCTTTTTTGAACATTGAAGCATGTGCTGAGAAAACTCGTAAGGTTTACTTTGTGCATTAGCGCCGCTACATTTACTACTAGCCTTAGTATCACTGCAAGGCCTATCGCGGCCTACAGACCACATTGATAACCAAGCAAGGTTATGCTCTTCAGCAAACACATTAAGCGTATCTGTATTGGCCAATGTAAATAATTCGCCTGGAATGTCATTAACACCAATCATGGGAGTCAATGCAAGGATTTGCCAAACTTCTGCAGATGACTTTTGTGGATAAACGGTTTTTAAATAATTAAATGTACTCATTGCCGCCTGCATGGCATAAACCGCCATATCTTTTGTATAAGCAGAGCCATAATCCATCACCATGATATTAACTACATAATTTAAATTTGCTTTTGTAGCCTCAGAAACAACTTTTTTTCCTAAAGAACCTAACCCATCAGGCATCACAGGTAAGGTAAAGCTAATTTTTAGATTGGGATTATTAACAACAATTGTTTTTAATGCGGTGATAATATTAGGTACATTTACTGTACTATGTTCGATGTCAAAATCTAAACCTGTAGGCTGATAGATATTAATAATATTTTGATAAATAGAAATGAGCTGGGAAACTGAACATTTATTAGATAAATCGCGTGGGTCAGCGCCCCCAAATGAAATCCTGTATTCAAGCCCTGCTTTGCGCATATTAGCCATTAACTGTTGGCCCCACCCAGAAGCCACTGAGTTATTACCGCTCCAAATAGGGTCACAAACACCATTGTCTTTTATAAACGCTAAATTAAAACTCTTAATACCCGTTTGTTGTGATACAGCGACTAAGTCTTGGGGTTCATTACCATTCATATTACTCGACATTTGCTGGTAGGGAGTAAATAAAATACATTGATTAGCGGTTGGGTCAACTGAAAGTCCTATGCCTTGAAGGGGCGCTGCCAGTGAAGATAAAGTAAAAAATAAAGCGCCTACGCCAGCAATATATTTTTTCATTATGGATTCCTTTCTTTTTATTATTTGACCTAACGCGTTACTTAAACAAAAATTCAAAATTATAAAAATCTTAAATTTAAATGAGTCTTTTAAAAACAATTTTATTCAAAAAATTTGAATAAATAATAACTGCCATTTTCACTATAAAAGAGCACGATTTAACATTTAATTGCTTAGGGAAGTAAATGATTTGATTATATAATAAAGTTAATTTTAAAAATACAGTTAAGCTGTACTGATGTTTATGGGCCAATCGCTGGATTATTGTAAGTTTCTATTGCCCTGTGTTGTACCGCACTTAAGAGTAAATCTATTTTTTCATTTTGATTTTTACCTTTTAAATCCATATTTTCATCGAGAAAACAACATAATACTTTACATAGCTGTCCGTCTTTTATAGCATCTGCATGCGTCTGCAAATTAACATTTTCCCCTCTTAGTCCTTGAATCAAAAGAGTAACTGCTAAAATTTTATCCTTTCTATCATGAACACCAAACACCGTTTTTTTATCACTTTCAGTAATGCGTTTATCAATATAATCCTCTAGCTGCTCAATTAGATTAAGCATATCTATGCTCTTTATTGCATCCAGATTTGTAAGCGCTTGCACTCGGCTTTTAAAGGCAACTGTAGGATTGTCTTGCACCCCTTTTGCTGAAATTATCAAATCCCTGAGCAAACGATAATTACTGACAATAGCCTCTTTATTTTCTGGATTTTCTTTGATTAATTGCGCTACTTTATTCGTTACGTATTCTTCAATACTGCCAGAAAAAGGCGGGCAATTTTCTGTCCTTATCCACTGAATTTTTCCATCTTTAAGAGGAAAGTCGTGACTTTTTAATAGGTGATTGGTTGCTTGACTGAGTGGAATTCCAAGCTTTAAAGCACGATCAACATCAAGTTGTACCTGCATGATATTGGCAACTTTATTTAAATTTCTGCCATTGGTTTGGGTAAAATTTTCTATTTCTGCAAATATTTTCTCTAACGCTTGAGCAGTATTGTCTGAACCCGCTAATTTTTTACCAGAAATATTTTGATAGATAGCGCCGAGAGACTCTTTAATATGCTCGATACCTTTTAAATCGCCAGTAGTTTCGAGGTGTTGAATGGCTTCCTCAAATTCATGTTTAGCACTTGATACGCCAGCTGTTGCTTTGCTACTAAACTGTTGGCCCATTTCCCTTAATGCATCAACAAGCTCCTGTGACGGTATCATGCCTGGATAATCTCGCCATAGCTTAGATTGCGCACGTGGTACGCCAGCCACATAAGCACGATTAAAAAAATCCAAAATGGGATTATTTTTATCTTCTATTTGCCCGCCACTAAGTTTAGGTGCATTCAATAAGTCATTTAAGGCATGGCCAAAATCAATCCTTGCGACATAATTATCTCCGCCCTCGGTAATAACAAGCATATTTCCAGGGTTAACGTCATGATCACCTACAATGGCAGACAGCACTAAAGCACGAGCTAAGCTTGGCTTTAATTCACTGATCCCCGGATGTGCCAGCGACACCTCTCCTGGCTTTGTTACTTCTTTATTTTCAGAAATAAATACTGCATGCTTTTTGCCTGGCGGAATCACTAGACCTATTTCTTGTACATAACCATCTAGCGTTCTTACACCATCTTTATCACCCTCTAAGTATTTAGAGGCAACATTTAATCTCTTTTGCTCTGCGTCATAGACAAGGCATACTTCTGGAACTTCTAAGGGTAATAAAGCGCGCCCAATGCATGAGGCAATGACTTCACCGAAATTCTCTCGGTCAGTATGCTTTGCTTTAATACGCCTTAAATAGTTAGGATTATCGAGGATAGAGGGCTTGAGTTGATAGTATTTGCCAGTTAAATCTTGTACCCTTACACTTCCAGTCACACCGCCGGTATGATTTTTTTCCTTTGTGTTAAAATCAGATATCCCTTTCATAAGTCCTCTCAATGAGAGTTTTATATTAATATAGTTCATATTTAAACCAATTTGGTAAATTATATTAAATATTGTTAATTTTTAACTCGAAATAAAAGTTATTAAAACCAGAAAAAAGATTGATTCAGACAAGGAAAAATCTAATTTTAGAGAAACAAAGGGATGTAGCCTGCAGCAAGTGTAATGAAGGTATTACAATAGGTTTAATAAAACATTCTCTATAAATCCCTGCTATATTAATATACTTAAAGAAGAATGGATTTCTAACGGCCTATCTTAACGCAGTACAATTAGCGTACTAAAGGCGCCGAGGTTAATAATGGATGATAAAAAGCGTAAGGATTATGAGCAACGATTATCATTAATCAAACCTTTCTTAAAACAAGGAAAAGTTGTAGCTACTGAAGATATTATCCCACTGCTAGAAGTCGCCATTAAATCTCGCGATATTGTTTGTCTTGAAGGCGATAACCAAAAACAAGCTGATTTTTTAGCACGTAGTTTATGTCAAATTAATCCGCAAAAGATTAATGGCTTGCATATGGTACAATCAGCTATATCCTTGCCTGAGCATCTTGATATTTTCGAGCGGAACATCGCTGAGAAAATTGATTTTTCCTTTGCCGGCCCGCAAGCAACACGCTTAGCGTTAATGATTCAAAAAAATCAAATTAAAATCGGTAATATTCACACTTACAATGAGCTTTATGCACGCTATATTATGGATTTAACGCCTAATGTGGCCCTTATTACTGCTGAAAAAGCCGATGTACAAGGCAACTTATTTACCGGTCCCAATACTGAAGAAACACCCGGTATTGTTGAAGCGACAGCGTATAAAAATGGTGTAGTGATTGCGCAAGTTAATGAACTAGTTGATGAATTACCACGTATTGATATCCCGGGTGGATGGGTGGATGTCATAGTTAAGGCACCAACAAATGCCTATATTGAACCTCTGTTTACGCGCGATCCTGCTTTAATTGATGAAATAAAGATACTCATGGCCATGATGGTTATCAAAGGTATTTATGCGCCTTACCAAGTAAATCGCTTAAATCATGGTGTTGGTTTTAATACCTGCGCTATTGAGTTAATTTTACCAACCTATGCTCAATCACTGGGCTTAAAAGGTAAAATATGTAAGCACTGGATGGTCAACCCTCTGCCCACGCTTATTCCTGCCATTGAAGCAGGCTTTGTGGAATCCATTTTCTGTGTCGGTGGCGAAGTCGGTATGAATGACTACGTACGGGCTAAGCCAGATATTTTTTTCACCGGCCGTGATGGCTCTTTACGTTCTAATCGTCTGTATGGTCAATTAGCGGGCCATTATAGTTGTGATGTTTTTATAGGTGCTACCTTACAACTTGATCTGCAAGGTAATAGCTCAACGGCAACCAAAGGCCGGGTGGCAGGATTTGGTGGCGCGCCTAATATGGGCTGTGATGCACCTGGACGACGACATTCTTCTTTTGCCTGGCTTAAAGCAGGTGCTGAGTTAAATAAACATAAACCATCGGCAATCCCCAGAGGACGCAAGCTGGTTATTCAAATGGTCGAAACATTTCAAAGTGCTGGCAAGCCTACGTTTGTAGAGCGCTTAGATGCATGGGAATTACAAAAAGAAATGCAAGCAGAATTACCACCAGTCATGATTTACGGCGATGATATCTCTCATATCGTTACTGAAGAAGGCATTGCCAACCTGCTACTCTGTAAAGATTTAGCAGAACGCGAGCAAGCTATTCGAGGTGTTGCGGGTTATACCCCTATAGGCTTAGAACGGGACGATGCAAAAGTTACAGAATTGCGTGCTCGTGGGGTTATTCAAACACCAGAAGATTTAAACATTTCTTTAAAAGAAGCTGATAGAGATTTACTGGCAGCCCAGACTATTCATGATTTGGTAACTATTTCTAATAATCTTTACTGCCCACCCAATAAATTTAGGAACTGGTAGGACTATTTATGGATAAATATGACTATAGTTTTGCACTAGAAAAACAATTAAAGCCTGGGCAAATAATTAAAGTAGGTGTGGCAGGTTCAGGTAATGTAGAAGTAGTGATACAACCAACGCAAGACTTAAATCAAACCACGATAGACGTTTATACTCAAGTCTTAGGTTTTAAAAGCACATGGGATGAAGTAATAAAACGCTACATTAGTGAATATCCCTACTCAGGTTTACACATTACCCTTTATGATGCAGGCGCAACGCCACCTGTCGTGGCTTTAAGATTACGTCAAGCCATTGAAACCTACCAAGCAGGCTATCCGCAAAGAGCATGTTATACCGAGGCTAGCGCTCGCAATAGAATTTATTCTTTAGTAGATGAAGGCAGTTTTAAGGAATTTTTATTAAATAAAAATACCCCTAGCCCTACTCTGCCTCAACTTAATATACAGGTCGAAACAGATGATGGGGTCATTATTGGCACAGCGCAATTTGCAGGAATGAACGTAGCCATTGCTTCACAACAGAAAGATTTTATTGGTGGCTCCGTGGGGGAAGTTCATGGTGCAAAAATTAATGGCTTAGTTAAGTACGCCATCAAACACAAACTGCCGGCAATCGTGCTTTTAATTGATAGTGGCGGTGTGCGCTTACAAGAAGCAAACGTAGGCGAGATTGCAATATCGGAAATTATTCGTTCTATCCTTGAGGCGCGCTCAGAAGGTATCAACGTGATTGGGGTGATTTGTGGCAATAATGGCGCTTATGGTGGTGTGGGTATTATTAGTGGCACACTGGATTATCTTATAGTAAACCAAGGCGCGCGCATTGGCGTCTCAGGCGCTGAGGTCATTCAAGCTGTACAAGGCATTGAAGTTCTGGATAGTAAAAACCGTCCCTTAGTATGGCGCATCTATGGCGGCAGAACTCGTTATTTGCAAAACGCCGCACAAGCCTATACCACTGATAAAATGAGTAACATACGTGATTCTATTATTAGCGCCCTAAAAACCCTTAGCTATCAACCTTCATTAGATTTAGAGCAGGTAAAAAATGAACATGCTCTTTTGCAACAACGGGTTAATGGGGCACAAAATTGTAATGAAGAAGGTGAATGGGTAGCTAAAAATAGGCCTGAACTAGCTGAACACGATATATTTAATTGCTCAGATAAACAATTTCTATCCTTAGTCTAGAAAGGAAATAGCCATGATTAATGATAAAATAACCTTAAATGAATTACTTTCGAGTGTCTTCAGTTCTCATCAAACAGAAGTAAAAAACAATATTATCTTTGGCTCAGGTCTAATCAATAACAATCGTTACAATATTATCGGCACCATAGAAGACACGGTATTTGGTGTTGATGAGAGTTTGGAAATGGCAACCCAGGTATTAAATCTAGTACAACAAAATAATCACGATCCCATTATTTTGCTTGCAGACGTTGTTGGTCAAAAACTAGCTGTTCGCGATGAATGGCTAGGCATGTATGCTTATTTTGCTCATTTACTAAAATGCCTGCACCTGGCTCGCAAACAGGGCAACAAAATTATGTCTATCATTTACAACCAAGCCATAGGTGGAAGCTTTATTGCCTTTGGCATGATGGCTGATCGCATCATCGCCCTTAAAAATACAGAGTTAGCTGTTATGTGGCTAGAAGGAATGGCTAAAGTAACCAAGCTAGATATTGACATGTTACGCTCAATTAGTGAAACGTCACCCGTTTTCGCGCCTGGTGTTGAAAACTTTAAAAAATTAGGTGGCATTCATGAAGTACTCAGTTTAGAGCAAGTCTCCCAATACATAGAGCAGGTTATCAAAGAACCTTCCATAGTAATAGATAATAGAGCTCAATTAGGTAAACAATACGGCGGCCGCACCATGGCCTATGATCTCATCACCGCGATTGAAAATTTATGAGCTATCAGCGCCATACGCTGTGTTATTTACAGCCTGATACACAATCTATAGTTTCGATCGCGCCACAAGAAAATAATTTACTGCAATATTGGCTGCTTCAAGGATTTCCACTTATTTATACTTATCAACCCCCACATCTTAAGCCAGACCAAGTACAACTCGCTATTCCCTATTTTAAAATAGCTACTCAAGAAAAAATTAGAATGAGCTTTGTCTTTTCTCATTTATCAATCATACAAAGTAAGCCTCTGCCTAGTTTAAATGAGGTATTTCCAAGCTTAAACTTTAAGTCGACTATTGCTATGCGAGTTTATGGTTCTTTCTGTTGGCAGCATCTGACGCAACAACCTTATGTACGACCGTCATCGGACTTAGATATACAAATCTTGTATTCCTCTGAATCGTTAATTGAACTTAATCATTTACATTCTATTTTAAGGCAATGCCTACAAATACCAGCCATTGATGGTGAAATCCGTTTTCCTAATTTTGGCGACTGTTCATGGCTTGAGCTTATTGAATCTTCTGCTGGTGAAAATATTTTATTTAAATCCACCCAACAGATCTATTTATTACCGCGAGAAAAATTATATGCAGCCTTTCCAACATTGCTTGCTTAGTCCCCAGCGCATTGCACGCTTTTATACCAAAATAGCCGTACGTGCTTTGTATGATGAGTTGTCCTTGTACCCTAAGCCAGGTTTGGTCAGTTTTATCGATAATGGCGCTCATCAAGACATGAATGGCTTATTATTTTTACGCAGTCTCTTTAGCCTAAGGCATTATTTTTTTAATATAAGCCTTCATGCAGCACTTGGCGATAGACCGCAACAATTAGTGCCCTGGGGATTAAAAGCCGAACAAGTTATGTATCAAACTACAAGAGGAATTAACACCCACCGCGGCGCTATTTTTGCTTTAGGTATTTTGTGTAGCACCCTGTCACGCTTAAGTATGCAAAAACGGGAATTTACACTTAATGAACTGCAACAAGCTATTATAAATTTTTGGTCAGATTATTTAAGCACCGAGCATCAGAATCTTAATACACATGGCACTGTTGTAAAATATAAATACAATGTTGCTGATGCCAAAGAAATAGCCATTCAAGGCTATCAATTAATCTTTACAATCTATAAATCTCTTGCACACTACCAAGACGATCATATTCTTTTTGGCATTCTTGCCTACCAACAACTCCTGCTTAACCTAGATGATATTAATATTCTCTATAGAGCGGGGCCTAAAGGGCTAGCCTTTGCACGCCAGCAGATTAGCAAAGGGATTTCCGCCTCTAACCGTGAAGACTCTATTGACCATATGATTCATAGCCATCAACTCTTTTCGCAACATAATATTAGCCCCGGTGGTGTTGCAGACATGCTAAGCATGCTTTATTTTTTAGTTTATTTATTTAAAGCAAAAACGCAACCTACCACAAATATAATAAGGAACTGTCAGTCGATGGGAATAGAATAATGACTATTTTATGCCTCTTTTCAGGACAAGGTTATCAAGAGCAGCACTTATTTAAGCTTTTTGAGGGCAATCAACAAGCCTTAGAATTACTACATGAATTTTCTAATGTAGCGTCCTTAGATTTTACGCAACCTACCCTACCCATTACCGACCCCCAATATAGTCAATTAATTATTGGCAGTTATCAACTTATTCTATTTTGGCTACTTAAACCCTTACTAGCAGCTCATCGACTGGATTTTGCCGGTTATAGCCTTGGTGAAGTTTCAGCATTTTTAGCAAGTACAAAAGCTTCTGCTGCCATTGCTTATCAAGTGCTTTCTTATAGAACTGAATTAATGACTTCTCTATTAAAGCAATATCCTAATAACAAATATGATCTGCTGTCAGTAAGAGCAACTGTGAGTTTAGAAGAAATCAATTTACTGTGCGCCCGTCATGAATGCTTTATTGCCATCATTAATGTTGAGCATCATTTTGTAATTGGAGGCACACTTCCTAACTTGAAAAAACTGCAGCTTGAATTGTCGCAAAATTACTTAAATGTTAGTAAGTTTCTAGCTATTAACCTTCCCTCTCATACGCCATTATATAGAGAGCAAAAAGGGTTATTAAAAAAATTTTTATCGCCTTTAAATCTGGAAACACTGCACTACCCCATTCTCAGCCCCATTAAATTGACAAAAATTTTTGCAAGCGTTGGAGAGCAAGCGCTTTTAGATCAAGAACTTTATACAACGATTCAATGGGATAAAATTTGTAATCTCATAACAGAATATCAATATGATTTAATTATCGATTTAGGCCCAGGACAAGCGATGACTGATTTTCTTAATTTAACTAATAATAAATTAACTATCTTAACTCTATCCCAATTTAAAAGTATTAAAGGCATCATGACAGCTGTGATGAATCATTTGAGCTAATGATTGCAATTGGGCTAAACGTACCTTCTTAATCAGCTGTTTTCCATTAACCCAAATTTGCCATTTTTGTCTTTTCCACCTTTAGATTTTAGAAAATTTTTATTTCTAAATTACAAATTAAGCTAACTCTTTAATGCATATATCCAATCAACTTAAAAGCAATTTTTCACAGCTTGATTCTTGTGTTTAACTTAAACGATTTACATACATAAATATTGCAAACTTTTTAAGTTAAATAAATACAAGAGCAATAGCGAAAATTTCATACTTTCAGGTTGATATAGATATATATTCATGCACACGTATATAAAATAGTATTACAGTTAAGTTTTATTATAATAACCTTATAATTGAAAAAAATAAGATAGTTTTATAGCACAAAACACGAATTATTCATTATTAGCCAATACAGTTTGTTACATAACACAAGTTGTCATTTCTTGTTTATCGGCCTGCTCCACGAATGTCGGTAATATGGCTAATTGTTTTTCAAAATCTGCTTCAAATTCATCCAACACTTGAGTTGAAGATAATTTTTTTTGCCCAAGATAATATGCATCATCCTGCTTATGTTTCATGTACTTCTGAGTAATTCTTTCATAGAAAAACTTTTGTACTTCAGCGCGATTTAATTTTTCTTTAACAGCCGGGCAAATGCCTTTCTCAACAAAAAAATTATCATAAAGTGCATTAAGCCGATTACTGAGTTGCTCAAGCACACCCACGCGATGCCTTTCAAAAGCAACTGTACTTTGATTGTGCATTCTAGCCTGCAATTCTTCCATGCCAAGATTAACAAAAATGGCGTGAAACTCATTAGGATTAACCCTATTTAACATATAATTTAAAACTTGTTCTTGCAAAAGGCGGCAAGCATTGTCTTGGCTAATCAACGTATCTGATGCAGTGGAGTTAATTCTGTTACCGTATTCTCTTTTTTGGGCATCAAAATAACTAGTGAATAAATATTCTGTACGTGCGGTGAAAATAAAGCATTCTTGTTTAATAGTTAATAATATTTTTTCAAAATTATTTTCTTCAGGGCTTAAACCTAATTCTTTTTCTATATCTTTAGCAATGAGCTCAAAAGAAATTTTATTTTTATCCTTACTGGTAATTTGTATAGTTAAACTTGTAACAACTCGCTCAGCAAGTTCTAGTGACTCATTTAGATTATATTTTGTGAGCTGGCTTAATTTTACTGCTAAAGAAAGTTTAAGCTCATCACGCATACAACATAGATGTTTTTGCGCCAGATGATTTAAAGTGTTGTATAGATAAATATTTATCCTTTTATACTCATCTAAAGCCTTGCTGTCATCTTGATTTACCAAGGCTACGCTCCTGTTCATTTCATCACTTAATTGTTGAACTGTGTTATTGAGTTCCGATTTAAATTCAGCAATTTTACTAGCTTGGTCTGTTAATACTAATTGCCTCAAATTATTTTTTATATCCTCTCTTTTAAGCGCATTTTTAGCTATTTTTTTGTCAAATATATCCTGCTGCTCTGCTAAAAATTTCTGCTTTTCCTCTTCAATCTTTCCTTCTAATTGTTTGACAAATTGTTCATATTTCCTAGCCATAGCTGCATCTTCAGGCTCTTGCAACTTCTCAAATATGGTAGAGTTTTTCTCTGGCTGACCTTGAGTTAAAGGTTTTTGTTTAAGGGTTTCATTAGCTTGGGCTTTAGAAGCTAGACTTAATTGTCTTTCATGCTCAAGTTTTTCTTTGAAGGTTTTAATACTTACTTGTTTTTGCTTATCACATTGAGCAGCGTAATCACTCAGTTTATCTTCAATATTTAGAAAAAACGCTTGTTCTCGAGTATCGATCGACTGTAATTCTTTACCTAGATCTTCAATTGAAAGAGGTTTACTTTTGTCTAATTTAAACAGCATAATGATTTTTCTCCTTAATTTGCAATGATTTTTATATACTCAAATTGGAGTAAAACACAGCTCTGTTCCTTTTTCAACACACTGCTTATTATATTGGCATAATGAGCTATAAGCCTAGATTATACTTAGCTCTTTAGTTTTAAGTTTTCATTTTCTTATATTTTACCTTTTTAAATTACACTCAAGGATTAGTGCAACGCTAAAAAAATTAAAAACTAATCAATTAAGGTCTTTGATTATAATGATAATTTGATGATCATGAACAAGCTTTTTGGCTTCTAGTTAGAGCAAGGGTAGGGAAAAATGCTATAAGTAACGCGTCTATTAAAACAAATTTTATATTAAAGCTATACTTTTATTATAAAACTGCGGCCTAGTTTTTTATACAAAGTACCTAATTAAATCACTATTTTTAATTGTAGATTGGCCATTAAACTTGTTAAGGAAGATTATATCAATGAAATTTGATAAGCAATTTTTAATTAATATTATTAATTTTCAATGCTTATCGATAAAAAATTGCAATGAACAAGTTCGACTACTTTATAAACAATTATCTAATTTTATATTAATATCAGAGAGTTTAGTAGTTACAGGGTTGTGTATTGTTCTTTGGGATATCAGTAACCGCCCTTTACTGATAGGCTGGCTTATCTATATGTATTTAATTTGTGAGGTAGGCCGCGGTATTTTAATTGCATTTTATAAAAAAAATAGAAAAAAATTTGATTATAATTTTTGGTTAAATTTATTTTGCTTAGGCGTTTTTTTCTCAGGCATCGGCTGGGGTTTTGTTAGTCTTTTTCTTTTACCAAAACAAGAAGATACCCATCAACTTATTACCCTAATTGTTTTATTTGGAGTAATTACAGCGGCAAATAACTTATACTCGCCTGTTTTTATTATTTATACATTTTTCTTAATTTTAGCCTTTTTGCCAGTAACTTTGTGGTTTTTCTTGCAAGGAGACCTCTATAGCTTATTAGGTTTAATGAGCTTACTTTATTTAGTCATTGTACTTAGTGCGGCGTATTATAGTCATAATCTTCTTTTAACTTCATTAGATCAAAATGATAAAATTCAGGCAAAAAGCGAAGAAGTTAAACACTCACTTGCAGTAACAAAAGCCATTTTAGAGTCAACCAATGATGGCATACTTGTAGTAGATTCACACAATAAAATTGAATACTATAATCAAAAATTTTTAGAAATCTGGCAATTTGATCAAGAATTTATTAAATCGCACACTCACGATGGCGCGGTAACTCAAGCTATAACGCAGCTCGAAAATCCCGATCATTTCTTAAAGCGCCTTAAATATATTACCCAACACCCAAACCTAGATAGTTTTGATGAGTTAAACTTTGTCAATGGCAAACGCTTTGAACGCTACAGTAAACCCCATATTTTAGAAAATAAAATCATTGGTCGCGTGTGGACTTTTCATGAAATTACTGAGCGTAAAAAAATGGAAAAACAAATAATATTTCAAGCAACTCATGATAATTTAACCGGTTTACCCAATCGAGCTCAGTTAACTAAAAAACTTTATCAAGAAATAAAATATGCCAAACGATTTAAACTCAATTTAGCCGTCTTTTTTATCGATCTCGATAATTTTAAAAGTATTAATGATAATATGGGTCATGAAGCGGGCGATATTTTATTGCGTCAAGTTGCAAAAAAATTAATATCTAGCCTGCGTGAAACTGACTCTGTTTTTCGATTTGGGGGCGATGAATTTGTCATTACTTGTTTAGTCCAACAAATGGAAGAGCTAAATAATCTAATCGAAAAAATACACTCTCGATTAATAAATCCAATTAAGATTGGGTTAAATAACGTGTTTATTACTGTAAGCATGGGTATAAGCATTTATCCCACACACGGTAAAGAACCATCAATTCTGTTAAAAAATGCCGACATTGCAATGTATTGGGCCAAAAAACAAGGACGAAATTCTTACTCGATTTATAAAGAAGAGCTCAGCGAAAGCTCTAGAAGGCGTATGGCACTTTTAAGCCAATTACACTTAGCTATTAAAAGAAACCAATTTTCCCTTGTTTATCAACCTATTGTTGATATAAATAGCGAGCAAGTTTGTTCTCTTGAAGTACTTTTGCGCTGGCATCACCCTAAAATTGGCAATATTTCTCCTAAAGAGTTTATTCCTTTAGCAGAAGAAAATGGCTTAATTATCCAAATAGGAGAATGGGTATTAAGAGAAGCTTGTAAACAAGCTAAAATTTGGCAAGAAGAAGGCCTTAATGCTATACAATTGTCTATCAATGTATCTGGAATTCAAATCAGTAAACAAACATTCTCCAATACATTAAAACAAATTTTAAAAGACAATGACTTAAAACCAGAATGCCTAATTATTGAGTTAACTGAAAGTACTTTGATGTCAAATCAACAAACCATTTCAACTACCCTTGAACAATTAAGAGGTATGGGAATAAAAATTTCAATAGACGACTTTGGCACAGGGTATTCTAGTTTTGCTTATCTTAAAGATTTTTCAATAGATAAAATAAAGATTGATAAAACATTTATCCGCGCCTGCCCAACTGCCTCTAATTGCATCTCAATTGTTAAAGCAATTATAGCAATGGGAAAAAATTTAAATCTATGCATTATAGCTGAAGGCGTAGAAACGCTAGAACAGCTAGATTTTTTAAAAACAATAGATTGTAATGAAATACAAGGCTTTCTCTTTAGCAAGCCATTGCCAGCTGAAGAAGTTTCGAAAATAGTTAATACTAAGCTAAGTAAAAGACTTGAAAAAAAAGGATTGATAAATACGCAATAATTAATCAGCCTAATGCTTAATTAAAAGCTTTTATTAAATGCTGCAATGGCTCTATTATCTAAAGATTCGCCTTAATCTTTCTATTTCCAATAATTAAACATTAAACCATGAATACCAAAAATTGGGTCAGCTTCAGGCAAGCCAACTTGTTTAATATTAATATCAACCAGCGGATGTTCATCTGCTCTGCCATATCTTACATCATAATCAACATCGTTAGGATAAGAACCTATGCACTTAAAGTCTTTAGAAGAACTGATATTTTTGTGCGAGACGCCTGCCGGAAAAATAATAACATCTCCTTTACTAATATTATAAATATTGCCTAAGTCACCACCAATTTGAACGCTACACTCTCCTGCAATAATAATTAATGCTTCGTGCGTATTGCTATGATAATGATGATAGTCATAAATACTATCCACCCAGGAATTAATCCAACCATTTTGTTTTAAATACTTTTGAATTAAGTCTGGGCTTGGAGTAGAAAATTTAAAAACTTGGTTATAAATTAGTAAAGGATATTGCGAATTATTGGGAAAATAATCATTAGGAAGTATTAAATCATGTATTATTTCTTTTGGCCGCTGTGGTAATAAATCATTCATGTATTAAATAAAACTCATCTTAATAATTCTAGATCTCAACCTATCATTGGATTGAAAAAAATAATAGTTATATCAGTTATTAATTTAGAAATTTTGAATAAAATCTCTATTTTTAAAACAATGACTTTATAATTATGCGCTGAAAAATTAACTTTCTAACGCATGTCTTTGCGAGCAAAGCGAAGCAATCTAGGTCGGATGTGTTAAGTAGTACCGCTATGGATTGCTTCACCTTTATAATGTAAAGGTTCGCAATGAGGCGGGTGTTTTAGCTAGGCTTTCTACGCAACAATATCGCCATACCTTAAATCCTAAGAATCAGGAGCATATAAATAATTAACCTATAATTATTTAACCTTTGCTGTGTCGATTTTCTTCTGTAGAGGCATCATCTTCTTTTTCTTTTATAGCAACCATTAAATCAACCTCTGCTTTTGGCTCTTTAAACATACTGTATCGATACGCTACGTGCAAGCCTATAGTAATAATATCCAATATTTTATCAAGCCAATGGAGCTCCTTCCACGTAGGTTGGTTGTGCTTAATTTCCAGAGCTAATGCTTTAGCAATAGATCGCGTTTCATCAGTTATGGTATCAACCTGACTAATAGTTATTTTAAGGGTATCCAGCGCTTTTTTTCTTGCCGCAATTGCATCGTCATCCCGATTTGCATAAAATTTTTTCTCTTGTTCCACAATATTTTTGAGCTCCCTTTCATAAGCTAATACAGCCTCTCTTAAGGCTTCAAGCTCCTCTTCCTTAGTATGAACTGGTTCAAAAGACAGCTCTTGTGCTGGTAATTTGATAGCTCCAATCAATTCATCTATTTCAGCATGTGCCTGTGACATTTGTGCCAGGTAAGATGTCTGATCTGGATTATTAAAATATTTATTAAAGCTTCTACTTTTAATATTATTACCAGCACTAGTACCATATTTTGCATCACTGACACGTTGGTCAATACAAGTATGTCCCTGGTCTCGAATAAAATTGTCGACTGCTTGTTTAACGCTATTAGCTGTAAATTCCGTCAAATCATCAAGAAATAAATTGGGTGTTCCTTGTAGCCTAAACGACTTCAAATCATCTGCATTCTTCAAGCGCTCTTGAATAAAATTCATCTCCGGAACAATTTCCAGGTTAATGGTTTGATGTCCGATGACATAATCCTTCTCCTCACGGGCTTTTTTCTTAGTAAGAAAATCATACCGCTCAATTAGGTTATCTGCTTCAAACTGATACAGTACTTCTGTGTACATGTCTTTTTGATATGTAGTAATCGCTTCGTCTAAGATAGCTTGCGCTGAAAGCTCTTTAGTAGGCTCCTTTTCTATTTCTCTTAAGAAATTCAGACTAGTACTTAATAAAATTTGATTAAAAATTATACTTTTCTGCCTTTCAATAGATTGTTTTAACGCATCTTCATTAGGCGCTTTTTCTTTATACTGTACTTTTACAGCCTCAGGAATAAGACGTTCACAATAAACAGCTGCTTGTGTATAAGCCTGAGACTTGGTAATTTCAAACTTGTCCGACTCCTCTAAGGAGCGAAGTTGATAATATAACCATCTTAATTTTACGATAGGCGCATATTGATCTGTGTCTGAGACGATCCATCCTCTTTTCGCGAGCTCTTGGGTAGCTAAAAGCTTACGAATGGACGCAGTTGGACAATTGTTTAAATATGTACATAATTTATTAAGATTTTTTAGCGAATCATTTATAAAATCAGCCATTATATAAACCTATTTTTCAAAAATTAGTTAAATTTTAACATCCTTTTATGGTTTAAATATTAAGGAAAAATTAATAGAATCCAAGTTTACAATACCTCAATCTTATTCAATTAATAATCAATTAGTTAAGAAATTAATTTTAAGTTTATAATTATAAATTTACACATAATTTACTAATAGCCTTAAAATTAGTCAGTTTTACCTTTTTTAATTACATAATTAACTGATTTTAAGGAACTTAGATGCATTTACTCTAGCTAATAAGCTTTTGCCACAGTACTCTTAATTTTTTCTTAATTATAATATGTTAAATTAATGTACAGTTTGATCTTATATTAACTAAAAGCCTTATGCAGCAAAATAATGAACTGAACAGTAAGACAATTAAATCTGATTTAAACTCTACTTATAAAACAGAGGCTTATAAAGAAACTAAGCTATTTAGACATTGTTTTATTGTTTTGAATCAGGATGGGACTGTCCTTAAGGCTGTTAGAAGCCCCTCTCTTACGGATAGTGAGCTTTTCTTAGCTCCCATGCCTAATACTATTGCCAATGATGAGAAATTTACTCATGCCTATGTTGTTGTAAATGGTACCTATATAAATAGTGCCGGAACTTTTGAAAAAGTACAGGTTATTATAATGAGAGGATTTTGTGGCAAAGATAGTGCGCATGATACCTTGTATCAGTTTTCAAAAAAATCTTATTTTACTGATTTACTTAATGAGATGGGCATTAAATTAGATAATTTTTATTATAGTGGAGAATGTAAATCTGACTTATCTATTAAAGGAATTAAAGCAATAATAGGTTTGCCTTTAGCTAATATTCAGTTTAATACTAAAGGAAGTAAAAGCGATGTATTTAAAACACCTACAATAAAAGATGAAACCCCACCAGAGCTTATTAGTTATATACCTAGGGGATGTTTTTCTCTACATAGTGAGTATGATAAACATTTAATACTTCAGGCACCTAATATGGATAAACTCAGCATTCCTTCATTGGTTCAGTTATCTTTTTTTAATAACAAAGATCAAAATATTGACTTAGATTTTAAGGCATTAACTCTATCTTCTAGAGATAAACCCAATGCGCCAGTGATTTAATAGAATATACTTTTTGTCACTGATAATAGCATTTGTTGGGCCAGAGGGCCCAACCTACAATCATGCCTACTCTTAGAAAAATTTCTACAGATACTTTCCCTATATTTTAAATAGTTATATAAAATAATTTGAAATATCGGGAAATCCCGATATAATTAGTTATATGAATCGATTAATTATTTTAAAAGCGCTCGCTAATGAGAACCGCTTACAAATTCTTGAATGGCTAAAAGAGCCAGGCAAGCACTTTATTTCATCGCACTGCGATGTAAGTACGGATGGTGTTTGCGTAGGTTTAATTGAGCAAAAAATAGGTTTATCACAATCGACTGTTTCTCAATACCTTTTACAGCTGCAACAGGCTGGATTAATTATAATGGAGCGCCGAGGACAATGGACATACTGTAAGCTCAATAAGCCTTTTATTAGCGAATTCATGAGTCAACTTAAAAACGCATTATAAAATTTTTTACAACTATATATCGGCAATTTGCGATATTTGGATTCATTTAAAGGAGGTTATCATGAACCTTGATTTACTTTTATCACCATTCCAATTAAATAAACAAATTCGATTAAAAAATCGCATTGTAATGGCTCCAATGACCCGTAATATGGCTAATGACGATCTGAGCCCTACAGCATTGATGAAAGATTATTATACACGTAGAGCCGATGCTGGATTAATTATCACCGAAGGCACCATTATTCGTGCTGATGCAAAAGGATACAGTAACGTTCCAGGTATTTTCACACGCAAACAAATTGAGAGTTGGCGTCAAATAACAGATGCAGTCCACGCAAACTCAGGCCATATTTTTTCACAAATTTGGCATCTAGGTAGGGTGTCGCACCCGCATTTTTTAGGTGGTCAATTACCAATTTCTGCTTCAGAAACAAAAATGACAGGCAAAGTGACACGCGCTGAAGGCTTATACTATGGCACATCACGTGCAGCTACATTAGATGAAATAAAAGACATTATTAATAGTTATGCAATTGCCGCCAAAAATGCAATAGACGCGGGCTTTGATGGTATTGAGCTTCACGGAGCCAATGGTTATCTTATTGATCAGTTTTTACATTATCATACAAATCATCGGACTGACGCTTACGGGGGAAATCCTGAAAATATGGCGCGCTTTGCTTTAGACGTAGTTAAAGCGTGCGGTGAAGCGATAGGTTATGAACGAGTAGGCCTTCGTCTCTCGCCAGGGGCTTATCTTAATGAAATTATTGGCGATAGCCGTGATGCGTTGGTATTTAAATATTTATTAGAACAACTCAATCACTTGCCAATTGCCTACGTTCACACCGGTAATTTCAATGATAAAATAACCTTTGAAGAATTGAATAGTCAAACCATGACCCGTTTCATACGTACACACTACAAAGGAACTTTAATTGCTTGTGGGAGTTATGATTTTGAAGAAGGACAAGAGAAAATTAAAAACAATGACTTTGATTTACTAGGAATTGGCAGGCCTTTTATTGCCAACCCAAACTTAATCCATCAATTACATAATAATGAAATAATTCGTCCTTATGAAGCGACCATGTTACAGACATTGTATTAGCCTGTTGACCAATAGTGTGAGGTATCCTCGAGCCCTATTGGTCTACTATTTACTCTCAATTCCTTCTTCTACAGCCTATCTAAATAGTTATAACTTGTTTTTCAATTGAGTCTTGTAACCCATTCTCTTGTGCCTCATGTACTTCTTGTACTTTTTGCGCCTCTTCTAATTGGTCAATTAATGACTTTGTTAAATGACTTACTTCCTTGTCAGTTGTGCTAAACATGCCAAAGCGTGTAATTTTGCCGGCACCATATGCAAAGCTGCTTCCGAATAAAAAGGCGCCTACAGCAGTACCAATCATTGCGCCAAGCCCAGCTCCTTTTATAGCACCAATAACGCCGCCAACAGAACCGGCACCAATTGCACCAATTATATTGCCAACAGCAGGTGCAACTGAACCTGCAGCGCCTCCGGCAACAGCACCAATTGCTAAACCAGTTAAAGCACCTAAGCAGATACCAATTAATGTTCCTACTACACAACAAGCGGCTATAGCAAATTTTTGTCTTCCTGAGAGTGTAATGCATGCTTGTTCATATTCTTTAGCAGCTTCTATAAATGTTTCTACGGCACGTAATTTAGTGTCATCCTCACTATCTGGATTTTTTACTTCACCCATGGCAACTTGGTGGGCCTTAATAAGATCTCTTGTATTGAGTAGAATATTTCTAATTTCCAATGTTTCCTTTTTAATCCTGTCATTAGCTTGAGCATCCAAAATACGTTCATACAATATATTTTTCAAAGCATTAAAGGTTTTTTTATCATCGACCTCCTTAATTTCGCTACCAAGCGCCTCGATGCCTTCGAGCATAGCAAATAGGTCTGTATTTTCTGCTTTTAACTGAGTAATTAAGTTCTTTATTGTTATCTCTTTAGGTATAAGGCCATCTTCCTCATAGCTTCGAAATAAGTTATTTCGGCTTGCATTGTCCATATTGCACATATAATTTAAAAAGAGTTTCTTAGCATGCTTTTGACGCGCAATAAAGCATTCCAGTAAATGACTCTTAAGATAATCTGCTATGTGATCCGGTTTTGCATTTGCACCTGATGGAATTTTTGCTCCTACTCTTTGAGCAAATCTTAATAATACTTCGGGTTTATTCCTATAATGGCCGATTGCTACATCAACTTGCTCGTCAATTTTTCTTTTAATTTTATGCTTATCAACCATAGAGTAACGTGCCAATGTTTTGAAGAACTCATCGCCATCCCTAATGCCTTTTGGGATTTCTGTATGATAAGCTGGTGGGCCTTCTGTGGATGGGCGATAACGCATTAAAGTTAAAATACCATCAGCATAATGGATTTTTCCATCTAATGTTCGCGGTCTAAAGTCCCCTAAGGCACCTCCAAAATCAATATTAACAGCTCTGGTATTCTTGCTATTTGGAATAAAGTAAGATTTATCATCCTTTTTAATATAGAATTCTTTGATAAGTTCAGGATGTTCATCAACCCATTCTTGGGCCATCTCTTCAATAACATAATGCTCGCCGTTAATTTCTTCGCTGTCTTGCGTTGGTTCAGCAACTTTTTTATAGCACTTACCCGAGAACTTATCATTTTCATAAATAGGAATCCGGTCATCTAAACCAGACGGATTTACCGCTACGGCTCCAATATTTTCGTAATGAACATCTGGATCATCTACAATGGCGCGTAGCGCAAGCCCAGGAATTAACCCATCATAACGTCCTAGCTGTACTATCTTATCAATATTACTGTCTGCACTTAGATATTTAGGACGACTACTTGGTATACTCTTCCAGTCCTCACCTACACGTGACTTATCGTAAGGCGGAATTTGATAAGCTAAATAAGCATCCTTAAACAAATCGCGATATCCTTCAAATACATAGGAGGCAATATAAACTCCATCATCAGGAGTTTGAATGTAGTTGACATCAGCAATTAAATCAGGAGATTCGCCAATTTCCTCAGCAATAAAACGCATAAATTGACTAGCAAATACTTCACAAATATTTTTATCCTCTTCAGGATCTTGCTTTACGTAAAATTTGCTAGGCTTCTCACCTTCTTGCTCCGAAGCTAATGTATATAGGCCACCATATGTACCTGCATCATTGGCTCCACCTTGTTTTTTTGAGAGGCGAGTCCATCTAGAGCCGACTTGAGCTTCATGCTGGCCTTCATTTTGGTCTTCATTCGGGACTACATAATCAAATGGAGGAAAGACTGGCATATTGTTACCTCTGAATGAACCCTATATAAGGGAAGTAAAAATTGATAAATTTTAACAAAAAGAAATTAAGGATTTATTAATAAAAAATCAAAATGTATTATTATTGATTTTTATGTTCAAAAAGCGTAAAAATTTAAAAAGAGCGAATAGAAAATACTCTAGAGTAATAATTTAATTGTAAGAAATTGATTTTAAATATAAAAATTGCACGATGAAGGGAATTAGAAATTCAAAACCTTGGTTTAAAGCCTGATGCTCTAATTTAAAATTATTTATTTTTCAATAATCTGAAATGTATCAAATTCTGGACAATGGACTGCCTAAAACAGCGCAGTCTTGGCACATTTATGCCACAATCATTTAAAATATTAAGTTTGTTATAATTTATTTGGTACTTAAATTAAATATTATTCTGGTATTTTAGTGCCATACTCCTTATTAAATTAAATTTTCAACTAATCAATTAAGTCACTATATTTAAACTCTTTTTGCCCACAACCCCCCTTTCTAAATTTCTTTTTTGTTTAAGATTAAGTTAGCCTACTTTATGGCAATTAAGATAGCTCTTTAAAAATATAGTCATTAATTAAGGTAAAATTTGTTTAATAAATAAACAAACTGTCTTATAATAGATATTTATTAACTAAATATTATGCAATAAGGTGGTTATGCGAGAAATTGAACACGTCGTTTTACCTGATGCAACAGAATTAGCTCACAACCCACGGGAGCATTTCGAATATTTAAAAAAATTAGAGAGTTTTATCAATCGTTATAATGAAGCTGATAAAACGGATAATCAATTAAACTGGACCTTGTTAGAAGTTATTATTCAAATAACCGATGAAATAGTTAATGCTTATCATAATAAACCTGTTTTTGATGATAGATATTATCATTTATTTGGTGGCTGGTATAAACGAAACTATGACTTGATTAATGAATATGCTAAAGAGTTAAGAGAGCAAGCTAAATTAGAAAATACAGCTGGGAATATTTTGTCTCCTCCTGCTGTTAAAATTTGGCAAAAGAAGACCAAGCCAAAATCAATCTTTAGCAAAGAACGTTCAGATCAGTATTTAGAACTGGATTTACCAATCGCTAAGATTGAAGAGGCCAGAGTTCGTGCTGTTCAATTAAAATATAAAGACCGAGATGCAAATACAACACTACGAGATTGCCTTTATCAATTAGAGGCAACCGTGTTCAGTATATTAAGCCGTGACGCTGATATTTTATCTGAAAAAGATCTGATGCGTAAGCGATTATACCACTTACTAGAACAAACAAGTGCGGCTTTGGGTCGATTGTCGACTCGTGATGAGGCTCTTTTTGAAATAGGGAAAATTACCCCACAATTTCCTGATAAGATCATTAACCCTGCAAGTGAAGGAAAATCACGTTTCGAAGAAATAATTGTACAACTTTATACAACACAAGATGATTTTTCTCACAACGGGTTTAACCTTCATTACCTAGGCGGTAATAATAATCGAAATTGGATAGCGTCGCATGATTCAGATGGAAGAACCTATGTTATACGTTTAGAAAAAGCAGACGATCCACCTACTGAATATTTATTAATAGATGAGCTTAAAAAAAATAAGCAAACATCGCCCTTTATTGCGCAAGATTTTTTCTATCATCCAACTCAAAGAGTAAACGAACTTGGTAGACCTATTAACTTAGCTATTTCCGAATATTGCCCACAAGGAAATCTCATTCATTATATTCAATCTAATTTTCCAGCGACTGAGTTAGCTTCTATAGCGTGTGCTATAGCGGATATTACGCGACAAATAGCAGAAATGGCATTAGTTTTCAAACAAAATGGTTTTTCTTATATGGACATCAAAGCTGAAAATTTTTTAGTACGTAATAATGGGGCAGTTATTACCGCTGATTTAAAATCTATTTTATTAATAGAAGATGAGCATATTTCTAGACCTCTTATTGTATCCACTGTATGCAATATGGCTCCTGAGCATAGGCTAAAACGTTTAGAATTAATGGATCCTGAAAAATACATGGTTTATCAAATCGGTTTACTGTTGTATGACTTAGCAACTAATCAGCAAAATAAAGACGAAGTTATTGACAAATTGCTAGACGATAAGGATTTAGAAAATACCTTAGCACTTGATTTTTCTTCAGATATATTTCAAACACCTTTAGGAGTACAAATTACTGAGCTTATTAACGCAATGATTAATAAAGATCACGTAGCACGGTTAACATTAGACGCTGTTATACAAAAATGCAAAGAGATTTCTACACTTAAGCCTGACCATACGTCGACTTTGTCAACTTCCTCGTCAACTGTATCGTTGATTGATGAAGTTGATGACAATGCACGTACAGTTTATATGAAACCCTAGTGAGAGTATTTATATGATTATAAAAAATTTAACGTCTAATTCTTGGGATGATTTAAAAAAAGAATTAACTCTTGTTGATGATAGGAAAGATGACCCTGACCAACAAAGAAAAATAACAGATTGGTGTAAAAAATATATTAAAAGTGATTTTGAGTTTGAATCTCTTGATCAGGCTAAGAAATTAATTGATAAATACTTTGCATTTAATCAACAACCTTTAAGCGCAGTGATTCATGAAGCAGCAAGTTTAGGCTTTAATCAATTCCTAGACCAAGCTCTAGAATTAGAAATCAATAATCAAATCATCGATGCACAAAATGAGCATGGTAATACACCCCTGCATTTAGCCGCTAAACACGCACAATTAAAAACAGTACAATGCTTATTAAACCATGATGCTAATGCAAATATAACCAATAAAAGTAATAATATTCCGCTTAATTTAGTGACTAGAAAAAGAAGTGAGCCAATTGATACCCTACTTTTTGAAAACCTATTAAAAGCAACGAGTACGCAGTCATTACGGTTAGGTGATAACACAAAAAGAAGTCCTATTTTAAATTTAGTTGCTTCCGATAACTTTGCTCTTATACAACAAGTCTTAGAAAAAAATCCCGATGCCATTGATGATAAAGCAACCTTGAATGAAAATATTCTTCATCTAGCTATTAAACAGCCATCTAACCAAGTAGTTAAAGGGTTAATAGATGAAGATAAAGGATATTATAAGCAGCTTATTTTGCAACGAACATCCGAACAATCAACCGTCCTACATCTAGCAGCAAGATATAATCCAACCATGATGCCAACCCTTTTAAATAAACTGCAACCGCCAGCTTTTAGCAAAGGACAAATTTTTGATTTAATAAATAAGCGTGATAACCGAGGTAGAACTGTCTTACATGTAGCAGCAAAAGAGCATCCTGAATTAATACCCATTCTTGTCGAACGGTTAAAATCATCTTTCAATCAACAAGAACTATCTAATTTAGTAAACAAGCCAGATAATAACGATCGAACTGCATTATACTATTTAAAAGATAACGATGAATCAAATATTAAACTTTTAAAGAATATTGGGGCTGAGCAAGATAACGCTAAGGATACTGCTCTACTTCGTAGAACACGTTCTTTTTCTATGTAGGTATATGCATATTTAATATGAAAATTAATTTATCAAATCTAGCTATATATCCTACGGAAGAATTATATCGCTTAGCTGTTGATGGTTATTATCATGATAAAACGGTAGATGGGATAAAAGAAAACGGATGGATAGGGTATGAAAGACGGCAACCTGGCTGCTTAAAGGCGCTATTTGATGCCATGGCTTTTGCAATCACTAATTTAGAAGATAAAAAACTAACGCTTAAATTAATCTTAAAATTACATCAAATTATTACTACAAATGTTCAAAAATTATCACCAGAAGTTAAGCCAGGTGAAGTACGTGACAATATTCCCGTAGGATTTTTATTAAATCCTCTCTCTGTCTCAAAAAGAGGCTTAAAAGAACTGCTTGATAATATTGAAAAAGAAAAAAAACTTCTATCTAAAATAGGGCTTATAAAACCTCTAAGGGCGACTGACAACGCACCCATAGATGAGCCTACTTTTAGAGATAGAATATTAGATTCAGATGAAACAATTTCAGCATCTACCATATCCGAAGTTAAAAAAAGATTTAATGCCAAGGATAATGATGACTTGGCGGCTATTATTTACCCAAATATCAGGCACTATGCGTATGTAGGACCTTTTGCTAGTGCAAGGTCAATTGAGCACGCCATGCAGCATTTAATTGATATTTACAATAAGAGAATAATAAAAGCGCACACCTTGCAAGAAAAACAAGATGTAATAATTAACTTAATATATAACCTTGAGCATCTGCACCCCTTTAAAGACGGAAATATAAGAACTTTAGCTATCGCTTTACTATTACGATTATCATTACAAAATAATATCCAAATCGCTACTTTTGAACAACCTAATATATTTGATGGCTTTAGCAGAGATGAGATTAGATTAAAATGGGATGAAGCTATAGCAGTAACAAATAGAATAATTAATGGCGAAAAATATATATTTAATTTTAAAAGTGCAACTATCCCTGTAGAAAATCAGGCAGCTTATGAGGAAATAATTGGTAATTTTATAAAAGCAATTAAAGCCTCGTCTTTACAATCAGAAGCATTACCAAAACGCCAAAGTTTTTTTAAATCATTTAGCTGTTTTGGCAAGGAAGCTACCGAAGATTCTAAATTTCTTCTTCCAAAAAAACAATAGTGTCGCGAGGTTTACAGATTGTACCGAGCCCCTCCAATCTATGAAGGAATTCAGTAAGCAATTAAGCTCTTCCACTCCACTAACATTTCTAATATTAGCTTAGTATGTTACTCTCAAGCAGTTTTTGTATTTTATCAAAAACGCTTATTAGGAGAAGTAAAATGAACAATCAAAATAATAATCGTTTTACAACCGGTTTATTTGATACTCGTGAATCAGCAGAAAAAGCTTACGCAGACGCAATTGAAAAAGGATATAAACCTGAGGAAATTACCGTACTGATGTCTGATGAGTCACGTAAAAAGTACTACGATTCTGAATTAGTACAAATGCAAGACGGTAACAAGGCAATGGAAGGAATGGCAGTTGGTGGCGCTGCTGGTGCTGTTATAGGCGGTACCCTCGCAGCCATTGCTGCAATGGGCACGAGTCTTGTTCTTCCAGGCTTAGGATTAATTGTTGCGGGCCCATTAGCTGCAGGAATAGCTGGCGCTGGTGCAGGAAGTGTTACCGGTGGTTTAATTGGCTCTTTAGTTGGCTGGGGTATTCCCGAAGAGCGTGCAAAATTTTACGAAAAAGGCATTAAATCAGGCGGTATTGTTCTTGGAGTAGAAGATAAGAATAATGTGAATCTAGAAAATAGCTGGTCAAAATACCACAATAGTAATTTCTAAGTTCAAATAATCAATACCACAAGCGTAGCAACTGTCTTGAGCTAAAAACTCAGGACAGCCGGCGTAGCCTGGGAGAAAGGCGCAGCCTGTATCCCAGGTTTACCTTTAACACCAATTACTCTCGCGGCATTTATGAGGTCGAACAGTAAACCAACTTGGCTTATTATAAAAACGTCAAAAAAATAGGCTCCTATTACGACATTGCACTACACCCCTTTGCTTGCTTGCAAGAAGAAGTGTAAATAATAATTTTTCAAAAAGTTTAATTTAAGTTACTATTGTTATAAGTTAGATTTACATGCGCATATGGTGAGCAAATGGCTAAAAATCCACTATTCTTTTATATAAAAACAAGATATGAAGAAGATAGCTTACAAAATCGTCCAGAAAAAATTTACTTAAAACATGATCTAGATGGGCACCATTATCTATTAATTAAACTTCCCTGGGCAGATAAGGTTTTAGAAACTGAAGAAAATAGCTTAACTCTAAATAATCATCACATCAGTGTTTATGAAAAAGAAAATGAAAAAATACCTCAGTTAAGTGAGTATCACTATACAGCTAATTTTACTGATCTTTTAGGCGAAACTTATTCACTGCATGTGTACTTCAATTCTAATGACTCACTTACAACCTTACCAATTCTTAGAAGAATCTCGGATTCAGAAATCGTTTTAACTCAATTAAATCCTACCTTAAAATCGTTAGCTATAGAACAATGTTCTTCCTTCATTTCTTCGATAAGAAATGATTTAGAACTAACCATTAAAGAACTTGAAAAAGTTTATTACACTATTGAGAAACAGGCTTCTGAATTATCAGACGCAAAAGACATTTCTAAGCGAACAGAATACCTAAACAAACTTTCAGAACTAAAATCTGCTGCCAAGCACTTAATTCCATTAGTGCCGCATTATAACTATGAAAAAACTGTAAAATTTATTGCAAAAATGGAACGGTCTGTTCAAGATTCTTTGGTAGAACAAACTAAACTAAAGAGCTTAAAAGAAGCTGAGGAACAGCCGAAAGCAAGCATGCCAGCTACTACAAAAAGAAAGAAAAAACATAAAAAAAAGAAGAAGAACCTACCCTCTGCACGGTTTAATAGAGAAGTAGATGAATTAATAAATTTTTATCAGACGCTAGTAAAGGGTGTTAATTTAAAACAAATATCTGACACAGACATTGAAAATGTTATGCAAATTCAGGAAAAGGCTAATGATTTATTTTTTACGTTATATGATAAATACCCAAATAATGTAGAAATATTACATAGGTTACGCCTGATAGATACCAAAATTAGAAAGCTAGGTGAAAGTATGCTTGAAAAATTACTTTTAGATGGCCAATTTACCCAAGCAGCAAAACTTACTTTATTTCATAGGAACTTTAAAAAAGAAAAGTATGCTCGGAAAGCAATAGAAGAAAACAACACTGAGCTATTAGAATTTTTAGCTAATTACTGTGGCCTAAAATTGCAACAACCTATGACTACAGCATCCAAAGCCCAACCTATGCTTAGATTTTTTCATGATAGCTTCATTAACGCTCTTAATACATTCGCTAAAGAAGAGATTGAAGAGGACGAAGAACAAGAAGAAAGTGATGATGATATAAGCCCAGAACTAGAAATGGTTGCAGAATTATTTCAACAAGAATTTGAGAAAAACCTCAAAAAAGAATTAAGTTTTTTCGCTGCCCCAAAAGCTCAGCCAAAAGGCAAAAAAATTGCTCAAAAAGAGGAAAACTGTCTTATCATGTAATCAAAATTTTTAATATCACTGTAGTATATTAGGCGGATACCGTGGTTAAGCCCTGGTTGTTCCCCACAAAATTGCTCATAAAATACACCGAAGAGGTTGATTATGAGAAGCAAGAGAGGCAAGCAAGGTAATAACGGAAAGGAAGGCTTGTAAGGATAAGTCAAGCTTATACTTCAAGACTTGGCGTCCTAAGAAGACAAGAGATAGAGCATTGCATTTGGCAGACTGGGCAAACAAGAAAAAACCAAGGCGTGCGAAATCCAGCGTCAGTTACAATAATAGGATGTACCCCAGCGGGTAAGAGCGCGCACAAACGCTTTAAAAAAGCACGATGTGTCGCTTGATGATTATGCTTTGAGGCAGGGTGACATTCTTTATAAAGGACAAATCCACGACCTGACAAAGACAACATCGCACTTAAAACATAAAGCCTTATTAAGGAGCAGATACAGCTCCAATCAAATATAAATCCATGGCCGACTTTGGCAAGATAATACCTGACCGGATAGATAACGATAAATTGAAAAGGCTTCTCGATGCAAATGCCAATTGCCCAATAACCTACCCATCTTCTTAATGCTTCGAACCTTAATTGAGTATAGATGCCATGCAACTCTTCCTGACCTTTCTTTTTTCTTGCAATCCTTTAGATGCTAATTTTCTGTCTATCTTTCAGGGTCAAGCCACGGTATTTCCAGAAAGTAAAAAAAGACAGATTACCTGAATTTACCAGCAAGCATAGGTTGGCCACTCAGCCCAATATTGGTTTAAAGGGTCTTTAATAAACACTTTAAAACAACAGCAGGCTTTAAATTTTACAAAGAATCTCCGCTTTTATTATAGATTTACTATCTTAACTCCACCTTCACGATTACCTATAATTAAAGCAAAATGCTCTATTATATCTGCAGGACTTTTTCCTTGTAGTAAACTTTCTCTACTTTCATTTGAAACTATTTCTTCAAATAAAGAATTTAGTAAGTTATATTGCTCTGTTTCTTCTCTGGTGAAATTTAAAATATACTTAATAAATCTTGCACTTTTAAATACAGGTTGAAAATCCCTAATTAAGCTTATTAATAAATTTATATCACTACTTTGTACAATATTAATGACATCATTTATATCTAAAGTGACAGGTTTAAATAATGGGTTGGAAAAAAACTGGTTACATCCATAGTGGGTTGAATAAAATTTCCTATCTTTATTTTCTACATCAAATTGTTTTAAGAATTGGACTTGAGAAATAGCTTCTATAGGTAAGCAAAAACCACGATGAAAATTAAACTCTGCGCCACAAGAAAGTATTTTTCCTATATTATTAAATAAATGAATCATTTCTTCATCTGAAATAGCATCTAATTGAGCGTAAATAATTTTCATTAGCTTAGGCAATTTTTCTATGTGTCTAAAAAATTGCATTACAAAAAATTTCTCTGTGTCTTTAGCAGGACCATAAAATAGAGTCTGTCCAAAATCCTTTTCTATGACCTCTTCTTGGATATTAAAATGTAGCTTTTCTTCTATAGAAAGCCCATTATAAGGCTCTAAATACTTTCCATTATAATTATAATGAAGTACATATTGTTCATTTTCTAAGACAAATTTAACACCGCACGCATTACGGTAAATTTTTAAATTAATATTACCAATAGGTAATACCTTAGAAAATTCTTCAGGTATGCTATAACAAGCAAACATTGCGTGATCTTTTGCAGTAGTACATGTGTCCCTGAACTCTTGATTATCAGGTTTAGTGGTCCATAAAAGATCATGCTCTTTAACAAACATTTGACCTTCAATACAATGCCTAGCTTTTAAGAGTTTTTTAAAATTAACTGTAATTTTTGCTGGAGGATATTTTAGACTTCCATTTTTTAATGCCGTACTATCAATATCACCAATACCAAAGCAAACAGTATCATAATCTGCAGGTTCTGTTTCACTATTTAGTGCCGATCCTATAAAAAACATACGATTTTTTTCAATGAATTTTCGACTATAAATTGCAGAATCTAACATTAAATCAAGATAAGCCTGATTTGTAATGTGATTTAAATAAGTAATAAAACTTACATGATCAAGATTTTTCAAAATCCTTAGTAGCAACTTTCGATCTATATTCTTAGGAATGAAGATATCCTTTACAAAGCTTGTATAAGGATATTCTCTGGTGTGAATATATTCTCTTTTTTTAGCATGAAAGAAACCTTGAATGGGTAATATAGAATTTGTTAACTGCTCTTTAGCATCAAAAACGTCGTGTAAATATTTTGACTTCATCAAAATAAAACTCAAGAATAAAAATTATGCAATTTTATCTTAAAATACATTATGCATCAAATTTAGACTTCACGTAAAATATTAAATCAATATTGGGCCACTCGGCCCGAAGAATCCTCACCTTTATTTTACCCGATGATCCCCATCTATGGCGTTGAAAATGTTGTAGAGCGATATGAATCTTATATATTTCCTAAGCACTTGGCAGCCTAAAAAGAAAAAGCCAGCAAGCGTAGCCTGGGTGTAGGCCCAAAGGGCCGTATCCAGGTTTATCTTCACCATGCCTACTCCCCAAACTCCCTTTAAACACCATCCCCCAATACTGTTGCAATACTCCCTTCTGAACCTAACGATGAAACTGGAGGGCCATTCTTTATCACAAATTACATAGCCATGTTTAACAGGGTTAAAGTGGATATAATCGCTATAGACTTACAAGTCTGATTCATCACGTACTCGATACTACCAAAACCGGCGTTGCTATAAAGGATAATTTTGTTTCATTTTTCGAAATGCCTCACCCAGCAGGTTAATATGGCGAGTTAATAATTGTAATTTTCGTTTTCTCAAGGTAAGAGTAAAAAATAAGCGCCAGGCGTAAAATCTCTGCGAAAATAAACCATCATTGTTTATGAAATTGGGTTTCCTGTGAATGGAATTTCATAGAGATTTGGTTGAGCTATGGAAGTAAAATGAAAACCTGGGATACGGCCCTTTAGGCCTACTCCCAGGCTACGCTGGCTAAAATGACTGTTTTAATGGCTTGTATGAGAATTGCTCATTATCATGAATGCTATGATTAGAAAAAAACAATGCTGGAGTTTTGAGCAAACTCAACTGTCCTGAGTTTTTAGCTCAAGACAGTTGCTACGAGTTTATAGTAGATATAACCTCAAACAACAGCCTATTAGTAAAAGATTTTCAGCTCTTCTTTTTCTATAAGATAAAAACTCGAATTGGCGTTATTTTGGTGTTTTTCGGGATGCAGTCTCTTTTGCATCTGCTATTTTATCCTCACTTTTATCAAAGAAAGCACTTGTATTTAGAGAATAATTTTGAGGTGTCTTTGACATTTGATAGGTTTTAGCAGCAGATTTTACCCGTAACATATCTTCCTCACTAACATTTTTTTCGAGTTCTTCAAATACTTCCTGGTTACATGGACAACCAGCTTTAATAAGCCTCAAAACAATTTTAGTTTTTCCTAATTCAGCTGCTAGTTGAATCGGTTGAGCTATCTCCTCATCACTGTCGTCAGCGTCAGAACTTAGTTCGCTGTCTTGGTTAGATTGATCTTGGCTCGATGGCTTGCTATCTTTTTTCATACTTTGTATATTTTCATCCGTATAAAATAGAGGTATGCCGTGAGAAATAAACGATTCAATACACTCCATTGAATCCACATTAATTGCTGTATGTAGTGCAGTCTCATCTAACTCATCCAATTTATCTGGGAAAAATCCGCAATCGAGGATGTCATTAACAAGAGCTACATTTTTCGCTTTAACGGCTTCGTGTAAGATAGTACCTCCTCCTATTAAACAATGAGGATTAGCGCCATATTTCAATAATAGATCCACAATGTTTTTATCATATATAGTAATGCAGCGCTCTAGTGCATAATTTAATTCAGCTTGACTCGGTTTGATGTCTGGAATTGAAAGCATCATTTCTAGTAATAATGTATTACCTTTTTCAACGGCCAAAGCTAACGGCCGGCCAAAAAGTCCCTTATTTTTATTCCTAATATTTATATCAGCACCCTGCACCAATAAAATTTTAACAATTGAAAGATCGATTTCATTGCTATTGAGTAAAATTAAAAGAGGGGTATTGCCTTTAAAGTCCTTAAAATTTGGATCTGCACCATTTTCTAATACCTGCTGAATAATGCTCCCTTGCCGCATGAATAAAGCAGCTAATAGCCAGCTTTGTGTTGGGCTTCGTTTATTACCTGGGTGAAAACTTTGTGCTTTTTCTTTAGTGACTTGATGAATCTTAATAAGACTTTCTGATTTATTAAGTTGTGCAATTAATTTATTAGCCTTATCCTTTTCTAAATCTGTTACAAAAATTTGGGTAGAAAAATATGTCGTTTCCATATTGAGCGCTAAACTCAAATTAATACCCTTGGCTATTTCTTCAATATTCGCGCTAGAATATACGACTTCAAAATCGGCATTCATTATTTGCCATAGGTTTTTCTCAGGATCATGGGTAAGTGTTATAGCGTGAGAAGCGCTTCTTAAAATAAAACCGATTGGATGGTGAATGTCAGCATTATTTACAGCTAATTTAATTTGAGTAAGATATTCGCTTATTTCATCTAATGAATAAGCACCTGAAAAATCATCTATAGCTATTAATTTTTTCCATTCATTTTCCTTTAATCCATCAATCATTTCATGAAGAAGTGGGGGGAGCATTTCCTCAGGATGTCTTTGAGTATATTTCTTATTTACATTTTCCGGGTTTTGAAATTGCGTTAATAAAATCAAAAGCTTGTCTAAATACAAGTACATTTTTTCATCAGAATTTAAACTATCATTATTTTCTGACTTCTCTTTTGCTTGCGTTATTAAATCTTTTAGTTGTTCAACCTCGGTAGTCTTTAAAAAATTAATCAGCTCTCCGAATCGCTCACTTTGACCAGCCAGGCCATATAATAGACCAGCCACAGCAAATCCAAAGCACATTCCTTCAATATCACCAGCGTCTAATGGATAATCTAGTTCTTTAATAATGTTGATTAGCCATTGATGTCCAAATAATTTCGGTAGTTTATTTAAAGAATACATCTCATTACATATAGGTTAATTTAAATACATATCATTATCCTAATAACTACAATCTTTTCATTTTCATCCTAGATAATACTTAATTATGTATCATAATAATACATGTTGTAAATAAATAATCCATACAGACTTTGGTTATTAGACGATCAATTAGATAATTATTTTGTATAAATGTTAAAAGGAAATATCGTCTTAAATTTATATTCCTCATACTTATACAAAGTATAAAATATGATCATTAAGACAATATTAATTTCAGTCATTATTACAATTTAAACTTACTCAGCCAGCATAGATCACTTCTCCCATCCCAAGCGCCTTGCGATTAAGTTTTTCCACTTACTTTTTAAAAATATAAACCAGTGTAGCCTGGGAGTAGGCCCAAAGGCCGTATCTCAGGTTTACATTCACCACACCTACTCCCCAAACTCACCTTGAACACCATCATATTCCCAATTTTCTTGCAATACGCCCTTTTGAACAGAACAATGAAACTAGAGGGCCATTATTTATTACAAATTAAATAGCCATGTTTAGCCGGGTTAAAGTGGATATAATCGATATGGACTTGCAAGTCTGATTCATCACGTATTCGATGCTCCCAAAACCGACGTTGCTATAAATGAAAACCTAGGATACGGCCCTTTGGGCCTACTCCTAGGCTATGCTGGCTGAATTTCTGCTAGATTTAATATTAATTTAATAAATATGATCTAAAATAGTACAATAAGTTATATATTTGGAAATTATATGTTTGATTCGTATCGTAATAAATTAAGGGGCATTATCCAGAAAAATCCCACGATTGATGGTAGGAACTGCTTGTTTGAACTTTGTATGCGCCTGATTACCGCTTCGCATAATATAACTAATAGTGAAATTCTTAAACAAAAATTTATAGATGAGCTTAGTGAGATTATTGAAGTAAATTTAAAGGATATTAAGAAGGAAGAATTAATAACGATTAAACAAGAAATCTCAAATTGGCTTGATAATACAGATAAACCTATTCCTTCTAAATTAATGGAAGCTTTAGTAAAGGGAAGTCCTGAAGAAACAATGGACGATTTAGTAAAGGGAGGTCCTAAAGAAACAAAAGATAATTTAATTATTCAATTAAATAGAATAAAAAAGGCTACTATTTCTGCTGACGATAAGAAATTAGACTCAAAAAATACCTCTACACCTCTTCGAATTAGCTTTTTAGGGGGTAGCGCTTCAGGAAAAACAGAGCTTATTAAACAATTATCAAACCAGGTTAATCCTGAACTAAATCACGCCTTTACTAAAAACCATGAACCTACTATCGGTATAAGCCGATATCAAGTAAAAAATACACGGGAGGCTTTTGAATTTTATGATATACCTACTGAGGAAAGATATAATAGCTTTGTAGATGCTAATCTTAAACAATCGAATGCCGATTTAGTTGTTGTTTGTGTAGATAGATTTAATAATCTATCACTTGAGGGTAATAATGGTAGTTGGGGGGCTGAGCAATATATTCAGAAAGTTCGGCAAGCTGCAAATAAAGGTGCAGAAATTATCCTTGTTCAAACTAAAACAGATTTAGAAGCTTCAGGGCAAGATAAGACTTGTATTACTGAAGAACAGATTAGAGCATTTAAAGAAAGATACGACATACAGGGAATTAAAGTTAGTGCGAAAACTGGAACAGGTATTACAGAATTATATTCTTATCTGACTACAAGAAGAGATAAAAAAATGGCAAATCTTCTTACTGAAGAAAAACAACTTTTAGAGAAAGTACGAGATAAACACAGTATACTATTTAATAAGGATAGACAATGCTCTTTTTTTGGAAGGCTTTACCGCACAGAAGTAAAAGAAACCTGGACTCTAGAGCAATATATTAGCCATGCAATGGATAAAAATAATAGAACTAGAGAAGTATTATGTCAAGACCTTAAATGGCTTGATAAGCACGGTAAGATAACTAAAGAAGCACCTGAAATAGTTCGAGAAATATTTAACAAGCTAACTGAAGAAAAAGAATCTAGTAATAGAGTATCTTATAAGTAGAGCACCTGGTCAAACCAGAACAAGCGTAGGTTGGGCCACTCGGCCCACAATATTTACTCCCCAGCTATCACCTGAGTCTCAGCGAGCCTCTCACTACTTCAGTCACACGGTAGTTCACCGCTTTTTCTATCTCTTAAATTCACGTTAAAAAAATAAGTAGCACCGCATACGTATGCTCGTCTGTAGCGCATTGTTGAGCTCTGTCTATTCCGTTGGGTTTGAATTTATAGACTTTGGGTTGAATTGACAAGCTTTTGTTGGGCCAGGGGGCCAGCCTACGAGTTTATATTAGATCTAACCAAGTGCTCTATTTAAAAACTATAAGATTTATGTTTTAACTTTAACCTAATAAATTATTTATAGATCAACTTATGACACATTTATGCCACAACTTAGCAGGCGTAGCCTGGGAGTAGGCCCAAAGGGCCGTATCCCAAGTTTACATTCACCACGCTTCCTCTCCAAACTCACCTTGAACAACGTCACATCCCCAATTTTCTTACACTACGCCCTTTTGAACAGAACAATGAAACTAGAGGGCCATTATTTATTACAAATTAAATAGCCATGTTTAGCAGGGTTAAAGTGGATATAATCAATATGGGCTTGCAAGTCTGATTCATCACGTATTCGATGCGCCCAGAACCGACGCTGCTATAAAGGATAGTTTTGTTTCATTTTTCGAAATGACTCACCCAGTAGGTCAGTATGGCAAATTAATAATTTTAATTTCCGCTTTCTCAAGGCAAGAGTAAAAAAATAAGTACCATCAGGCATAAAATCCCTGCGAAAATAAACCATCATTGCTTATGAAATTGGATTTCCTGTAAATGGAATTTCATAGAGATTTGTTAAATCTACGAAAGTAAAATGAAAACCTGGGATACGGCCCTTTGGGCCTACTCCCAGGCTACGCTAGCTTTTCTATTTTGGTCCATATCTCCTGTAATTACTTAGCGTGTCATTGGTTTTCCTCCGTTTCTTACTTCAATGGAAGTTTACAAATTTAATCCAAATTTGAGACCTTAAATTGAGAACACGCCATATCCTTTATTAAAATATTTTAAACAAGTTAATTTTTTCTTAATGTTAACCACTTACAATGTGATTAATTTATAACATTTGGTTATTAATTATGGTAGAAATATCATTTGGACAAGCAATTTTACTTATAATTGATTATTATAAAAATCAAAAAAATATGGACTTAAAAAAATTATATCTTGATGGTATAACTTCAAAAAATGACTTACAATTAATTCAACATTTATTAAAAAAAACCAATTTAAATCAGCAGTACAAAATTTCAATTAATGCTGAAATAATCAATGAAGATCCAACCAGAAGGTATTTTGAAACCCATTTAGCCTTTGAAACACTTTTAACTTCTATAGATAAAATTGATTTAGATGATCTCACTCTTTATTATGATGCATTATACAAACTAATTCCCCAAGATGATCAAATTAAATTTGATAATTATCTTTGTGGCAAGGTTCCAGCATACGATAATCTTATAGCAAACGAATATATGGATGCTTTCTATAAATTAGCATCAAATAAAAGCTATCGTGCTTTTTCTGAAAATGAAAAAAATAAGTTATCTTTAATATTTAGATGTGCATGGATAGGCACATTATTAGCTAAATTACCGGAGATACCTCTTAATGTATATAATGTAGGTTTTTTTTCTGAGCAACAACGAGGTCGACTGATAAAAGTAATCGAAGCGTCTGCTGAAACTCATGGAAAAAACTTCCAAGTTGGTTACTATTCCAATCATTTTGGATTAATGAAAAGTTACATGCCTGTACCTAAAAATGACATCATTTTTACCAAAAAAGGATTTCCTTTTATTAGGCCACCTGATAGAGTCAATTTTGATTTAAATGCTGCTTGGCCGAAACAAAATTTTTCGTCTCTAGTTCATCCATTTTCATGTTCTATATCTGGAACAATGCTATGCCAAATAAGATGCTTAAAAAAATTACAAGAAAATGGTCAATTACCTTTTCATAATTCAGATAAATTTATCCCCTTCTTACAATGCTTTATTTCTAGTTTATTATTCAATAGCGGCGGCCATAGTTTCAATGAATTTTTATCAGTTTTAAAAATACCTAAAATAATTGAAGAATTTGATTTTATTGATGATTTTCCAAAAATAAATATTATAACATTATTATTTAATAACAACGAATTACAATTTAATAGTGCCTTAAATAATACTATAGTTTATACAAAAGCTTATCTTGCAAAAAAGCAAATGCACTTTGAACTATTGGAAAGGCCACAAATAAATTAACTTTTATTTTAGATATTTATTATCTATAACTTTAATTCTTAACTTCCTGATACTTTTACGATTTATAAATAGTGTAATTAAAAATTTATTTTTATTAAATGGGCGTGCTCTCATTTCATTTAAGCCAAATATAGGAACAAGCAATAAAAACCATAACCTTAAAATTATGGGCTAACTTTTCAAGCCCGGTAAAAATGCTACGACACGTTTAAGTCCTGCAAATAAATTTTCAACCCCAGCCATCAATTGAGTCTTGACGAGCCTCCCCCTACTCTAGTCCTTTGGTAGTTCGCTGCGCTTAATAAATTGACGCAAACTAGAGTATTGCCAGTCAATGGTATGGGTAACGTAACCATGCTTGACCGGGTTGTAATGCATGTAACTGACATGATGGATGTAATCCTGCTCATCCCTAATTAAATGCTCCCAGAATCTTCTTTGCCTATCCCTCGCTCGTTTTTATTTCTGCGACTTTGATTGATGGCCTCGATAAGTCTTATTTGTTTTGAAAACTCACCATTAATTAAGTTCCAGCGTATCGAATAATTTGAATCGCCTGCAGGCAAAGTCATAATCATATGGGGATGGTTTGGCAGGATGACAGCGGCATTTATTTTATAGGGATGATTTCGTCTTACTTTCTGTAATGACGCTTTTAAGGTATTTATTTCATTTATTAATAAATTGCTTTTACTATTTTTTAAATTAACTGTAAAAAAATAAGTGGTACCACATGCGTATGCTCGTCTATATCGCATTGTTGGACTCTTTTTATTCCTTTGGGTTTTGAATTTATAGAATTGGGGTAGAATTGGCAAGTGTTAGGCCAGGTGGCCTGAGGGATCCTCACCTTTTTCTATCCATGAGGATCCCCCAATTATTTCGTTGAATATCCTCGATATTGATCTGAAACTTGATACGTTTTCTGATAACTTGACAGCCTAAAAAGAAAAAGGATAAAACACGCCGATGGCGATAAGAATTAGCCTGAAAATCATAGTGTAATTTAAGTTTTTCAGCAGTATATCCAACAATCCAGGCAATGAAAGTGGCTAGTGCAGCAAGTAAGAGCCAAACGATATAACGCTTCACGTTAAGTGTGACATTTTCATTTAAACTCAAGCCATAGTATTGGCTTTTAGTATCGCGAAAGCTTTCTTCGATGGTCATCCTCAGTTTGTAATAGTTAATGATAAGTTCTTCGATATGATTTCCAGTTAAAGAAGACGTGAGGATCCAAGGCTCACTATGACTTTTAGCCTGCTTACGTGATTGCTTATTGGTTAAGATTTTTCCGGTTTTACCGCGATGCTTTCTTCTCTTGGCTGGTTTTTTGTAAAGATATATTTTTGTGGTCAAGGGATTTGTTTTAGCAACAATGACCGAACCGGCTGCTTGTGGTTTACTGGTGGCGTGCTCAAACAGCGCCGATAGGGGCTTAAAACCTGTTCCGTCATCATAATGAACAGCGCCATTTAAGCGGCCTATATAATTCCATCCTAGGGCAAGAACTGCTTTAAACCAGGGATTCTTAAATCCCGCATCCGTAACAATACAGGGTTTAGAGTCAACAGATACTAGTGATTTTAGACGAGAAAGAAACGTTTGATGGACCTTCGTATTGCCTTCTTTTGATTTAGGGTGCACTTCTTCATAAACCGTGATACTCCGTCCTTGTGCAGCCAAAGAAGCTCTCAATAAACAGTGTTCTCCTGCCCTAGTCAAATGACTGCCAGGGATACTCGACCAGTCCACTATCAAAAGAGGTGTCAGCAGGCCGCTCATTGCATGGTGACTAATCGCTCGATAAATCGCTATAGATTGCGTTTGATAAAATGGATTTCCTAAAAATCTATCAACACGATTTATGCCAGAACATTCTTTCCCCTTTATTTTTATATGCCTTCCTAATAAAGTAAGTTTAAGCGCTTTACAGTCTATAACTCCCTCTACCAATATAGATAAAGTAGTTATTCGGGTTTTATGAATTGTAGCTTTTAATAATTGATGTACAATCTTGGAAACATGCATCGCTTGACCTTGGCTTAGTGTTATTCGCAACAACATAAGATCATATCTCGCTTTGCATGTCATCTATTTTCAAAAAAAAACTGAGGATACCTCAGGCCCGGTGGCCCAACCTACAAGATCATATCAGATCTAACCAAGTGCTCTATCTAAAAAGCACGTCAAAAATGTTTTAATTTTGAACTAAAAATATAATTATAGGGCGATTTATAAACACATTTATGTCATAATTTAGGTAAAAACCAAGTACTCTAGAGTAGCAATTTAATAGTAACTTATTGATTTTAATATATAAAAATGGCGCGCTCGGAGGGACTCGAACCCCCAACACCTTGGTTCGAATCCGAAGGCTTTAATTTAAAAATATTTATTTTTCAATAACCTGCGATGCATGAAATTCTTGAAAAACAGCGTAGTGCTGCCACAGATATGCCACAATTTATGACACAAATGAAGCTTTAAAGAGAGTGCTCATACTTATTAGGTGTTACTATCCTGGCTCAATAATTGTATCAAATTAGGATGTACAAATAACTTTTCTTTACCAACCGCAATTTCTTTTAGAATTCCAATTTCACATAATTTCTTTAGATAAACAGAGCCCGTTTGACGCTGAGCAATTCCTGCTTCAACAAGGTTATGAATCCGACAATAGGGTTGTTCAAAAATAATATGAATTAATTCTCTGCTATAAATTTTTGGCAATTTCTGGCGAGCAAAATTTATTGTATATTCTATTAGCTTCCGGATTCCATCAATTTTGTGATAAGTAAATTGAGCTGTTTGCTTAACTGCCTCTAACATATAAAGTATCCACTCTTCCCACTTATTATCCGTAGTTACAAGATTTATTAGACGATAATATTCTTTTTTGTGACGCACAATATAGTGACTAAGATATAATATAGGAAGTGAAAGAAGTTCTTTTTCTAATAGAAATAAAATATTTATTATACGGCCTGTTCTTCCGTTACCATCCAAAAAAGGATGAATGGCTTCAAATTGATAATGAGCTACTGCCATGCGAATAAGTGGATCTAAATCATCTTCCTGATGAAGAAATTTTTCCCAATTAGATAGTAAATCTCGAATATGATTCTCACCCACCGGCGGGGTATAAATTGTTTCCCCTGTCGTTAAATTGGTAATTGTTGTACCTGGTATTCTTCGTACATCCATTTCCTTATGTTTTATTATTGAACAAAGCGTTGTGGCTATTCCAGCATTTAATGGTGTATTTTGTAGTAATTTAAAACCATGATAGAGGGCTGTCCGATATCGCAATGCCTCTTTAGTTGCAGAATCAGCATGACTATCTACTTGTGAAAATTGAAATAATTTATCAGTAGTGGTCATAATGTTTTCAATTTCAGAACTGTCTTTAGCTTCTAATAAAGGCAATGTGTTAATTAATAAATTTTGATTAGGCAACAACTCACCAGCTTGTTTAAGCTCAGCCAAAGCAGCTCTAGCCGAGATACAGGCTTTTAATATACGAATATTTTCAATTTCAGCGTTAGGTGGTAAATAAGGAAGATCATTATAGGGTTTATTAGGATCAAAATTCATGTTTAAAAATTGTTAGATTATCGACATATTATTAGTATATGTTGATTTCATCGACATATCTATAAAATATGTCGATGAATTTCTATTTTTTCGACATATGTACTTCTTGTCAATTTATAAATAAAGACCATTTCCTTCTACAGCTGAAGCGCCAAGGCTGGGACTCTATGTGGAAGTAAAATGAAAACCTGGGATACGGCCCTTTGGGCTACTCCCAGGCTACGCTGGCTATAATCTACGAATTTTTTGCTACTACTTTTGCATCCTCTTGCTGGGACAAAGGATGCTCATCAACACTATTTGCTGCCAAGATTGGATTTACAGTAGGTAAATCTATCTTCTTTGCCCGCTTAGAGTCTTCGGTTAAAGGTACTAGAGGGATATCATCTGCATTAAAGTCAGAAGCAGGTTGTCTTGAAGTCTTTCCTTTGGTAGTAGCGTTCTTGCTCGCTTGCGGCATTGAGCGTTGATTATTGGTTCTACCAGTGCGTTCACTCGCAGAGGGTGTTCTTGTTTGCGCTAAGCTTTGATTATTGGTTTTACCAGTGCGTTCACTAGTAGAGGGCATTCTTGTTTGTGGCATTGAGCTTTGATTATTAGTTTTACCAGTGCGCTCACTAGTAGGGGGCGTTCTGGTCTGCGGTATTGAACTTTGATTATTGTTCTTATCAGTGCGTTTCTTACTAGCATCAGCCGCTTTTGATTGAGACACTGAGTTTTGATTATTGTGAGGCATATTCGCCTGATTTTCATCTTTACTCGTTTTACTTGCCCAATTTTTAATAGCTGCAATACCTTTTGAAACACCTTCTTTAATAGCAGGAAGACTAGCACCAATTGTAGCGCCCACAGCTGCCCCAATTAGTGTAGCACCTGGAATTGGAATGAAAAAACCAATAAATGCACCTACAGCTGCACCTAAGCCTCCTCGTTTCTTGACCTCAGGCGATGTTATTTTTTCAATTAAACTTTTCATCAATTCGGTATCTTTTGCACCGACAAGTCCACCAATCACGCCACCAATAGCTGTACCAATACCAGGAAAAAATAAAGATCCTATAAGAGCACCGACACCTGCACTACCTAAGGTTTTAAGTATATTCCCTTTATTATCCGATACCGTATTCTTTAAATCCGATGAGTTTTCAGCAGTTGCTGAACCTCTTTCACGTAATTTATTCCATAATTTACTAAATATGTTGGACTTATCCGCCATCTTAAACCTATTTAACAAATAGTTATCTATTTATTATATTATTTTTTTCGATTACGTGTCTTTGTAAGACAAAATATTACAATTTTTTATCAATTGTTGACTTAACGTGCTGTTACAAAACCATAAAAGTTGCCTAAACATAAATTCAGCAAGTGCAAGTCGGGCCACTCGGCCTGAAGTATCCTCAGTTTTTTGAAAATAGGTGACATGCAAAGCGAGATATGATCTTATGTTGTTGCGAATAACACTAAGCCAAGGTCAAGCGATGCATGTTTCCAAGATTGTACATCAATTATTAAAAGCTACAATTTAGGTAAAAACCAAGTACTCCAGAGTAGCAATTTAATTATAACTTATTGATTTTAAAGGATAAAAATGGCGCGCTCGGAGGGACTCGAACCCCCGACACCTTGGTTCGAAGCCTGATGCGTTAATTTAAAAATTATTATTTATCAATGGCTTGCGATGCATCAAATTCTTGAAAAACGGCTTAGAACTGCCTAAAACAGCGCAATACTGTCACAGTTATGCCACAATCTATGGCACAGTAATTTACTAATTATAAAAGAATTTTTTATCGATATGGAACAATAAAAAACTAAACTTAGCTTAGTATTTGTGTACAATTTATAATGCTTGTCCTGCAATTCTTGTTTCTAAATTAGTAGGAACTATAAATACAAAGGCTTTCCCAATTTTTTGCTTAATTAATAACCCTAACTCACCTAGTTCCAATAAATCAGTTCTTGCTGTTTGGTAGGTTATATTGTGGGATTGGCGATGAGTTTCAATTAAATATTGAGTCTTTGGATGCTTTAAAGCATGCATGATAAGAGCAATTTGTCTATGATTAAGCTGGTTTTTTAAAGATTGATTTGTATAGATTAGCTTCTCAGTTTCTCGAGTTTTTCTCCCTTTTTCATTTATAAATTCATGTAAATATTCAATCGCTTTTAAAATAATATCCAATTGTTGAATTGCAAAATAAGTTACATCGTTACTGTCTGTTTCTGTATGAAGGTAAGCTAAGGCATACCTAATTGGACTTTTTTTAATGATTTGAGATATAGAAATAAACTCCATTAACCAATAACCCTGATTAGCCATGGACCAATAAAATAATGCACGAGCAGTTCGTCCATTTCCATCTTCAAAAGGATGATCATAAGCTAGCATAAAATGTAGTAAAATCGCCTTTATAACTGGATGAAGAAAAAATTTATAATCATCTTCTTTAGAGTTGGCAAAATCGCATATTTTCTGAATTCGCTCGTCCAATTCATAAAAATTTGGCGGTACATGTAATATTTTATCTGTATTATCCCATATTCGAATATCGTCTGATTTTCTGAGACAACCAATTGCCTTGGGATTGTCTAATGTATCCTTAGTAAGAGTTCCTTGGAGTTCTAAGATAATTTCTTTCGTAAGAGGAATATCCCTAACCTCTCGTACAAATTGCATTGCCTCATAGTTATTGAAAATCATCCTCTCGCTAAGGTTAGTAGGTTTTCTCCTTGCTCGTAACATTTCTTTAGCAATCTGCCGTGTTGTAGATGCACCTTCTAATTGACTTGAAGTAATTGCCTCTTCAATCAAGGATTGAATTACATACGTATCCCTAAGATTTTTATTAATAGTTAATGTAGGGCTTTGAATGCTATTTCCAGATAAGCGATCAATTAAATGAAGTTTTTGTTGCATTATATCGGGAGTTGCTATCACAAAGGGATTTTTATATTTATCTTCAAATGGTAATTTTTTATATAAAGCTGAACGAGCAATCTTTATAAAAAACCACCATTGTTCCGATGTTAAATTCAGAGGAGGAGATAAATGTCTTATTTTGTCCCAGTGTAAATATTCTCCTTGTTCTGTCGTTGCTTGAATAGACCTTTGCGCCTCTATAAATATCTTTGTAGCAGAAGGATCCTTCATTAATTCTTTAATGCTTTTCTCAAGATTTGGGGGCGATAGAGGTATTTTCATTTTATTTTAAGTTAAATACTAATTTAGTAAATATTAGTAGATTATTAGTATTTAATAAATACTTAAATTACTAATTTATCATTTATTAGTAGAATATTAGTATTTAGCAAAAAGAGCGTATAAAACCTAAGCTTACAAAAGCCTTTAGCCACCAGCGTAGCCTGGGAGTAGGCCCAAAGGGCCGTATCCCAGGTTTACATGCACCACTTCCCCAAACTCACCTTGAACCCCATATCTCCAATTTTCTTGCAATACGCACTTCTGAACATAACGATGAAAACTAGAATAGAACCATTCTTTAGCTAAGAATACATATCCATTTTTAACAGATGGAATTTTAGAGTGGTTTGTTAAGCTATGGAAGGAAAATGAAAACCTGGGATAAGGCTGCTATGTCTTCGGAATAGACCCTATTGTGTGCCGCCTGTCCTTTAAGGCTATGTAGTTGATTGCTTAGTTGAATGACTTGCGCTTTGAGCATATCTAATACTTTCGTAAGCTCTCTTAGTTCTTTTTGTTCTACCGTGCTTGACTGATAAAGGCGCGGTGCCATTCGTTGACCAAATTGGGCGATGATTTTTGCATCAATTGTGTCGTTTTTATTGCGTGCCAGAATCGCTCTGGCAAAACTCTTAATTTGGAACGGATTAACGACACTCACCCGTATCCCTTTGTCTACTAAGAAATCAGCTAATCCTTCACTGTAGTGACCCGTGGCTTCCATACACACCCAAGGTGATATTGTATATTGCTCAAGCCAGTTAAGAAATGCTTTATATCCTTGTTTCCTATTAGGAAAAACAGCATGTTTATAGCGGTTATTGGTGCCTAGGGCGCTATCAAATTTCTCTTTAGCGATATCAACACCTACAAATTCATACTCACTCATGCTAATCTCCAATAGCTTTAAAAATACTTGAGGTTAGTTTATCGTTGACCAAGCTTGTGAATACAGGCTCACTTTTGCGGAGCGGCCTAAGATACTGTGCGGTCGATTGATAAATGGGGAGAAGGTCCTAATCTACGTGACAGGCTCTAAGCCTTGCCTGGATACAAGATCGCTTCTCCCATCCCAAGTGCCCTTGAGATTAAGCTTTTTCGCTTGCTTTTTAAAGATACAAGCCTGGGTGCAGGCCCAAAGGGCCTTATCCCAGGTTTACACTGACCATGCCTACTCTCCAGCACCTGGGACACCATCATACCCTAATTTTCTTGCAATACTCCCTTCTGAACATATCAGCAAAGAGAATGCCAATATAGTAGGGATAGATGTTACTTCAATTGCAAGGACGTACGGTCGGTATAAGGCTTTATAGACTCTGTACTCGTTTATATTTTCCATTTTGGCAAGTTAACGATAGAATCCTATTTTAGGCACAATAATAATTAACACTAAAGAGGTGCATGTGTCGGATGTCGTAATATATACAGCTAAGGATGGACAGGTTGAATTAGATGTTAACCTGGCTAACGAAACTGTGTGGCTTACTTTGAATCAAATGGTACAACTATTTGGACGTGATAAATCAGTTATCTCTCGACACTTGAGTAATATATTTAAAATAAATGAATTAGATAAAAATTCAGTTGTTGCAAATTTTGCAACAACTGCCTCAGATGGTAAAACTTACCAAGTTGATTACTATAATCTTGATGCCATTATTTCTGTTGGCTACCGAGTAAATTCTAAAGAAGGCGTTCAATTTAGAAAGTGGACTAGTAACATATTAAAAGAACATTTAATTCGCGGTTATACAGACAATGAAAAACGGTTAAATCAGCAAGGCATTCACGAGTTACAACAAACCGTTGAATTATTGCAGAAAACACTAATAAACCATGAATTGGTTAATGACCTAGGCCAAGAAGCCATTCAAATAATTTTAGCCTATACTAAAGCTTGGGATTTACTTTTAGCTTATGATGAAGGAAAACTCAAGTTACCAACAAAAGGCAAACAAACGTCATCCAAGTTAACTTATCTAGCAGCCTTATCAGCAATTGAGTCTTTAAAACAAGAATTACGTACGCGTAACGAAGCAACCGAATTGTTTGGTAAAGAGCGTGATGGTGGGCTGGATAGTATATTAAATAACATCGAACAAACTTTTGATAGCGAACCTTTATATGGCACACCAGAAGAAAAAGCAGCTCATTTGTTATATTTTATCATCAAAGATCATCCCTTCACTGATGGAAATAAAAGAATTGGAAGCTTTATGTTTTTGTTATATCTTAAATCACAAAATTTGCCGATTAAATTCAATGAAAATGGTTTAGTAGCACTTGCTCTATTAGTCGCAGAGAGTAATCCAAGTCAGAAAGATATCCTCATTCGATTAGTTGTTAATCTGCTAATTGATAAACCTTATTAGAACGATTAACCTTCCTAACTGCCTAAAAAAAACGGCGTAGCATGGGAAGAAGAAATTGTTAGAATGTGGCGTTTTACTAAAAATAACGGCATCACTGAGGGGTTTCATCGTAAAATGAAACTCATTCAACGACGGCTTTGAAAATTATCGTATAAGAGTGAAAGTTTTATGCGGTTGATTATTGTGCCCCCTAAAATGGAGAAGACCCGAAATAAATCCAACACAAATTAAACTCAGCTCAACCATTATAACCCTTATTTGCTTATTTATACTGGTTTATTCCTCTTTCATTCTCCAATTTTTAAGCACAAACTAGACACCTTTAAGCACTTTTTGTTGGTTTCGCGTTATGGGTGTAACGGCCAAATGAAAACCTAATGCGTGTAAAATGTCATTAGTATTTCTTAAATAGGGGTTGCCATTACTAGATATAGTTTTATATAGGCTATTTCTGCCTTTTAACGTTTTCTCTGATAATTTGGTCATGCCGCCATGGGCTTCTACAACATGTCGTAATGCTTCTAAAAATCCATCAATATCACCATCATCAAGTGCTGCATTTAAATATCCAGCTGCCTCAGCAGGATCTTTCAAGGTTTCCATTAAATAATCATGATAATTAATACTCTTAGCCATGATTCTCTCCTAAATAATCTTTTAGATATTCTTTTGCCAATTTTATGTCCTTACTCTGCGTTTTCTTATCGCCTGCACAAAGTAAAAGGACAATCACGTTATCCATTTCCGTATAATAAATACGGTATCCAGAGCCAAAATTAAATTTTAATTCGCTTATACCATCACTTAAAATTTTATACTCGCCTAAATTCCCCAGCATAACTCTAGCGAGACGCGACTGTATACGGTAACGCACCGCTGTATCCAACGACTCAAGCCATGAAATAAAAGGACAATCACCATTTTCCTTTTGATAGATTTGAATTGTTTTTCTTCTTATTTCTTTCATAAATTAATTGTATCCCTTAAGATACAAAATTGCAAGCAACCTACAGGTTTACATTAGATCTAACCAAGTGCTCTATCTAAAAAGCACGCCAAATATGTTTTAATTTTGAACTAAAGAAATATTTATAGGGCGATTTATGACACATTTATGCCACAATTTAGGTAAAAACCAAATGCTCTAGAGTAGCAATTTAATTATAACCGATTGATTTTAAAAGATAAAAATGGCGCGCTCGGAGGGACTCGAACCCCCGACACCTTGGTTCGAAGCCTGATGCTTTAATTTAAAAAAAATTATTTTTCAATAACCTGCGTTGCATCAAATTCTTAAAAAACAGCCTAGAACTGCCTAAAACAGTGTAGCGCTGTCACAGTTATGACACAATTTATGACACAGTAGTTTTATGATAAGAACCTTTAAAGAATTTCATTAAACTGCTATTAGATTTGTTCAAAATATTGAAAAAAAGCATCTCTAATTGATTAATATAATTATCATAGTTAAACTATTAGTCTACATATTGCCTTAAAAATAAACTGAATTTTAAATAATATTGCTCCAGGTGACGTCATACTCCAGTCTTGGTCAGATGAAAAAATATCTTACTGCTAAGCAATGTCTAGGCCTCATCCCACTTTTACTTAAGCGTTTACAAAAGTTTAAAGATAGTCCTATTGCTTCTCTAAAAATCATCTATCTTGGGCAGGAAGAAATCGTTACAATGTGCCGCTTTAATAAACATAGTTATTTTTCAGATAATATAGGTTAATTATGAATCAAGAAGAACTTGCGGCGCTATATAGTCAAACTATTAATGAGAATATTGAATTAATAAAAAATAATGCAGATATCAAAGAATTATCAATTAAAAAGCCAGAGGATCCTGATTCCTTGCTTCGCGGGTATACCATTAGCGAGTTAAATTGCCTAGCACTAGGCGAGGCATTAGCAAAGAATACAACTCTTACTAGCTTGGATTTATCAAGTAACAACCTGTCCCAGTCAAATGCCAAGTATATTTTTCAGGGGTTGATAAACAATAGAAGCCTACTTACTTTAAATTTGGCCCATAATGATAATTTAGATTTTAAACATCAAGATTTGGCCAAGATGTTAGAAGAAAATTGTGCGTTACAAAATATTAATGTCTTAACGTCAGCGAAGTGGGATTACTATAATCATAAAACTGAAAATGGCTTTGTATGTACCGAGTTTTTTGTTAAAGCTTTAGAAAAAAATGACTCTATTATTTCGTTAGAGATGGGAAATAATACATCAAAACAATATCAGTCTATTCTTGACCTTCATTTAGAAAGAAATAAAAAATTCTATCAAGCGTTATTGAGTGTAGAGCAATCACTAACAGCTTGCGAGAATAACCTTCAAAATTTGCTAACCGATTTTGATGAAAACAGATTAGCTTTGCAAATTAAGCGCTTAGATGACATATCAGAAAAGCTTTTTATTGATTATGCTAATAAGCGTCATGCAAAATTATTTGCCTTGCGCGATAAATTTTTGGCCTGTCAATTTAAATATGCTTGCATGGCTCAAGATTGGACTAAAGCTGATGAGTTACTTAAAGAAATATCTTCTCAACAAGAGAAATACAATTTACCTGAACTACTCTTTTTTTATACTGAAACGTTAAGTTCTCTTACCACAATGGATTCTTCAATTATGTCTTATGTGCGTCTGTCATTATTAGAGCCAATAAATGAAGGTTTTCCTGATGCAAAGCAGTTAGTTTTACGTTTATATGCTGCACTACTTAAACTTACTCCTGGTGAAAGTGAGTTATCACTACAATCGATGCAATTAAAGTCACCTAGTGCTTTTCAATCAATCTATCAATTAATTCAGGTATCACAAGATTTACCCTTATCCTGGCGAGCTCGCTTCCGGTATTTTGAAGAAAAAATGCATATCAAAAACCTAGAAAGTATTATTGAAAAGCAATCTGCTGAAATTAGTCATTTAACTCAATTGGTAACTGCGTTAGCAACAGCTGTAAAACAGAATTTAATGCCTCAAAGTAGTGAGAAAGAGGTAAAGCAAAGTGTCAGCCATTCTAATTTTTTTACAAAACCTATTTAGACCGAGACTGCCAAACACGCTGTTTTCTACAACTAAAACTTTATTAGTAGCTAATACAGTTTCGGGTAGGCCAGGAGTTTCATCCTAATTAAAATCAGTTACATAATTTATTAAAAATTCTAATGGCATTAAATAGCCTGTTTGCTTGCAAACAGGCTACACTTCTAAAATTTTATGACACATCTAGGCCACAATTTGCGTAACACAAAGCGTTGGTTGTCCCCGCAAATGGGAAAGACCCGTCAAATGGTATCACTGAAGGCTTCCATCGTAAGATGAAGCTCATTCAACGACGTGCCTATGGCTTTAGAAATTTTGAAAACTACAGAACCCGTGTTAAGGTCCTCTGTGGGTGATTAAAGCTGCCCCCCTAAATGGGAAAGACCCTTAAAAATTTTGAAAATTATCGTATAAGGGTCAAAGTGTTATGCGGTTGATTAATGTGCCCCCTAAAATGGGGAAGACCCAAAAAGCTATTCCTGTTCCACTCAATGATGATGTCATAGCTATTTTAAAATCGCGAGAGCTTCAACATCCTCAGTTTGTATTTACTTATCAAAATAAAAGGATTAATAAATGTAGCACTCGAGCCTGGTCTAAAGCTTTAAAACGTGCAGGTATCAAAAATTTTAGATGGCATGACTTAAGGCATACTTGGGCTAGCTGGCATGTACAAAATGGAACCAGTCTACAAGAATTACAGCAACTTGGTGGCTGGTCTAGCTTTGATATGGTATTACGTTACGCTCACCTTTCTGGTGATCATCTTCGTAATGCTGCAAACAGGATCAATAACTTAGGGATTGTTGTAGCAAATACTGCTTATGGCTCAGCGCGATAGAAAAGTGTTACAAATTTGCTACATCTATTTTTGTAATATATTGAGATTCTAACTAAGTACTTGATTTTAAATACAAAAATGGCGAGCTCGGAGGGACTCGAACCCCCGACACCTTGGTTCAAAGCCTGATGCTTTAATCTAAAAATACTTATTTATGAATAGACTGCGATGCATCAAATTCTTGAAAAACAGCCTAGAACAGCCAAAAACAGCGTAGCACTGTCACGATTATGTCACAATTTATGACACAGTTTTTTTATAACAGTATAAGAATTCTAGGAGTTGCGAAAAATAGAAAAATGAACGATAATTATCTCAAGAAAACCCGTCAAGGCTATGCTCATTTGAGTATCCTCAAACCGACGGGTTACTTTTTTATAATGTCTCTAAATGAGTAACAAACCATTTAAAACAATTGAGCAACAAATAGAGTTATTAGTTAAACGAGGTTTAATAATTAACAATGATACTGCTCATTATTTACAACATCTAAATTACTATCGCCTTTCAGGTTATTGGATTCCCTTTCAAGAGGATCTTAAAACTCATAATTTCAAAAAAGGGACTACCTTTTCAAGTGTTTTGAATTTATATATTTTTGATCGAGAGCTGAGATTGTTACTTTTAGATGTAATAGAACGCATTGAGGTTTCTGTTAGAACCCAATGGGCCTATCATTTTGCCGAAGATTACGGGCCAGAAGCTTATTTTAATTGTGAACTAAGTAAAAATAGATATTGGCATGCTCAAAATTTAATAATTCTAAAGAAAGATATCGAACGAAGTGATGAGCTTTTTATTAAACATTTCTTACCCGACAATCCGCCTATATGGGCTATTTGTGAAATAATCTCATTTGGCCTTCTTTCAAAATGGTTAAAGGATCTAAAACCTAGCAAAACCAGAAATAAAATAGGTAAAATTTATAACCTCGACTATTCTGTATTAATTAGCTTTATTGAGCATTTAGCTTATTTACGTAATTTATGCGCTCACCATAACCGGGTTTGGAATCGAAGGATGACTAAAACTTTAACTATTCCTATTTCAAAACCACATAACTTAATTTGTAATTTTGAGCAAGAAAGCTCAAATAATATAATGAAGGAAGCATCAAGAAAAATATATAATACTTTAGTAATGATAATTTACTTTTTAAGTATAATAAGTCCTAATAATCATTTTAAAAATAAGTTAATAGATCTAATCACCGAACATTCTATTGATGTAAAAATGATGGGATTTCCGATAGATTGGAAATCTCGCCCTATTTGGAAAATATAGTAGAGTAGCTACCACACGAACAAATTTTTAATGTAGGTCAAATTTGCCCTCTCTTGTCTTATCTAATTCTTCAACCTCAGTAGAGGCTAGCTCACTATGTCTTGTTTGAGCCATAGCATCTCTAAATCGCTGAGTAGGTTCTCGATTTACTAACGGCGTTGAGACTAAATTCACTCCTGCTTCTTGAGCAACTTGCTGAAAAAGTTGTTCTGGATTATCGCTAAATTTAGGATCGGCATAATATACATGGTTAGCTTTAGCATCCATGACATAGGATTCAACAGTTGCAGCAACTAACCCACTGGCCAAATCCTTATCATCGCTATCATTATTAATAAAGACGGTTTCTGTCATTTGGGTAGAAGGATCTATTCGTAAGTGTGAACTGATCCCACGCGCTCCGCCATTATGATAATAAAAATTTTCACCCATTGAATTCTTGCCCATCATGATGCCAGCTGAATAATAAATTTCTTCACCAGAGTACATTCTAACTTTTAAATTTTCCAAAAGAGATTCATATTCCGGCGACTCTTGAATGCGCCTCATAACCAAATAGGCAAATTTATCTAGTTCTGCTGGTGTTGCCCACATATTTGCTCCCGCGGGGCTAGAAGCAATTTTTATAGTTGTAGCAAATTGACTATTTGTTGCCGGATTTTTAGATTGAGGCTTATCTCTAGTAATGGTTATAGCATTAGGTGCTAAAATGAGTTCATTGACTACATCCCAATAATTTTGATGTTCGCTTACAGTTTTACCTTTATTTGCAGCTTTCTCAATCACCTTACCTAATACAACATAGCCCACATTACTATATTTAAAGCTACCCACGTTTAACGAATCCGGGTTATCAATAAATCTTACAAAACTATCTAAGGATTTGAATTGAGGATCTTCCTGATTTGGATCATTTAAAGCAATATTATATTTTTCAGTATAATTGCCCATACCTGCAGTATGCGTAAGTAACTGTCCCACGGTAACAGTTTGAAATTTCTCTTTATTTGGAAAACCTTCGGGTAGATAATCATATATCTGATCGGTCAATTCTAACTTACCATTCTGAATAAGTTGTAACGTAGTAAGTCCAGTTAACATTTTGCCGATTGAGCAAATATTGTGTGGTGTATCCATTTCAATATTCGGAGCGTCAGAACTGAGTTGCCCGTCAACTTTACCATTACAAGTAGAAATAACTACTTTTGAATCTTTGGTTACCAAAACACTACCCGTTAATTGACTTGCTTCCAAGAAGCTTTTTGTAATTGTATTCATATCACCCCTTACCCATGAAGGCGGACAAGGCTGATTTCCTAAGGATGATTTAATATCACGGATGATTTTCCAAGGGGGAATAGTTATTTCAGAGTCAAAAACAATCATTGCATAGTCATGTATATTTATTCCTCGAAGATCACTGAGTTCGCTGATAACTTTCACCTATAGATCCGCGGGATGAACTAATCTAGCGCCTAACAAATCTGACGCGCTGATATCGAGTGATTTAGTTGATAAATACAGTATTTTTCCCAATTCATTCACCTAAGAATCTTTACACATTATACCTATCGTCTAACTTTAGCTTAAATTCAAGAAGGCATGGCAATTCAAGGAAAGCTAACTTTCTATTTCCTATCCGTTGGGCCTTGGACCACGAATATTAAATGGCGTAGGAGCAGTTAATTTATTTTCCTCTGGCATAGTTTCTGCCGATTTACTAAAAGTAGATTGTTGACATTCATTTTGCTGCTGTTGCAAAGGAGCCGCTTTATTGGGCAGTAAATTCTTATCAATTAATCGTTGAATAAACAAATCATAATGTTGTGGATCAGAAATTTTTATGGAAAGAGTATTGCGATCTCGTGCAACTTTTATCGGCTCGACTTGCAGTTTTTTTTCAGTTAATTTGCTCTTAAAAAGTATCAATTCATTTTCGATTGCGTTAAATAATTCATCCTGTGCCTTTTGCTCCTCTTGTGATAATTCTCGGTTACTTCGAAACACTAGTGAGCCGCTCTCCATATCAAGAGCAATACTTAATAACGCATTAGGATCAGTAAATTTAAGCATTAAATCAGCACCATCTACCAAACTCCAAGGCACATTTTGAGTAAGAGATTGAGTAATTGAAGTAGCATTAGCAGTAATTTTTGGCATAGGTAATATGCTTTTTGCACACGATGTATCATCATTTGCAGTGCTATGAGAACTACCACTTCCTCCAGCTCCGTGGCCACAACAAATTGGTGAACCCATTGCACGACACATACCACAGGAGTTACTTTCTAATGCTCGTACCCTATCATCTTTTTTCATATCCGATTTTGAATCATAATTTGACATTTATTAAACTCATAGTATTCTCTTTCAAAAATCATAACAAAACAGATATATCATTTTTTTAAGTGATAAAATTTTTGCAGAAAATTTACATTTTACTCTTATAATGTACAATTTTATTCTTTTGAAGATTTTTCATAAATTTATGGTTAACCTTTTGGGTGTAGATAAGCTGCAATATCAAAATGCGCTAAAAACTAGATCAATAGGTTTAAATTCCCAGAATAAATTTAACTGATATAAATTATATTTTTCATAAAAAAATTTACAAGACAGCAAGCCTGGGAATAGGACCAAAGGGCCGTATCCGAGGTTCACCTTCTCTACACCTGCTCTCCAAATTCACCTTGAGCCCCACCATATTCCCAATTTTCTTGCAATACTCCCTTCTGAGCATAACGATGAAACTGGAGGGCGATTCTTTATCACAAATTACATAGCCATGTTTAGCAGAGTTAAAGTGAATATAATCGATATGGGCTTGCAAGTCTGATTCATCACGTATGCGATGCTCCCAGAACCGACGCCGCTATAAAGGATAGTTTTGTTTCATTTTTCGAAATGCTTCACCCAGTAGGTCAATATGGTAAGTTAATAATTGTAATTTCCGCCTTCTCAAGACAAGAGTAAAAAAATAAGTACCGCCAGGCATAAAACCCCTGCGAAAATAAATTACTGTGTTTATGAGGTTGGATTTCCTATGAATGGAATTTCATAGAGAATTAGTTAAGCTAAGAAAGTAAAATGAAAACCTGAGGCGCGGCCCTTTGGGCCTACTCCCAGGCTTGGCTATATTAGATATATTTTTTAGTCTTTCTTTTGCAAAGACTGCAAGTTGAGCAGTATGTATTTAAATTTTGAAACTATTATCACTAGCTTTATTGTAATCACTTAAATCTACTGGTTCGTTTTTTAATAAACTCTGTAAGTTACCTTTTCCAATTAGAGTCTCTAAGATCTCTCTACTTCTAGAGTTTTTTCCCTCTCTAGTTTTAATATGATCTAGCAAATCGTTAATAGTGAATGGCTGATTCGATTTAATAGCCTTATTATATTTTTCCATAAATTGAGAGGATGGAGTAAAACATAAAATTTTGCTTTTTTCCAAAGATGTTTTAAACCTTTCCAGAAAATCATTCATCAATTTCTCTGTATCTACACCAGTTATTAACTCAGCCTTTCCCTTCGTATCTACTAACGATTGTTTAAATTTCTGTGTTACCCCACTTTCACCGCCCTTTAAAGAGTTACTTTCTTGTAATTTACTAGTAGGGTGCTTGACTTTAAAATGATGGAAGATTTGCACTTGTTCTTCAAGCATCCGTTTGCACACATTGCCAAACTTTTTAGTGTCTTCTTGGCCATCTTGATCAGTCACAGTGCCTGTTTTTGGATTAATAGTAATTGACCTTGCTACTCCTGCATAAGTTTGACCTTTGATGGTATAGATACCATTTTTTTCATCCACACCAGTTACGTAGTTATGATAACCAGACGTATCTTCTAGAGGGTAACTATTTTTAGGGGGTTTAACCTTAGATGTTGGCACGAACACTGTTTGGGCCATTAAATCAGCACCTGAGCTCACACCCTTAGAAAGATTAGTATGATAAGTACCTGTTTGTGCTATAGGAGTAGGATACTTGACTTTAAAATGATGGAAGATTTGCACTTGTTCTTCAAGCATCCGCTTGCACACATTGCCAAACTTTTTAGTGTCTTCTTGGCCATCTTGATCAGTCACAGTGCCTGTTTTTGGATTAATAGTAATTGACCTTGCTACTCCTGCATAAGTTTGACCTTTGATGGTATAGATACCATTTTTTTCATCCACACCAGTTACGTAGTTATGATAACCAGACGTATCTTCTAGAGGGTAACTATTTTTAGGGGGTTTAACCTTAGATGTTGGCACGAACACTGTTTGGGCCATTAAATCAGCACCTGAGCTCACACCCTTAGAAAGATTAGTATGATAAGTACCTGTTTGTGCTATAGGAGTAAGGGGCTTGACTTTAAAATGATGGAAGATTTGCACTTGTTCTTCAAGCATCCGTTTGCACACATTGCCAAACTTTTTAGTGTCTTCTTGGCCATCTTGATCAGTCACAGTGCCTGTTTTTGGATTAATAGTAATTGACCTTGCTACTCCTGCATAAGTTTGACCTTTGATGGTATAGATACCATTTTTTTCATCCACACCAGTTACGTAGTTATGATAACCAGACGTATCTTCTAGAGGGTAACTATTTTTAGGGGGTTTAACCTTAGATGTTGGCACAAATACTGTTTGGGCCATTAAATCATCAGCACCTGAAACGACAACAGGTTTTGAAATAGAGACTTTTGCTTTACTCATAATCAAGAATACTAACTTTAATACTACATAATTATATTTTAGATTATTTATATTAATAAAATATTAAGGGGTCTTGTAAAATGGCTTTGCTACACGGTCATATTAGATCTAACCAAGTGCTCTATCTAAAAACCATAGAAATTCTGTTTTAAATTTAACCTAATAAATTATTTACAGAGCTATTTATGACACATTTATGCCACAATTTAGGTAAAAACCAAGTAATCTAGAGTAGTAATTTAATTATAACTGATTGATTTTAAATATAAAAATGGCGCGCTCGGAGGGACTCGAACCCCCGACACCTTGGTTCGAAGCCAAGTACTCTATCCAGCTGAGCTACGAGCGCAATGAATGCTTTGTGATGCTGCGTTTTGACCTATTGTCAACATGGTGGGCCGTATAGGATTCGAACCTATGACACAAAGGTTAAAAGCCTTCTGCTCTACCGACTGAGCTAACGGCCCAAAAAGGGTAAATTTTTTTCTTTAGGTTACCAAACATGGTGGGCCGTATAGGATTCGAACCTATGACACAAAGGTTAAAAGCCTTCTGCTCTACCGACTGAGCTAACGGCCCAAAGAAGGATGAGATGATACCCGATTAGGGCGAAAATTCAAGTATTTTGCTGAATTATTTCTATTTCTAATCCAAAATGTTTATTTTATTAAACTTACGTCTCGTTAATTTAAGAGCTATTTATTTTAAATTTAACTTTTGTGTCAATGCGCTATAGTTTAGAAGTTACTTAACAATTGCATACGCTTAAATTAATGGAACTCAACTAAGTCTTTACTTTGATAAAGCTCTTTGTTTGTTGCAAGCACAGTCCAATGCTCTTCTTTAAAAAAATTGCATAGAGTCATTAGCTTATCACTAGGAATTATTAATAATAGTACATCCATACCTAGAGCACCGCAGCCTTTTATTGCTAAGACATCAGGGTTAGTTTTAAATAATTTAAGTAATTGTAATGTCGTGGGTGCGACTAAATTTAACTTAGTCAACTCATGCTGATAGCTATTAATCGCTGTAATAAGCTTAGCGCTGTTATTTTCAATAAATGCTGTTTCTGCTTGCTCGACGAGCTTTGGAAGTTCATTAAGACTATTAGGAAGCTTGATTTCTTGTAAATGATGATGAGTAGCGAGTTTGTTACCTGTATGTAGCAATACAAACGAAATATCTTTAAAGGCCCAATCGTAACAGTGTAACTGGTTATTCTTTTGATCAATATAAACACAACCGTGCTGAGCTTGAGCAATTATATCGTAGCCGCTAGGCTTAACACCTTCGCCACGCCAAGCATGTTGGTAATAACCTGTTAGCAAGGCCTGCCCTTCTGCAGGTATTTTTTTTAAATAGCAAGAGGCTAGATAAGCACCAATAAATTGCGCGCTTGAAGCACCTAGACCACCACGCCCGAGATAGGGGTCTTGCCAATGAATCTGATTTAGAGTATGGCCAGATTTTACCCAAAAGCGGCCGGCAGGAGAATCAGGATGAATGGAAGAGTTTCCCCTCTCTTGCAGGGAAAAATTAAAGCATGGTTTTGTTGTTACAAGAATCGCCGGCGCCTGTGCAAGTGCTATGTATTCACCAACTAAAAACGTTTTTGCTGGAATTTGCCACTTCATTGCGCAAGCTGTGTCTGACGTAAAGAGGTTAAAAGTTCATAAGCATTGGTTAAACTAATACGCTTATTGATTAAAAGTAAATGCTGTAAACGCTCTTTTAATACAGGTATTTCTTGAGCAGTTGCCCCTGCCACAAGCAATAAATTATCAATATGCAGCTTCATATGTCCCTTGATGATACCATCGGTACAAAGTGCTCTTAATGCACCTAAATTTTGTACTAAGCCGACCGCAGCGATAATACGTGATAAATGATTAGCTGATTCAATACCCATCATTCTTAAGCAAAGTTTAGCCGTAGGATGCAAAGAAGTGACGCCGCCGACTGTCCCAACGACAATGGGCGCTGTTAATTGGCCTACCAATTGCCCATCACTGAATCGCCAACGAGTGATTGCTTGATAGCGGCCATTACGCGCGGCATAAGCATGCATGCCAGCTTCTACTGCCCGCCAATCATTTCCTGTGGCAATTAACACCGGATCAATACCGTTCATCACACCTTTATTATGAGTCGCCGCACGATAAGGATCTTGCTCGGCAAAGTAGGATGCCTCTTGTAAGCGTATACCTAATTCTTCATCGATATCATCGATAATAACTTGTGCGGTCGTTAACTTATGATCATTTAAATTCGTTAAAATACACATGGTGACTTGTTCACCCGTTAAATTTTCTATAGGCGTTTTTAAATATTCTAAAACTTGGTTTATGATATTAGCGCCCATGGCATCGCAGCTATTCATAGTTAAATGAATAATGGCCATATCACCACCATCTTCACGTAGTAGATGACGTAAGTGTAAATCAGCAACGCCACCACCTCTTCTCACCATGTTCATTGCAACATCTTGGTTAGCTTTTTCAATAAGAAATTGTTTATTTTTAGCGAAAATTGTAGATAGCTTCTTAAAATCATTCACTTTAGCTAATTGAATTTGACCTAAAATATGTTCGCCATCTACCCAAGTCGTGATGGTGCCTTGTTGTCTGATCCATTTGGCTGTTTTTGATAGCGCTGCGATAATGGATGTCTCTTCAACCGCTAAAGGAATAACATAATCCTTACCATCAATACAAAAATTAGTCGCAACCCCTAAGGGTAGCTGAAAATAACCGATTACATTTTCTATAAGTTTATCGGCAAGAGAAGTATCTTGAACGCCACCACGACTTAAATAAATTAAATCTTCAACAGTCAAGGCACCTAGCTGTAAAAGGCGCTCAAATCGTTCTTCTCGGCCCAAGCGCGAAAATCCCTGAAATAATTTTCCTGCTTGATTGCTTATAGGCATGTCTTCTCCCTTAATTCATGAAGTACCCGACTACCTGTACAAAACATGGCAACCTGCAGTTCATATTCTATCGTAGTCATTAAATCATACACTTGCTCTGCACTAATTAATGCAGCTTGCAGCATAGGCTTGGCAAAACCTACGGTTGTTGCCCCTAAAGCAAATAGTTTAGCAGCATCTAGCCCATGTCGAACACCGCCAGAGCCCCAAATTTCAAAATTTGGCTTAATAGATACTGCATTTAATACACTATTAACTGTATTTATTCCCCAATTTTTAAATGTTTCAGCTGCTTTATTTTGTATTGTGTTTTTAGAACGGCAACCCTCAATACGTCCCCAATGCGTGCCACCTAAACCACTCACATCAACTGCGGCAACACCAATATCATTTAAACGCGTTAATGTCGATTTAGAAAACCCACAGCCTGTTTCTTTAATAATAACTGGTAAGGGAAGCTTCTTGACCAGATTTTCCAACTGTTGCCAACAGCCTTTAAAATGAGGCGTTCCTTCTGGTTGCATAACCTCTTGCAAAGGATTGCAGTGAATAATTAATCCATCAGCATTGAGCACATCGGTCAACTGCATTACTTGAGATAAAGACACTTCCAATAATTGAGCAATACCTAAATTACTAAATAACGTAACATCAGGAAACTCTTGACGTAATAAATGCCATTCGTTTGCAGCCTGCTTGTCTGTTAATTCTCGTCTTTGCGAGCCCACACCCATGGCCCAACCGCTGTTAGCACAGGCTGCTAATAATGTACGGTTTATTGCAAGCGCGCCGTTATGTCCCGCAGTCATTGAGCTTACCAAAAAGGGTTTAGGAATTGATTTACCAAATCGTGTGCCAGCAAGCGTTATCTCATTAAAATTAAGATCAGGTAATGCTTCATGCTGTAGTGTTAGTTGATCTAGATTATTTAATTCAGATGCTTGATTATCTGGCAACAAAGCTAATTCAATGTGATCTTGTTTGCGCTTTTCAAATTGATTAAAGTTATCTTGCATAAGTTGCTAATAAACCTAAAAGTGGTTTAGATTTTATCACACTTATGTATTTTTTAAAAAATTAAGTTTGGCTATAATTTAATCAAATTTTTGAGGTTAATTAAATTGCTCATCCTAATTTACTTAATAAATGATAAATGTCATTTAAGCGGGTATTAAGTCTTGTAAAAAAATACATTAAATTAAAAAATCCTAATGCTTTATTATCTAAAGAAGCAAAGCGCTTAGGATCATTTACTACCGCTTTATTAAATTGTTCCATTAAGTTAGTTGGTGGTAACATCGGGCCATAATCCTCTTTTTTTAAGCGCTGCTTTAAAGTAATTAAATTAGCTTGCGTTGCTTCTACAGCCAGGTTAATGCGGCTATGATCCTCGTCTGTTAAGTAAGGCGCAATCCAGCGATAGGCCTCAATTAATCCTACGACATATTGTGTACAAAAAGCAGACTCAGTCATTAAAACATAAAAATCACGCTTAGTAATACGATGAAATAAAAACTCATAGCTAATCGTCAACGCTTTATTTCTTAACGCTTGAAAATCAGTATATAAGCGGTGGCTTGCGGCAATGGGATAAGTTTGCGAGTCTGTTTGAAATACTAAATTTAAAGCTTCTTGAATTTGCTCAATATGATTGACAAAAATATCAATGATATTCGTCTTAATCGGTAAAAAGAATCGACTAACTAAAATAGTAATTCCTGCGCCTAAGGCCGTATCTAAAATTCTCTCTCGCAAAAGCATTAAGTCCCAATTTCCTATTAAAGCAAATAGAAAAACCACAAACCCCGTTAGGCAAAAAACGCCTATTAAATGATAGGCAGGAAATAAATAAACAGTAAAAAAAATAAAAATCAATAAAATAAATAAAATCAGCGTATGATTGGGTGGAATAAGCCAATATAACATGGTCCCAAAACACCCACCTAGCACAGTCATACTCACCCGCTCTAAAGAACGCCTTAAACTGTCTGCCCAGGTCTGCATGGTTAAAGCCATTGCGGTTACCGCAACCCAATATCCCCTTTCTAATTGAAAAATATAGGTAATTAGTTCAGCAATAGCAATAGCTATGGCTGCTTGACAGCCTCGTTTCGTTGTATCTCTAACAGCCATTATTTTCTACCAACAAATGATCAATATGTTTATTAAAAATGTTAAAACTTAATTTAAGATTTAATATAGACATAATGATGGTGGGCTCAATGACTCGTTGTTGACTTAATTGATCAGCCAAATGGGTCATAGAAATGATTAGAGGTGGCCCATAAATAGAATGGTCTTTATTCATTTTTATTGAATTGAGTAACTCACTAAATTGCTTATTTATTGAGCCTAACGCTGACCGTACTGTATTAGACAAATGAAAACCATGTATTTTAAGAATACGATACGCTTCAATCATTAATATATACGCATGCACAAGCGCATATTGATGGGTTAAAATCTCATTAATTTTATCTTGCTGTTTAACTAACACAGCACTCTGTCCAATGGCTTGGTTAATATCGAGTAAATGATTTAAGTTATATTTAAGCTGATTAAATTTTTTTTCCTCAAAACGCCTTATAGAACTTCTTGCTAATAGATAACGCTCAATATCTAGCATACCTAAAGCCAATAATTGAAACAAACGATTAGAATTGTAAACAAAGAGATGCGCATAATTTTCTGGAAATATAAATAATAAAACGACAGCTGAGGTCATTAAAGCAACAGTAAGACCAGATAAATGTGAGGTTATCGCATGGCTAGTATTGACAGGAAGAATGGTTGCTAAAAAACACAACATCCACATCATCATTGGTGCTGTACTCGTTTGTAAATTAAAACGGCGAATATAATTTACAGCAAACCCTAATAAAATTAATACAACACCTTTTATATCGGATAAATCTCTTATTAATAATCCTAAGAGAAATAAATTAAAATAGAGCGCATCAAAGATAAGGACTTGTATTATGCGTCCTGAAAACGTTTTAGCAACGATTCCCTGCATAGAAAAACCACAGACTAACCCTGCAATTAACTTAGTAAAAAAGGGTTCTTGGTGTAAAAAAGAGAGGGTAATTAAAATTGCAAAAACAGTTTTTGCTGCATGCTTTAGTAGAAAATAGCCTGGATCAATATTCCATAGAAAAATTGGTATATTTCGAAAACGAATAAGTTCCTTCATAGTAAAGCTACCTCTAGTAAAGCACCCTTTGACTAATTACAGCATCTTTTATGTTAATATTTTTGCTGCAAAAAGGGATTCATATTATCCTAGGCTATTTTCTATCATAACGGTAATTATGAATAAGGTAAAACCAGTTGCTAAACTTGTCTTTGATGAAGAGCAAAATTGTTATCAATGCCAAGGGTCATGGTCAATTATTAATTTAGATGAATTACGTAATAATCTAAATCCTCACCTCAAATCAGATACTATTGTTATTAGTGGTGCAAAGCTTGATTATTTTGATAGTGCAGGTGCCCTTACTTTACATGATTTTGTTAGGTCGTTAAAAGAACAAGGAAAATCAGTGAAGCTCATTGATTTTTCTAAACAGCAAAAAGCATTATTAAAGTTAATCGATGATAAACAAGAAATTATTACTTATAAAACGCCTGCTGGGCACCATAATAATTTTCTCTACCGCACCGGGCAGGAAACGGTAAAAAAATTACAGCAAACCACAGGCTTTATTGCGCTTGTTGGCGACTTAGCGGTTAAACTCTTAGAAGCACTTAGACAGTGGCGCCGCTTTAGATTGCCTAGTATTGCGTCTAATATTGATACAACTGGCATTCAAGCACTGCCTATTATCGCGCTACTTTCCTGCCTTATTGGGGTTGTTTTAGCTTATCAAATGGGTTTGCAATTACAAACGTATGGTGCCAATAATTTTATTGCTTATTTATCAGGCATGGCAATCTTTCGCGAATTTTCACCTTTAATTACCGCCATTATTGTAGCAGGCCGGACAAGCTCAGCATTTACCGCGCAAATTGGCAGTATGAAAATCAATGAGGAAGTGGATGCTATCCTGACAATGGGGCTATCGCCTACTGAGTTATTGGTGGTACCTAAAGTAATAGCACTCCTTATTGTATTTCCTTTATTAATTTTTTGGTCTGATTTTTTTAGTATACTTGGCGCCATGGTCATGTCTAAGTGGAAATTAAACATAGGTTATTATGATTTCTTAGTGCGTCTTAAAGAATCTGTTGGCGTAAAACAGCTCCTGCTAGGCTTGTATAAAGCGCCTGCCTTTGCACTTATTACGTCTCTAGTTGGCTGTTTTCAAGGTTTTTTAGTGCAGTCAAACGCAGATAGTATTGGCACCCAGACCACAAAGAGCGTCGTACAAGCTTTATTTTTAATTATTGTTGCTGACGCTATATTTTCTATTCTTTATAGCTGGATGGGAGTTTAATGAATCAGCCTATTATTGAAATCTCAGGCCTTAAAAATTACTTAGGCGGCCAATGGGTGCACTCAGATGTTAATTTAACTGTCAATCAGGGTGAAATTTTAGCAATCATTGGTGGTAGCGGTAGCGGTAAAACCACTATTTTAAGAAGTTTATTGATGTTACTTAAGCCTACTGCGGGCACTTTAAAAATATTTGGTCAAGATTTAACAACCTTATCTTCACAAGAAGCATTTAAAATACGCCAGCGTTGGGGTATGCTATTTCAACATAGTGCGCTATTTTCTGCCATAACCGTGTTAGAAAATGTCATGTTTCCTATGCAAGAATTCACGGCATTACCTAGGGACTTTATGGAAGAATTGGCTATGTTAAAAATTGCTTTGGTAGGTCTACCTAAGGAAGCCGCTGGAAAATTCCCAGCAGAATTAAGTGGTGGTATGCAAAGGCGCGCGGCCGCTGCAAGAGCCATTGCTATGGATCCAGAGTTATTGTTTCTAGATGAACCAACAACGGGTCTCGATCCACACAGTGCTCGTTTATTTGATGACTTAATTGTGTTTCTACGTGATGCACTTAATTTAACAGTTGTAATGGTAAGCCATGACATGGAATCATTAAAGCGCATTACGGATAGGGTAGCTTTCGTTGGCGATGGGCAAATTCTAGCTGTTGAGCCCCTCAACGAATTAATGAAAAATCAGCATCCATTAATTGCTGATTATTTTGAGAAACTTTAAACTGTTTAAATTTACTTTAATCCCACTTCGAAGATGTGTAGAGCGTGTTTGGAAAAGGCCTTAAAGACAAGCAAACACGGGAACTGGGGTAACGTGATTAATTTAAATTTAGACCAACTTTTTATTGGAGTAACTTTTGGAAGCAAAAACCAATTACACCATAGTGGGCTTAGCGGTTATCATTTTAACAAGTGCCCTAGTTATTGCAGCTGTTTGGCTTTCAGTTGGCTTTGATAAGAAAAAACATGCTATTTATGCTGTTTATGTTCATGAAGGCGTTTCGGGCTTAAGTGAAGAATCACCGGTTAAGTATAATGGTGTCACTGTAGGTAACGTGGCTAAAATTGAGTTAAGCAAATTAGACCCACAAGAAGTCAAATTATTATTAAGTATTGTTGAAGACACGCCTGTTACTACAAGTACAACGGCAACACTAATTACCCAAGGAATTACCGGAACAACTTATGTTGGCTTGTCAGCAAATTCCTCAGACTTAACACCTTTAAAAAAATTACCCCAGGAACCTTATCCTATTATTCCCTCAAAACCTTCTCTGCTTAATCAGCTCGATAAAGTTATTAAAGATGTTTCTGAAAATGTTAATAGTATTAGTTTACAACTTAAAGCAATTTTAGATAAAGAAAATGCCACAAATTTAAAAAAATCACTAGCTAACATTGAATCCTTTACAGATACGTTAGCCAAGCAAAATGAGCGTATTGCCAGCAGCTTAAAGAGTTCAGATATTTTCTTGAAAAACATGGCTGAGGCAAGCAAGCAGTTTCCGCAAGTCATTAAAGATTTAAAGCAAGGCATGAATAAATTAACCAGTGAAGTCAGCCAAGCGAGTCAAAGTATTACATCAACCATGGACTCCGGGAAAGAGACAATTGATAAAATTTCCCAGCAAACTATTCCTTCAGCACTTGCCTTACTGCGCCGTCTCAATGCCATTGCTGCAAATCTTGAAAAAGTAAGTGCCCAAATGCGTCAAAATCCGTCAGTTATCATTCGCGGTACAACTGGACCAAAACCTGGTCCTGGAGAATAAATGTGATTAAAATTAACTTTTTAACTTTGGGTATGTGCTGCTTGTTAGCTGCCTGCTCGCCTGTTAAACCAACCATTACTAATGAATATAAGTTAGATACTTTTAGTGAAAAAAAATTAGCTAATCATTATTCGAATTTATCTCTTTTGGTTGCTGTACCCGAAGCAGTAGCAGGTTATGATACGCAAGACATGCGCTATGTAAATAAACCTTATGAGTTAAGCTCTTATGCGCATAATGCTTGGGTTGATACACCAGCAGAAATGTTATTGCCTTTAATTCTACAAAGCTTACAACGCTCAGGCTATTTTTATGTGGTGGCCTCAACACCAGTTACCGAGAATACTGATTATCGGCTTGATACCCAATTAATTGAATTAGAACAGAACTTTTTAACTAAGCCCAGTCGTATTGACTTAACTGTTAAAGTAGTATTAACTCATGTACCCGATAATCGAATTGTTGCTTCGCAATTAATTAGCGAGCATGTGAATTGCCCATCAGACACGCCCTATGGCGGTGTTATTGCTGCAAATCAAGCAACAAGGCTTTTCACAGCGCAACTGGTTAACTTTGTTATAACACATGCAAGAAATGACAAACGTAGCGCAGGTTCGACATAAGCGCTATGCAATTATGTCGCTAAACGAGCGTTATTTCTAAAACAGCATAGTTTATAAGAGATCCAAATTAACAAAGATTAGTCGATATAAAATTAGCTATTTTTTCGACCAAGCTTATATAAATAGGTAACAACAAAGCATAGCGAAATTGTTAAAACAATTATACAATGAGCCGCCATTTGGCGCATAAACGCGGGTTCTGAATAAAAATCTTGAAGCTCAATAAGGCTCTATGACGCATATTAGCCTTCGCTTTTATAGGATTATTATCCAGAACTCGTATTTCAATAATGTTTAAAAAAAATTCGATAAAGGAGAAAAAAGGATGAAAGCTAAATCGTTTTTAAAATTGGTGGGCCTGGTAGCCGCAAGCATCGTCCTGCTGGCATCCTGCTCAAAGAATCCGAACGGTGCAGGTGGTATGGCTTATGATGATGGCGACATGGCTGCACATGGTTTAGGGCAATTTAAACGCTTCCCAGGGCAAGCTCCCGGCGAATCGTATACAACCCAAGCGCCTCATAACCAACTTTATCTCTTTTCATATGATGATAGCAATTTTGCGCCAAAATACATGGCATCTTTAAATGCCCAATCTGACTATTTAAAATCACACCCTGGCGCGCGCGTATTGTTAGCTGGACATACTGATGAACGTGGTAGCCGCGAATATAACGTCGCTTTAGGTGAAAGACGGGCGAATACCGTAGCGGAACTGATGCGTATGGCCGGCGTAAACCGTCAACAAATCCGTATTGTTAGCTATGGCAAGGAACGTCCTGCAAACTTTGGTCACGATGATGCATCGCATGCACAAAATCGTCGTGTAGAATTCATTTATGAGGCAACCCGATGATAAGATCGCCCAAGGGCTTTTTAATTATCTGTTTTACTTGTCTTCTACCTTTTTGGGCGCTTGCAGAAGCGCCAGTTGTAGATGACAGTGAAAATTTTGTGATCCTTGATGAAGGACAGGCGGCTATGGAGCAGCCTGTTGCTAAGGCTCAATTGAATGATAACGAACCTGAAGAAGAAATTGCCCTGGCACAAGATAATGAAATGGGCCAAGTTGGCGGCAATGTGGAGTTACTGGATAAGTTAAAAGGCCTTCAGCAAGAATTACAAGAATTACGGGGTCAATTAGAAGTTCAAGCTCATGAATTAAAATCATTACAGCAGCAACAATTATCTTTTTATAAGGATATTGATGCTCGCATACGAACAACTACTTCTAGCCCTTCTTCTGCTAATAAGATCCTTCAGACAGAACCCACAGCTGATCTATCGATTGGTGAGCCTGCGCCCATCACGAATAAAGATGCAAATTCTAAACCGACTAAATCTTCCTTCTACACAGAGGGGCAACCTAAAGCCAACCAGGCTCCTACAAGCTCAGTAGGTAGTGCTACTCGCAATCCTGCTGATGAACAAATCAGTTATCTGGCTGCGTATGATTTGGTAAAAAATAAGCACTTCGATGAAGCATTATCCGCTATGCAAAATTTTGTAGCAAAATATCCGCAAGGAGGCTATACTGCAAATGCACATTATTGGCTAGGTGAGCTTTATATGGTTAAAAAGAATTACTCCAATGCCATTGGGCACTTTCAAACGGTATTAAATCGTTTCCCATCGTCAAGCAAAACAGCTGCTTGTTTATTAAAAATTGGCTATGCACTAGCCGCTTCAGGCCAAGAGGTAGAAGCGAGACAGCACTTACAAGAAGTAGTTAAAAATTATCCGGACACCCCAACAGCTGAGTTAGCAGCCGCAAAGTTAAAGTCAATCAGTATGTTATGAACGTAAGAAGTACTAAATTACGCATTACAGAGATTTTTCACTCCATTCAAGGCGAATCAAACACAGTCGGGCTACCGACCGTGTTTGTTCGCTTAACAGGATGCCCGCTGCGTTGTCAATACTGCGACACCGCTTATGCCTTTAGTGGTGGTGAGCTCATTGATATAGAAACTATTTTAGCTCAAGTAAGCGCTTTTGAATGCCCTTTTGTGTGTGTAACCGGTGGTGAGCCGTTAGCGCAACCTAACTGCCTCGCTTTGTTAGAGAAATTATGTGATGCGGGTTTTAATGTTTCTTTAGAAACAAGTGGGGCTCGCGATATCGCCAATGTTGATCAACGAGTTACCATTGTCATGGACTTAAAAACACCTGACTCTAAAGAATGCAGTAAAAACTTAATAAGTAATTTAGCTTATTTAAAGAAGACTGATCAAATTAAATTTGTTTTGTGCAGCCGAAGCGATTATGAGTGGGCTTGTCATATGCTCAAAGAATATCAGCTTCCTGAAAAAGCCTTTATTCTTTTTTCGCCAAGTTGGCAAGAATTAGATGCAACTAGCCTTGCTAATTGGATTATTAAAGACTGTCTACCTGTGCGCTTTCAATTACAGTTGCATAAGATTCTCTGGAATGATGCGCCTGGACATTAGCTCATTTAATTTAAATAATAGTTAAAGCTAAGCTATTTTAAAACAAGGAAAAACTATGCAGTGGTTTGCTCAGGCGCCTGCCAATATCGCGCTTATTAAATATATGGGTAAAAAAGATAGTGCACTTAATATACCAGCTAATCCTTCACTTTCTTATACTTTAAATAAGTTATTAACCAATGTGACTTTAGAAACCCATCCGGGGCGAAAAGACGTTTGGGAACCTTTACATATCCCTGGCGCTTTGCCTTTTGCGCTCTCAGAGAAGGCCCAAGAACGTTTTTTAAATCATTTAAGCTTTTTAAAAGATCACTTTGGTTATTCTGGATCGTTTATTGTGCGATCTTCTAATAACTTTCCCCATGGCAATGGATTAGCCAGCTCTGCGTCAAGCTTCGCTGCTCTAACCATATGTGCAGTTCGTGCTATTTGCGAATGCCAAAATATTTCTTTACCCGCTATTGAAGAACAGGCACAACTAAGTCGCCACGGTTCAGGCTCATCTTGCCGCTCATTTTTTTCTCCTTGGGCATTTTGGGAAGAAGAAAAAGTAGGACCCATTGAATTACCTTATGATAATTTACATCATCAAGTCATTATTATAAGTCATGATGAAAAACAAATTCCTTCAAGCCAGGCGCACCAACTAATTAAAACAAGCCCTTTATACCTTGATCGCCTTAAACGAGCCTGTGAGAATTTGCAGGAGTTATTGTCTGCACTTAACTCAAAATCGTGGAGCAAGGCTTACGACATTTGTTGGCGAGAATTTCAAGACATGCATCATTTATTTACCACTTGTGATAAACCTTTTACTTATATGACTGAGAATACTAAACTTGTCTTAAAAGATTTACAAAACCTATGGGAACGCCATGGTGATGGTCCGATTGTAACTATGGATGCAGGCCCAAATATTCATCTGCTTTATAGGCCAGAGCAAACCGACATGGCTCTACAATTTAAGCGCGATTTTTTAGTTGGTAATTATGATGTTTTGTAGTTTCGTAACGTCAACGCATGGTAAATGGATTCTGGCAGGTGAGCACGCTGTTTTACGTGGCCACGGTGCCTTGGTCTTTCCAGTTAAAGGAAGAAAACTGACTTTAACCTATTGCCCTTCCACTACCGAGCTTCATGCCGATTTTTCGGGTGCTAGCAGTCATGATATGCACCTATTATTCTGGCCAGTATTAGAGCGAGGACAAAAGCTTTTAGGTCATTCAATTAATCGTTTAACTGGCCACTTTCACATTGAATCTAATATTCCTATTGGCGCCGGTATGGGTGCTTCAGCAGCCCTTTGTGTCGCTGTAGCAAGATGGTTTTCTACTCAGAAATTATTAACTTCCGATCAACTATTCTCCTTTGCAAGAGAGCTTGAAAATTTATTTCACGGCCAAAGTAGTGGCTTAGATATTGCCGGTGTCGCGGCTACAGCAGGTGTTTATTTTCAGCAAGGGCAGACTGAGCCAATTCAACAAACTTGGCAGCCCCAATTGTATTTATCCTCTTGCGAACAAGTTGGTCTTACCCTGCATTGTAATAATCAAGTAAGCAATCTATGGCAAACCAATGAGGCCTATGCTCGAAATATTGATGAAATGATGCAGCAGGCTGTTCACAAAGCTAGAAAAGCTTTAGAAAGCGCCTCTGCTAAAGATGGTCTCGTATTACTGCAAGAAGCCATACAAGAAAGTGCTGATTGCTTTAAAGCTTGGGGGCTTGTAAGTGAAAATTTATTTCAGCATATGCAATTATTACTGCAACAAGGCGCTTTAGCCGTTAAACCAACTGGCTCAGGCGGTGGTGGCTATGTCATTAGCCTTTGGAATAAAGAACCACCCCCCTTACCTTTTGAATTAATTCCTGCCTAGTGGATACTATATTATTAAATAGCAACCTCAGGCAGAGAGATTGAGACTCAATGAAAGTAGCAGTTGAGCGATTATAACTAAGTTATTCAATAAACTGGTAATAAGTTTCCTCATTTTTGACCATACCTAGTTCATAACGTGCCTGTTCTTCTAATGCTTGATCACCGCTTTTCAATTCTAAGATATCGGCTTCTAACACGTGATTACGTGCTATTAGGTTTTCATTTTCCTTTTTTTGCTTAGCAATTTTGTCTTCTAAGCGGTACCAGTGCAAAATACTGCCGTCCCCTAACCATAGCTTATACTGTAAGCCTAATAATGCTAAAAGCAGGATAATGACAACTGGTCGCATAATGCTAGTCACCTAAAGTAGTATGTTAAATTAGTATATGCTTCTATAATCAATAAAGCGATTATATGAAATCATTCGCTAAATATCGTTTTACCAGGGTAAGTGAGTGTAGGTACTAATTCCTGAATTCTCAAAAGCTGGTTGTATTTGGCTACTCTATCTGTTCTACATAATGAACCTGTTTTAATTTGCCCACAGCCCGTTGCTACAGCTAAATCAGCGATGAAAGTATCTTCAGTTTCACCAGAACGATGTGACATCACACAGCGATAGTTATTGGCATGTGCTAATTGAATGGTTTGCCTGGTTTCAGTTAACGTACCAATTTGGTTAGGTTTAATTAAAATTGCATTAGCAACTTGCTGGTTAATGCCTTCTTGTAAAATTTGGGCATTGGTAACAAACAAATCATCACCCACTAATTGCACGCGATCGCCTAACTCAGCTGTTAATAAACGCCAGCCAGTCCAATCGCTCTCATCTAAGCCATCTTCAATACTTACAATAGGATAAGCAGCAACTAAATCTTGATAATAGGCAATGATTCCAGCACTATCTAGTCGTTTATTGTCAGAAGAAAGGTAATAATAATGATCACGATATAATTCAGACGCAGCAACATCCAAAGCAAAAACCATGTCTTGACCTAGTTTAAAACCTGCCTGTTCTATCGCTCTTGCTAATATATCTAAGGCATGTCGATTAGATTTTAAGTTTGGCGCAAACCCACCTTCATCACCGACCGCGGTATTTAATCCATATTGTTTTAATACTGATTTTAAAACATGAAATGTCTCGGCACCCATCTGTAAGGCTGTAGAAAAATTAGCAGCACCTATAGGCATTATCATAAATTCTTGAATATCAACATTATTATCTGCATGTGCCCCACCATTTAACACGTTCATCATGGGTACGGGCATTCTCATTGACTCACCTTTATGCAATGCTTGATATAAAGGCTGCTGGGATGCGTGAGCATAAGCACGCGCCGCAGCTAAAGATACAGCTAAAAGGGCATTAGCACCTAGACGTGACTTATTTTCAGTATTATCTAATTCGCGCAACTTAGTATCAATTTCTTCTTGATAGCTAACATTACATCCTTTTAGTGCTTCATTAATTTCAGTATTTATATAATGAACTGCCTTAGTCACACCCTTGCCAGCGTAACGATCTAGGGCACCATCACGAAGTTCGCAAGCTTCTCTTGTTCCAGTTGAAGCACCAGATGGCACACTAGCCCGTCCTATCAAACCATTAACCAGGGATATATCTGCCTCAACGGTAGGATTTCCACGGGAATCTAAGATTTCACGTGCTTTAATGTTTGCAATTTGCATGGTCTGACCTTTAATAATAGAATTCTAGGGTTTTTCTTTTAAAAGCAAAATAATAACAACTATTCTGCCCTATTAACACAATCCTGATTAAAACAGTAGAATTACAAGCTCGGTCTAGCTATAATCGAACCAACACGACTTAGGTTAAACCACTATGGGAAGCATCTTTAATATGTTTGGGCCATCACCTATTAGGCCTATTGAACAACATATGCGTAAAGTGCATCATTGTGCTAAACAGCTTTATCCTTTTTTTACAGCTGTACTTAAACAAGATTGGCAAACGGCTGATTCTATTAAGCAGAAAATTATAGATCTTGAAAAAGAAGCGGATGTTATTAAACGTGATTTAAGATTACATCTACCTACAGGTCTTTTTCTTCCTGTATCCCGCACTGATCTTTTAGAATTATTAAGTGCCCAAGACAGGATTGCCAATACAGCCGAAGATATTGCCGGCTTAATTGTTAGTCGCCAAATGAAAATTCCCGCTCAAATTTCCGCTGCCTTCATGACTCTTTTAAATCGCTGTTTAGATGCATCTAAGCAAGCGTGCAAAGCCATTAATGAACTTGATGAATTATTAGAAAGTGGCTTTCGCGGTAGTGAAGTTAAAATTGTTGAAGAAATGATAATGACACTTGATGAAATTGAGCACGATAGTGATAAAAAACTGTGGGATATTAGGCATTCAATTTTTGAGTTGGAAAATGAAATTCCGGTAATTGAAGTTATTTTTCTTTATAAATTAGTCCAATGGATTGGTGATCTAGCAGATCATGCTCAAACAGTAGGTGCTCGTCTTCAAATTCTTATTGCCCGGTAGTTAAAATCCATGGATTATCCTTTTATTTTACTTTTAATCGCGTTAGCTCTTTGTTTTTTAATGACTTGGGGTGTGGGCGCAAATGATTTAGCGAATGTGATGAGTACCACAATGGGCTCAAAGGCCATTACGGTTCGCCAGGCAATGATTATTGCTATTATTTTTGAATTTGCTGGTGCCTTTCTCGGTGGTAGTGGCGTTACAGAAACGATGCGTGACGGCATTATTAACAGTAGCCAGCTTCTGGACCAGCCTTTAATTCTTATCGAAGGTATGCTAGGCGTTTTATTAGCTTGTACTATTTGGATGAATCTTGCTAGTTATTTAGGTGTACCTGTATCGATTACCAACGCCTTAGTAGGCTCAATGGTAGGATTTGGAGCAACTGTTCTAGGCAGCCATGCTATTCATTGGGAACAAGTTTATCGTATTGCCATTAGCTGGGTAACTTCACCTTTTATCGCTGGTATTACCGCTTATGCTTTATTTACCAGTATTCAGCAAGTTATTTTTATTAAAAGCGACCCTTTAGAAAAAGCGAAGATGTATGTGCCTATATATCTTTTTTTAGTGGGCTCTATTTTATCATTTATCACGGTATTTAAGGGATTAAATCACTTTGATATTCATCTCAATCTCAAACAAGATTTAGCTGTTACTTTGGCGACCAGTATTACTATTACCATCATTGGCATGATCATTATCAAGCGTATTCCTGAAATGGCTAAAATTAGGCGACGCGAGCGCTTTATTCAAGTGGAGAAATATTTTGCAGTGCTCATGGCATTAACTGCCTGTGCTATGGTTTTTGCGCATGGCTCTAATGATGTCGCTTTAGCGGTTGGCCCTTTGACTATTATTTATACTTTAGTAACAGCACCACACCAGTCCCTAGCGTTAGATAATTACCCAGCTTGGATCATTTTTTTAGGCTGTTTTGGTGTGGTTTCAGGTCTTTTAATGTATGGCCGCAAAGTCATTGAAACAGTCGGTAGCTCCATTACCGCGTTAACGCCAAGCCGAGCTTTCGCAGCGACCCTAGCTGCTGCTACTACCGTTGTGGTTGCAACGAGTACCGGGATTCCTGTTTCAGCAACGCAAACATTAGTGGGTGCGGTATTAGGTGTTGGTCTCGCTCGTGGGATTGGCGCCCTTAATTTAATCGTGATTCGTAACATTTTTATGTCATGGATATTAACGCTACCCATGGCATCTTTGTTAACTATTTTAGCCTATAAATTATTACATGCCTTAATTGGATAAATTTAAATTATACAAGCCATAATAGCAGGATAATTAAAAATCCTGCCAAATCTCACCCTCAGTACGTTCAGCATCGGCATTATCACGCAATTTAGCAATTCGCTCATGCTTTTTAATTTCTACTGACTGCGAGTATGATTTTTGATGATCTTTATCAAATTGATAAAAAAATTTATCGTAAGGGCTAATATAAGCTTTGTCGATATCTTGTGAACTCATAGATTATCCTAAAACAAAATTATATCTATAATTTTATCGGGTTTTGCAGTAACTTACCAATTTATATGTAAAATTCTTATGAGGTTTTCATGTCTATTAAAAAAGCAGAGCTGCATGTCCACTTAGAAGGAACCATTTCACCTGATTTAGCTAAAAAATTAGCTGCGCGTAATCAGGTATTTTTACCCGAAGAACGCATTGATTATAATAAAAATCGTTATGTTTATAGTGATTTTTTAGATTTTCTAAAAGCATATGATGTTGTTGCTGAGGTAATAAAATCTCCTCAAGATTACTATGATATTACATTTGACTATTTAAAATCTACCGCAGAGCAAGGCGGGATTTATGTAGAAATGATGTACTCACCTGACCATGCTGAACAAGCAAGTGGCATACCTTCAAGCGAGCATTTGCAAGCTATTCAACAAGCAATTGATGATGCTGAAGAAAAATTTAATATTATCGGCCGTATTATTATTACAGCCGTGCGTCATTTTGGCGCTGAATCGGCTGAAAAAGTAGCCAAACAAGCCTTAAAAGAACAGGTGCCTTGTCTCGTTGGGTTTGGGCTTGGGGGTGATGAATTTAATTTTCCACCTAAATTGTTTCAAAAGGCTTACAAAATTGCCGCAGACGGTGGCTTATTATGTACAGTGCATGCGGGAGAATTTGCACCTGCCAGTGGCATGATTGAAGCAATGGATTATTTACCTATTCAACGTATTGGCCATGGCGTTATGGCGATTCACTCACCAGAAACGATTGCAAGACTTAAGGATAAAAATATTGCTCTAGAAATTTGTCCAACGAGCAATATTGCCTTAGGCCTTTTTAAAGATTTAAAAAGCCATCCCCTTATTCCTTTAATGGATGCAGGTATTACGGTCAGTTTAAATTCAGATGACCCACCTTTCTTTGGTACCAATTTAGGTAATGAATACGAGAAGGTACAGCAACTGTATCAATTTTCCCAAGAGAAAATGCATGACTTTACCCGCATGGCAATTAAAGCGGCTTTTCTAGATGAGGCAAAGAAAAAACAATTACTGCAAGCAATCAATTAAAAAATAATTTGTCTTGTTAAGATAAATGCAATAAAAAGAGATTTTGAAGGCGACTTATGACGTGGTTGGGCATCTGCCAATAAGCCTGGTTAACATTGGGAGAAAATTTTAAAAAGGATTTTATCATGACAATCCTGTTAGCGCAGCCAGAGCGAAACAACCTACGATGTAAGTGAAGCTATAGTGTGGGTATGCGGTCAATAATGATTTTTTTGTTTCCGCTCAATGCGGAAATAAAAAAAATTGCTGTATCAGATTAGGGATATGCCTTCCTGTGAAGCGCGCTACTTTTCTCTAATTAGAGCCTAATAGAGAATGATTATAAAATGTATGAAAGCTTCCTTGCTTCTCTATATAAAAACCAGTGAATAAAGTTGATAATGCCGCGGTTTTAGCTTAATTATCAGCGTTGCTGCTTTATTGTAGTATTAGGTTGCTCCAATTCATTGTCTATGGATACAAGCCAATCTACATGGGCATGAAATTTAGGTCCTAGGGAACGATTATAATCCGAAGGAATAACAGTACCTAAACGTTTTTCTTCATATAGTGTAGAATTTTCAGAGAACACCTCGTATCGATTGGGGCAATTACTCCGACCGCCTTGAAAAAAAACGGTACCTACCCATTTTGCTTTAACACGATCAAAGATTGCTCCTGCGGTAGGATCCATACATACATCGGTATGCTCAAAGTCCCATATTCGTAAATAGACATGAGTTGGATTATCGCCTTTCCTACCAGATGCCCACACATCAATATATGCATTATATAATTCATGTTGATAATTATTTAAAAGGTAGGTAATGGTCAAAGCTACAAATTCACCACAGTTTCCCATATTATATTTTTCAATGTACTTTTGTTTAATCAAAAGAATTTTTTCATCAGTAAACCCTTTACCTGATTCCAAATTTCTTGGAGTTATAGATGGATCAACTTGTTGACAAGTTTTCAATATAGACGTTCGCATTGTTCGTATGCGTTCATTTATCTCATTAATTTCACTAGGTGTAGAGGTACGTTTAGCAGCTGAATTAGTAATGATGGAGTTAGAATAATTCATTGCCTCCCTTAAAATATCTTTTATGTTTGTCATTCTGTACTCCTCTCAATTAGCTTTTACTGAATAATAATTATTCAATATGTGTATTAAGAGGCAATTAATGCATCAAAGGGATTTTTTTATGGGTATATTGATTATTTCGTTTTATAACGACGATTTTATGAAAAATTTCTGTTTCAAATTGTTCAGTGAATGTGTATCTGATTAAATCAAGTAATGGTTGGATGGACTTGTGCAAAAAAGTCCAAACTCTGTTAGGGCCAATCAGTGGCATAGCCCAATCTAGATTTTTTTTGGATTATATTTAGCCATCTTAAGCATCTGAAATTTTGTCTCTAAATGTGACTCACTCCTAACCTCTCGGGAGGTTAAACGAAGGAACTCAAAAATACAGGGATCATGAACCGTTAGGTTATTTTCTTTATTTAATCGAGATGTGGGTGCTAATTCAGATAATTTTTTTTATTATGGGAAAGACCTATTCTTTCAAAATACAGTCTTTCAATTTGTTACGTAGGATTGACGATGTGACATGTGGGTTATCAAGGCGGCGTTTTAATATTTTTTTAAATTGCTCCTGCAATCCCTTTGCAAGTTTTTTCCATTCTTTAGGTGCCAAAGTAACTCATAGCGCATCGATATCAACTTTTACAGATTTAAAAGGAGAAGATAAGCGATGCTCAACTAGCTTAGCCAATTCATTATCATCAAGTAATTCCATCATTGACTCAAACTTTTCAAATTCTATTATAAAATGAAAAGAAAACTGCGATAATCAAAACTAACAGGCCAAGCGTACGGCGAAAATAATTCACGCCACTTGTTATCTCTAACCACGCCCACGTAAAGATAAAACCAAAACTAAGCATCTGTAAAAGATGATGAATCCTGGGTTGATTATCGCTCCAAAAAAAATCCAATGCTGCGAATATAAACCAAAAAATCAGCGGCCCATTAGGCATCTGGAATAATACGATTCGGTTTTGCTTGTCTTTAAAAAAATCAAGGAATTTATACATTGTAATTCTCTTATTAAAAAAATACGTAGACCGGATAAGTTATGGGTTTTTAAATATGGCTACTTAATCTAATTACAGAATTGATTAGACTCATCAGCGGATTTCTTTAAGCAACGTTATATACACCCTGCTCTCTAGTAACTATATTCACTTAATTACTTAAGCTGTTGCAATATAAATCATGGGTGGCTTGTTCTGCAAGCTTAGCTATTACCTCATCAGCTACTTTTTGTACATCTATTTTAGGATACCATTCATCGTCAATACAAATTTAACTCGACTTCTTGTAATTCAATAGGAAAGCCCAATCCTTCATAAATATAATTTTTCAATTTTTTAGACTTCATAGCCTTACTCCAACTAGATTCTAATAACCGTAATAATGGGCATTAAATCGTTAGTAAACGTAATAATCACTCGTAACGGTTTACCATCTATATCACAACCTTCAATACAATATTTCCAATCTTTGGCTATTTCCGAGATAGAAATAGGTTCATAGGTGTCCTTTTTCTTATTTTACTATCAAAATAGTGTTCCAAAAATACTCCTAAAACTATTTGTCTCAAAACTTTCATCTTTTTAAGTTTTTGGGGCAAACAGATGTGTTAAGGATAGCAAATGAAATTTGGATACGCTCGTGTTTCCCCTAATGATCAAAGCCTAGACATTCAAATTCAAAAGCTAAAAGATGCTGGCTGTGATGAAATTTTTAGTGAAAAAGTAAGCGGGGCAAAAATGATCGTAAGGAATTAAATCGTTTATTAGGAAAACTTCGACAAGGAGACACGGTTTGTGTCGTACGTCTAGATCGGCTTAGTAGACGAATGATTAGACTAGCAGAAATGATAATAAGGGTTTGACTGCCATCACTTAATTTCATGATATCTCGTCCTAAGGATAGGATTTAAAAAATTTATTTTATAGACTTATAAATTAAAACCTTTAAAAAGGTGTTTTAATTTTAGTTATGTTTAAAATTAATCAGAGCGTAATTAAGATAAATAACTATTTTCTCTAAGTGAGTTGCAAACTCATTACTCACAACTTATATTCTCTGGCTAATTTATAATAAAAGAGAGCCCACATGTATAAATATGGCATTAAATCTCCCTGCCTATTTACAAATCCTCAACCCCAAAAGCTAGACCTGATGCAAATAATGCCAAAAGCCGAATTACATGTTCATCTTGAAGGAACAATGTCACCTGAGCTAGTAAAAAAAATGAGTGAAGCTTATCAGGTTACCTTATCACCCTTATTATTTTCAGAAGATGGCAAAGGCTTTACATGGACAAATTTCCTAGAATTTTTACAACAATATGATGAGATTAGTAGTGTAGTGAACTGTAAACAAGCACTGACACAAATAACTTATGAATATTTAAAACTTAGTCACGCGCAAGGCTCTATTTATACTGAGCTTACTGTATCTCCAGATCATCTGTCTCGATTTAAAGTTCCCTATATAGAAACAATTAATGCGGTAGAAGAGGGAATAAAAAAAGCTCATCAAGAATTTGGAATAGAATCGCGCATTATTGTTGTATTAGTAAGGCATCTCGGTCAAAAAACTTGTGAACAATTGGTTGAGCAGGTTATTCAAAATAAACATGATTATGTCTGTGGTATTGGTTTAGCAGGTGATGAAATCAATTTTCATCCAGAGCTATTTGTAAATGCGTTCAAAAAAGCAAAAGAGGCAGGATTAAAATTAACGGCCCATGCTGGTGAGCTTACAAATTCAGATAATGTACTACAAGCTATTGAATTATTAGGCGTGCAACGGGTTGGACATGGTATTCATGCAGCTTTTGATAAAAACTTATTACAAGTGGTAAAAGAACGAGGAATCCATCTTGAAGTATGCCCAACAAGTAATCATAAATTACAAACTAAGGCATACTATCCTCAAGAGTATAAAGACCTAGAGCATCCATTAACTATTATCCATGAAGCTAACGTGAGTTACTCGCTAAGTACCGATGATCCACCATTTTTCAACACGACTTTACAGTCTGAATATGATTATGTTAAAAATTTATTAAATCTTGAACCTAAAGATTTACTTAAAATCACTCAACGCGCTATTGAACACAGCTTTGCTCCTGAACCACTCAAACAACAGCTGTTAGAAAAAATTAATGCTTTTGCTATCGAGCATGCTTTGGATGTTGAGACTACAATGTCTTTTAGATATTAATTTAATAAGCTCTTAGTTTACTAATTTTATTAACTATAAGTTTGCTGAAATAATGAAGATGAAGGGTAGTAATACTAGAGACTATTGAGAATTGCTGCAGCAATAAGCTTATTTTGGGGATATAGAATTTACTCAAGGTTAAATGCTTGATGCATTAGCAATTTGAATAAATCAGAATGAGTTCCTGCCCTTTCAAAGATAATAAAGTCTTTATCTAGTTTATGAATAAGCAACGAGTCTGACTCTACTAGATGGTACTCACGACAATTAATCTATTTACCTATTAGACTGTGATCTTGATACTTAATTGGAAGCTTTTCTTGCCTAAGCAACATCTCTAATTTTCCGCAACTGGTTAGTCCAGTAATCACACTTAATTAGACTATTTGAAGGCCTCACTCTATGCCCCATTATCCTAAAAACTATTAATTATAATTATTTGCATGCATTAACTAATATAAATTAATACATAATATAAATCTTTCCTTCATTATCGTTTATAAGCTAATATTGCCATCGTATTAGCAAACCGATATATTTCTTCCGTTACTATAAACTGCTAGCTTAAGGATTGATGTACAATGAAGTTATCTGCTCAGGAAAAAATGAAGCTACTAGATATAAAGTCTCGTTATATTGCTGCTATAAAACAACGCTCTCCACATTCTTATAAATTTGATGCAAATGTCGCCTGCTTGCGAGAAATTGAGGCTCTTTGTAAAGAGTTTCAATCACTATGCATACCCTATTATATTAAAATAGAGAAATTAGGCTCAAGATTAGAGGATGCTAAGTGTAATATTTTTGTATTAATAAAAGCGAAACATAAAATAAGTCAAGCTCAAGGAGCTCTTAAAGAAGCTAGCTCAATTTTATTTGATAAAGAATTTTCTGAATTAATGACACAAGAGTTTGGAGACAAGCCAATAAAAGGTTTAAGTTTTGATGAAAAGGAAGAAACTAAAACAACTTATAAAGCTGGTTTTTTCCAGAAAAGAGACGAGGTTCATATAAAAAATTATATTATTAAATTTTCAGACGATACTGCACTTACTTGGCATACATTAGACATTGAAGAAGAAATGAATCAAGCAGAAATTTTATTTAATGACAAACTTAAACAACTTAATACCTCACCGCAATTTAATTATTAAATAAATTCTATCTACCTAGTTCATTCAGCCTTGTGCTTTAACTAGGTAGATTTGATTATAAAATTAATCAAGCTTATAAGCTCTATTCAAGGGCAAGATTTAACTTACTACCGTCTATTTTAGAATTATAAAACTCTTTTTCGGTTCTAAGATCGCTACCGAATGCTTATTTTGAAATCTAGCCACAACGTAGAGCCTCTATTTTTTTAGTTTATTTTTTGAATTCGAGGGCTTACTTGAAGTTTTGTATGACTTATCTGATTTTCCACGTGCTTCGTCAGGATGCACCGAATTGTGCTCATCTTTACGACGTGCATCTTGTGACTCGTTTTTAAAATCTTTAGTATGGGGCATTTGATATTCCTTTCAATAATTTTATCCAAACCTAAATTTAAAGTTAGATGGATTTTTATTAAATTACAAATTAGGTCTAATCATTTGTCACTTAAACCAATCATTATAATTAATGCTAAAGTTCATGGCTGGAATTGAAAGATAGTTATTGTAGAAATCAAAGATGAAGGCAAACGATGCCTGTATTTAGTTTATTCTCTGCTGTAGTCATGGTAATTTATAAATAATGCATCTCTAAGGACAGCATAGTAAATAAAAGGAATTTAATGAATAGAATGCTCTCTGTTATTGGAATGATGCTTGTTATCACTTTAGTACACGCAGATTTAGCCAGGTGGACATTTAAACCTCTAACTGCAACCAAAATTACAGTTCCTGCAAATGATACGGCCACCATAAAATATCAAATTACAAATCAATCCATAATCCCTTATAAGCTTGCGATGAAGCCTATTATTGGCGTGAAACAAATAACTACAGCAGGTTACTGCCCTAAAAACTTTGTATTAGGTTATAAAGAATCTTGCATTCTAAATTTAACCATTAATGGACGTGCTTTGTCGGGAAATATAAAAGGAGGCCCTGTAGTATGTAGCCAATGTATTTGGAGTAAATGCTATAAGCCAAGCCTTAATGATGTTCTAAGAATTACTAAAGGACCGGCTGCAAACTATACAATAGGCGGCGCTGTTTTTGGTCTTCATGGGCGCTTGATTCTAGTAAATAATGGCCATGATAAGCTTATCCTAAATACAGATGGGACTTATACTTTTCCTAAAGCCTTATCGCCTGGGCGTTCTTACGCGATCACAATAAAAAACCAACCTCGTAATCAGACCTGTACAGTGAGTAATGGCAATGGCGTAGTCACTAAGGCTAACGTGGCCAACATCGTCGTAAATTGTTCTACTCATGTTTATACAGTGGGAGGTAGTGTTTCGGGTTTAGCCTCTTCTGAATCCCTTGTACTCCAAAATAACGGTAGCGATACGTTGACAGTAAATAGTAATAGTTCTTTTACATTTATTGAGCCAGTAGCCCAAGGCGCAATTTATGATGTTACGATATTACAACAACCTAAAACTCAACGCTGTACGCTAGCTAATAAGAGAGGAAGAATAAAGACGTCTAATATCACCAATGTGCAAGTAACTTGTGCAACTAAGGCATATACTGTTGGTGGAAAGGTCTTAAGTTTAGACGGTACAGTCGTATTGCAAAACAATGGGATGGATGATTTGTCTATTCATAATAATGGCCCTTTTACCTTTCCTACTCCAATCACCAAAGATGCAACCTACCATGTCACGGTGCGCCATCATCCAGAGACACAAAATTGTAAAGTAACTAATCCCAGTGGCACTATAGGAGAAGCGAATGTTCGCAATGTTGGGATAACCTGTACTACAAATACTACGGCGTTAACTATGAGTGTTAATAAATTAGCATTGAGTGCTGCAGGAATCATTGAATATGGTATCAATGGAGCACCCAATTCTGGTTTAGCTCGGATAATTACCATTGAAAACACAGGTAATTTACCTGCTACCAATTTCACCGTTAACTTGCCTGCCTGGCCAGAAGGTACCACAAGCACCACCACTTGTGAAAATATTCTTACAGCAGGTGATCATTGTATCATTACCATTATTCCAGGTAATACAGCCACCTCAGATGGCACGAATCCCTGTTCGAGTGGAACAAGCCCTATTCCAGGAATAATCCGAGTAACAGCTGATAATGCGAGCGCTATATCTAGCGAGGTTGTAGTATTAAACTATGGTTGTATTTATCAAGGCGGCTATGTCTATGCTTTTGATGATTCAACGGCAGATACTCAAAGTGTTGGTGGCAAGGTCGTTACCCTAGCAGACCAAGCTCCCCCTCATCCTAATGGGGTTATTTGGAGCTCCAATGGTAATGGGAATACACCTGATGATGCCGCCTACGATAGTATCTTTGGTGTTTCAAATAGGTCGACCCCGTCAGCACCTATTCCTAATATTGGACAAGTAGCTGGTCAAAATGCATGCAATGGAAGTCAAGACGGGGCATGTAATACGGATAACATTTATCTTTTTTATCAAAATAATGCTAAAGGTGCGCCTATTGATCCGGCCTATTATGCAGCAGCCTATTGTAAGCAAACTATTAATGATTATAGCGATTGGTATTTACCAGCAATGTGTGAAATGGGTTATGGCGATGCTATCTGTGGTACTTCAAGCACACCTACCTTGCAAAACATACAATCCAGTCTTGTAGACAATGGCCTTATTTCTCTCTTAGGTTATTATTGGAGCTCTACTCAAACTACACATGGCCCACAGTATAGCGCTTGGTACCAATATTTTGCGCCTGATGGTAAAAGCGTGCAGCTCTTTGTCAGTAAGTTTAATCGACTTGGTCTACGTTGTTCTCGGCATTTAGACTCTGTTTAAACATTCATATTTCTTATTTTAAAGTTAATAACCTATTTATTTTTTTTTACACTATCTTCTTTATGAATTGCTTCCTTGCCGGATTTAGTACTTTTGACTTTTACTTTAGGATTATCTTTAGATGCTCTATATGTTTTGCTCCCTAATTTGGTATCTTTGGTAAGCTTTTTTTCAACAGTACCTTTAGTTTTTCCTTGCGGAGAATCCCAAGTTACTTTATCCCCTTCTTTAAGTTTACTCATATTAACCTTTTAATTTCCCAGTTTTTAATGTATTTAATTATGAAGTAAAAGCCGTTATTTAATGTGCCAAATTTTTTCTTTATACATTAAGTAAACGTTAAATAGTTCATCTTGCATTAATTTTTCAAAATTAGCACTCTTAATATCAAGCCCTCCAGTATAACTACCAAACGACGGCATAATTATTTTATTTTGATTTATTAGAAAACATTTACCGGTAATCTTTTTAATTTTCAACTTAGGATGATAGTGGCCTACTATTTGGTAGGGCGTATCAGGCAAGAGGTCATGAGTAAAGGTAATATTTTCTAATTTCCAACAAGTACAGAAATAAATATTTGTGGCAAAGTTAAGTATAGCCTTTTTATCATGGTTACCCATTAACCAAATCCATTTATCTAACTGTTGAGAAATTTGCTCAAGTAATTTTAGTGCTGAATTATCTATACGTAAAAAAGCATTTGGGTCATGGACATTATCACCTAAAGATAAAAGTGTTTTGGGTTTGAAATAATCAACTACCTGTTCAAGGCGTTTAAGTGTATCCCACGTATCATATAAAGGAAGTGGATTTCCGCGTTTAGCATAATAAGAGCCTTTCTCTAAATGAAGATCGGCAACAATAAGCAACTGTTGCTCTGGCCAATAAATGACTCCTAAGCCACTGAAAATTAATAAGTGCTTAGCAAATGTTATTTGGATTAACTTTTTTTCACTATCATTAATTAACAATTTTTTTAACCTCATTAATTAATTTAACAGCCATCGCTTCAATTTCAGCAGAAGATAATACCTCTTCCTCGGCTGTACCATTTAATTTTTCAGTTACATAGGTAGACAAAATAGGAATAGCAAACGGAGAAGGACGACTTAATAAATTTATATGAATATTGTGGTGGAAGCGTTTTAGTAGATTAGTTAACCTTTCAATATCTACTAATAATTTATCAACCTCTTCACGAGTAATTTTTAATAAAATATGTTCAGGCTCATAACGCTGCAACACATCATAAATTAAATCTGTACTAAACGTGACTTGTTTCATTGATTTGTGTGTAGAGGCTATTTGGCGTTCCGTTAAGCCACTGATAATAGCAATTTGCCTAAAGGTACGTTTTAATAAGGATGACTTAGATAACCATATTTCTAACTCTTCATATAGAATCTTACTGGTAAATAACTCAGCAATAGTTTGTGATTCGATTGGGTTAACTGTGCTAATAGCTAAACCATAATCGATAACCGTAAAATTAATAGGCTTTAATTTTAAAACTTCTAGGCGTTGCGTTAATAGTATGCCCAAACTATGATTAGCTCGTCGGCCTACAAAGCTATAGATAACTAAATAATTTCTTTGTTTATAGGTAAATTGCTCAACTAAAACAGCCTTGTCATTTGGAATTAATGAAAACTTCTGTTGTAATTTTAGCCACTCCCTAATCTTAGGCGGCAGCTTTGTCCAAGACTGTGGCTGATTAATTAGCTTTAGTACTTCATCTGCTAAAAAAGTAGATAAAGGCATGATTCCACCACGGTAAGAAGGTAGTTTGGGTTCAAGTGCCTTAGTTTTACGAGTTTCAACATGCATATCATGTATACGAACATATTCTAAAACCTCTCCCGCAAACAGAAATGAATCGCCTGCCTTTAATTCCTGAATAAAAGATTCTTCAATATCTCCTACATATCTATCCTTTCTTTTATTAATAACTTTTACACGCAAACGGGCTGCTTCAATAATTGTTCCAATATTCTGACGATGACGTCTTATCACCTTAGATGAGCTAGGGACATACTTATAATTTTCTTTGGTTAATCTATGATATTGCGGGTAATGCTGTAGGGTATACCCACCATCAACAGCAAATTGAAATAACTTTAAAAAAATAGCTTTTTTTAAATAACGGTAAGGATAGGCACTGCGAATTGTTTTAAATAAACTTGTTTTCTGAATAGGCTGACTACAAGCACTATTAATAATAAATTGCACAACTATATCTAGCGCGCCTAGATGCATTTCCTCGTCATCTAATTTACCTTTAGCAACAGCATTAATAGCCGCTATTGATTCTAAGGCATCGAAATAATTAGTGGGTACGATATAGGCTAAACTGGCTTTATTAAATTGATGATTAGAACGACCAATACGCTGTATTAAGCGACTAATACTTTGAGGCGCACCAACTTGAATGATTGCATCAATATCTCCCCAATCAATTCCAAGTTCTAAAGCTGAAGTTGCTATTATTGCTTTAATTTTACCTTCAACAATAAGTGCTTCTGTTTTTAAGCGTTGCTCTTTACTCAGTGAGCCGTGATAAATTGCAATAGCTAAATTTGCTTCGTTACACATCCAAAGCTGATGAAATAAATACTCAGCTTGGGCGCGAGTGTTAACAAAAACAATCGTTAATTTATGTTTAAGTAATAATTCATAAATGCTAGAAATAGCATATCGAGCTTTAAAGCCACTATAAGGCATAGTGCAAGTGCTTAGTAAGTGAACTGAGGGTTTGTGATGAGATTTGATATTTAAGATATCTACTTTACTTCCTACAGGAACAAGCCAACTGGCTAATTTTTGTGGATTTGCTACTGTTGCTGATAAACCAATGCGCATCGCTTGAGGAGAGAATTGGTGTAATTGCGCTAAAGCCAAGCTAGTAAAATCCCCTCGTTTATTAGTCGCTAAGCTATGAATCTCATCGATAATAATTAATTTTATCTTTGAAAAAAAAGTTTGTGCATTAGTATAACTTAATAAAAGCATTAAGGACTCAGGTGTAGTTAACAAAATATTGGGTGGTTTTTTAAGTTGTTTTTGCCGCTGATAAGAAGAGGTATCGCCTGTTCGTATAGCAACTTCAACAGCAAGCGTCATCTCCTTTATAGGTAGAAGTAAATTGCGATGAATATCTTGTGTTAATGCTTTTAAGGGAGAAATATAAAGCGTATGCAAACCTTGTGGTTGATTTAAATGAATATCAACCAGAGCCGGCAAAAAACTTGCTAATGTTTTACCCCCGCCTGTGGGAGCCACTAATAAGGTGGATTGATTTTTAGCAAAAACAACAAACATTTTTTGCTGAAAAGAATGCATAATCCAGTTTTTTTGCTTAAACCATTGAAGCAAAAAGGTTGGAATTAAACGGTTAACATCCGTTAAACGCATTATTATCCTCATGCAGGTTGTTATTTCAAATTAAGATCTTATACTTTAAAAAAGCTTAAAAGAAGTAATTAAGGTGCATCCAAAAAAATGGCTAGCAATTAAAAAAGAAGGCTTATACTGCATTCCCGGCCAATTCTACATTGACCCAGTTTACGCTGTCGATAAAGCAATTATAACTCATGCTCATGCCGATCATGCCCGTTCAGGGCATCAGTCAGTCATTGCGCATAACGCAACGATTGATATTATGAATGTTCGTTACACTGACAACTGTGCTAGCCAATTACAAGGTTTATCCTATCACGAGCACTTAGTAGTGAATGATGTAGCACTTTATTTATTACCAGCAGGGCATATTTTAGGTAGTTCACAAGTAGTAATTGAATATAAAGGGTCGCGTTTAATCATTTCAGGTGATTACAAGCGCGCATTTGATCCTACCTGCGACAGTTTTATTGCTGAACCTTGTGACGTTTTTATTACTGAAGCAACGTTTAGCTTACCGATATTTAAACACCCACCTATTGAACATGAAGTAAAAAAGTTACTTCATTCAACAATGATCTTTCCAGAGCGCTGTCATCTCGTAGGTGTTTATGCTTTAGGCAAATGTCAACGTTTAATTAAGACGTTGCGTATACTTGGGTATTTAGAAACCATTTATATTCATGGCGCACTTAAAAAATTATGTGATTATTATGAAGCACAAGGTATTGAATTAGGCCCTCTAGAATCGGCTAATACCTTAGATAAATATAATTCACAAGGAAAAATTGTCTTATGTCCGCCGAGTGCCTTACATGATAAATGGAGTCGACGCTTTGCTCAAGTCATGGTTTGTATGGCTTCAGGTTGGATGCAGATTAGAGCACGAGCAAAACAAAAAGGCATAGAATTACCCCTAATCATTTCTGATCATGCTGATTGGTATGAATTAATTCAAACTATTCATGAAATTAATCCTAAAGAAGTTTGGGTAACGCATGGGCGCGAAGAAGCGCTCGTGCATTATGCTACCCAGCAAGGTTATCGGGCTCAAGCTTTGCATTTACTAGGGTATGATGATCCTGAGGATTAATAATGAAAAAATTTGCCCAGCTACTAAGTACACTCTATTTTACTTACAGTCATTTAGATAAAATGACTGTCATTCAACAGTTCTTTAAGGAAACCGCTGATCCTGAGCGCGGTTATGCCTTAGCTATTATGGCCAATACGTTAGTCTTTCCGACTTTCAAACGGTCTTTAATCAAGGAATTAATGCAGGAAAAAGTTGATCCTGTATTATTTGAATTATCCTACGATTACGTTGGTGATATGTCAGAGACTGTGGCCTTACTTTGGCCTGAGTTTGTGCAAGAAGACGGTAAAGAGCATGAATTACCGCCTCTATCAGTCATTATTTCTAATTTTAACTCATTACCCAAAGACCAAATTAAAGCTTATCTAGGTGAGTTATTAAATCAATGTAATGCTACAGAGCGCTGGGCACTTTTAAAATTAGGAACAAGTAGCTTACGTATTGGTATTTCAACACGTTTTTTAAAAAAGACCTTAGCCGAATATGGTCACGTGACTATTCAGCAAATAGAGAAAATTTGGCATGGATTAGAGCCGCCTTATATTGATTTATTCGCCTGGTTAGAAAAGAAAACACCTGAGCCTGTAGTTAGCGAAAATATCTTTTTTCACCCGATTATGCTATCTCATCCTCTAGAAGAAAAAGATATTGAATTAATCAATCCGCAAGAATTTTCGTTTGAAAGAAAATATGATGGCATTCGTGTACAAGTAGTCTCAACAACAAAGGGTAAAGCCTTGTTTACTCGTACTGGAGAAAATATTAGTGGTACTTTCCCAGATCTACTAGAATTAATTCAAGGAGACGTTGTTTTAGATGGGGAATTAATAGTTCACACATCTACAGGTATCGGTAGTTTTAATCAATTACAACAGCGCTTAAACAGAAAAACCCCCTCAAAAAAGTTATTTATAGAGTTTCCTGCCGGCCTTATTGTGTACGATATTTTAGCCTGGAATCAGACCGACTTGACGACTTTAACTTTTAAAGAACGGCGAAAAAAATTAAGCGAATGGGTAGAGACCTTTCCATCTAATAAAATCTTATTATCAGAACTCTTAACTATTAAAAATAATCAAACTCTACATCAATTAAAAGAGCAAATTCTAGCTGAAAATCATGCCGCTGTTGAGGGAGTTATGATTAAGCGTAATTTAAGCCCTTATATTGTAGGACGTCCTAAAGGTCATTGGTTTAAATGGAAGCGCAATCCTTTTATTATAGATGCGGTACTTATGTATGCACAGCGAGGTCACGGCATACGCTCTTCTTTTTATTCTGATTTTACCTTCGGATTATGGCAGAATGAAAAACTTTTACCGATTGGTAAGGCTTATTCTGGTTTCACAGATAAAGAATTAGTACAACTCGATCGTTGGGTTCGACATAATACCATTCAACGCTTTGGGCCTGTACGTGAGGTAGAAAAAAAGCTTGTTTTTGAAGTTGCTTTTGATGCTGTTAATTTATCCACTCGTCATAAATCAGGTTTAGCTTTACGGTTTCCGCGTATTAATCGTATACGCTGGGATAAACCAGCTGTTGAAGCTGATCAATTAGATACCTTAATGCAACTCCTTTAGTAAAATTCATGTTTACTAGAGCTTAGGAAATTTTCCTATTAATTTAACTAGATAAAAATATAAAATAACTTTTTATAATTTATTTAAGGAAGTAAATGAGTGCATTACATAATGTATTTCTATCGAAAAATAGAGATATTAATCACGGTATGGCTATTCAAAATTTAATTAGGGACAACGGCTTAGATATTAATGAACAAGATGAGTTAGGTAATACAGTTTTGCATACTATGGCAATACATATAACAGAGAATTACTATAACCCTTACTTTCATAAAAGTAACCCAGAAGGTAAGTTTATTAATAGTACAGGCTACTCAGGCCATTTTTACTATACTAATTATCGCGGCCCCACATTTCTTGATGACTTAGAGTTATTAATACGTCTAGGCGCTGATCCAACTTTAAAAAATAAAAATGGCAAATCTGCAAGTGAATTATTTTTTAGACATTCTTTTTTTGAACTTCAACATCTAGAAATCTATTTTCAAATGATTCAAAGATATTTTCCATCTGCAAATGAGATTATCGCCATAATTAATTATGCTGGTTTTAGATCTAGCCCTTATTTTCGTGAGGAGTGCTTGAGTCAGAGATTAAGCTTTTACAGTAAATGTTGGAATGAGCATGAGTTACCTAAGTTATTAGACGAGCGTCTACTATCATTAGATTGCCTTGAGCAACTAGTAAAATGGATTGAGGAAAATAAATGTGTCCATTTGGGTTGTGAAAATATTTTTGATCAAATTAAACAACGGCTTAACGCCCAAATTAAGCTTCAGCAATCAACGCCTTATTTTATTGATATCATGGGCAGAATAGAAAAACTTTATCATGCCGAGAAAAATACTTTAATTCGCGGAATGCTTCTCAATGACTTGTCTTATCCACTACTTACTTTAATTCAAAAGCTCTATGAGTTTAATAGTATAGAGTCTTTGTTAAACCAAGAGCTATATAATAGCTTAAATCAGATTTTAAGTGATTATGAAGAGAAAAGGGGTATATGTGAATCACTCGAAGTCACTGTTATAAAACCGCTAACACCAGAAGAAATAAAGCTCATTAGACCAATTTGCGCAAGCTTAAGCAATATTTTGGAAGGAAAAATGGAATTGGAAGCAATTAAGTCCTGGAATTTAAAAACAAATTACAGTGAATTACGAAGTCTTATGGAATCAAAATCACATCTTTTCTACAAACAGTCAAAAGCCGTAGTAGATGAGCTTAATCAGAGATTTAGTGAAAATAGGTTAGTTGGTAGTTAGCTTGCAACTATTAAATAATGACTTATCTTATATTCCTCATTTTTAAAGCAGCTAATTAACAAGCTTGTGATAAATTAATAGAAGTAGCATTCACTAAAAATGAATGCTATCTCTCTTATAAAAAATAGGTTTATTCTTAATTTTATTTAATAAAAGCCCTGTATTTAAAACTTGTTATATATAGTCAAAATATTATAGAGGGCTGTAGCCTTGATGAAGCAAAGCGTAATCAAGGTTTTATAGAAAAATATGGCTTACAAAACCTTGATTACGCTTTGCTTCATCAAGGCTACGATAAGGCGGTGCTCTTCATTAAGAGCTTTAATTAAGCTATTTCTTCCAAGTAACGGCGTAGCTTTTTCATAGCATTCTTTTCAAGCTGGCGTACTCTTTCTGCTGATACACCATATTTGCTAGCTAAATCATGTAAGGTCGCTTTACTATCGTCAACCAACCATCGCTGCTGTAAGATATCTTGACTGCGTTCATCAAGTTGTTCAAGGGCCGCAAATAAGTTATCTCGCCCCTGCTCACCACTACGTTCTAGCTCGATTAAATGAGCAGGATCACTAGCAGTATCATGTAAGAAATGAGATGGCATTTTATAAGCATCATCTTCTTCAGAAGACACTGGCGTATCATAGGAGGTATCCATGGCATTTAAGCGCTGCTCCATCAGCATGACTTCATCACGGCTAACGCCTAAATCTTCGGCAACGGCATCTACTTCTTCGCTATTAAACCAGCCTAAACGGGTTTTCATTTGTCTTAAATTGAAGAATAATTTACGCTGGGCTTTTGTCGTTGCTATTTTAACAATTCGCCAGTTACGTAAGACAAATTCATGGATTTCAGCTTTAATCCAATGGACTGCAAAAGAAACTAAACGCACGCCCAATTTAGGATCAAAGCGCTTAACTGCTTTCATTAATCCCACATTGCCTTCTTGAATTAAATCACTAAGTGGTAAACCATAACCCAAATAACCACGAGCCACACGTACTACATAACGTAGGTGAGCAAGTACTAAGCTACGAGCACTTTCAAGATCGCCTTCGCTCTGAAAACGCTCAGCATAGTGATATTCTTCTTCAGCAGAAAGCATTGGAATTTGATTAACACGATGGATATAGGCATCTAAACTGCCTATTGGTAGAGTTAATGATGCCAACTGCAGCTGCTTATTCATAACGTCCTCCAGTTATCTACTTCATAACAGGTAATATTAATGACAGATACAACGCTTTTAGCTTCTTTTTCTTATAAAATCATAAGCCAATTATGCTACATTAACCTTTAATTAATTATAACATCTTAGCCAGCGCTTAATAATAATCCTCAAGCCGGATAGAATTATAGACTAAGTATAGGGCTCAATGGAAGACAATTGTCTCTTGATAGTGAGCCTTGCTCCTAGCCAGCCTAAAAAAATTGCGGCAAATACGATAAGATAAGCTTGCCTTACCGAGAGTCCGAGTAATGGGTAGTGCATATGATACGCAGATGATAATTCCCGAACTGCAATAGCTACGCTTAACATAAAAATATTAATAAAAAATACCGCAAAGATGGCGCCTAACATACCATACCAAATACCAGTATAAAGAAATGGTCTAAGAATGAAGGCATCAGTAGCACCAATTAGCTTTAAGAGTTGCACCTCTCCCTTACGATTATGGAGTGCTAAACGTAAACTATTCCCAATGATTAATACGACTGCTAAAGCTAATAATATTATTATAGCATGTGCTATTTTACCGACAAATCCTAAAATAGCATGTAGTCTAGTTATCCATTGCATATCAAGCTTTGCTTGCTCAACTTGCGGTAAAGACTTTAAACGTTCAAAAAGCTGATTGATTTTTAATGGATCATTTATCGTTGGCGCTGGCACCACTTCAATCACTGCAGGCAAAGGATTTTCAGCTAAAGAATGCATAATTTCGCGCATGCCCTCTTGCTGTTCCAGCTCAGCTAACCCTTGGGCTTTCGTTTTTAAATTAGCATGTCCAACCCCATCAAGTGCACGCACTTGTATTAAGCTATCGTTTTCTTCTTTGCTAGATAAAGACGTTTTAAGGTATAAAGAAATATGGCCGCTTCCCTGCAAATTTGCGGTTAATTGCTTTAAATTATCCGTTATAACCCAAAATAACGATGGTAGTGTTAAAGTAATCGCTATGACAATTACGGTTAGCATAGTTGCTAAAGGCGTGCGGTATAGCGCACTAAAACTGAACGTGGCTGCTTGTAGATGATAAGAAATAAGCGCTTTTAGCTTTTTTAACATATTCGCCCTTCTTTCAACATAACAATTCGATGCTTCATACCTGCAATTAGAGCTAAGTCATGGGTTGCAACTAAAATACTAACACCTACTTGATTAAATTGATCAAAAATTTTCATAATTTCAGTAGATAAACTTGGATCTAAATTACCCGTTGGTTCATCAGCAAGTAATAAGGCAGGTTTATGTACTACTGCCCGCGCAATACCCACACGCTGTTGCTCGCCGGCAGACAAATGAATGGGTAGCATTTTTTCCTTACTTAATAAGCCAACCATATCTAATGCAGCATGCACGCGCTTAGCCGTCATCATAGGCGGCATGCCTTGAATTTGTAACGGCAATACCACATTGTCAAACACGGAACGATCATGGAGCAAATAAGGTGATTGAAAGGTAATACCTAAGCGACTGCGGTAAGCTGCAATATCACGTTTTTTTAGCTGATTTACATCAACATCATTCACTATTAATTGACCAGATGAAGGCGACTCAAGTTTAGCAATTAATTTTAATAACGTACTCTTTCCGGCTCCTGAATGACCGGTAATAAAAGCCATTTCTCCTTTTCCTAAGACGAAATTAATCTGACTTAACGCTTCAAATCCACCAGGATAGCGCTTACTGACCTGATTAAATTTAATCATCATTGAAAATTGCCTTAACAAAGTGCGTAGCTTCAAAAGGACGTAAATCGTCTATGCCTTCGCCAATGCCTATATAACGAAATGGTATCGCTAATTCATTAGCAATAGCAAAGAGAATTCCACCTCTTGCAGTACCATCGAGCTTAGTCATGGTAATGCCTGTTAAGCCAACGGCCTGATGGAATTCACGCGCTTGATTAAGCGCATTTTGTCCGATACTTGCATCTAAAATTAACATGGTTTCGTGAGGCGCGTTAGGATTAATTTTTTGCATAACTCGTTTCACTTTTTTAAGTTCTTCCATTAAATTATTTTGAGTATGCAAACGACCTGCTGTATCTGCAATTAAAATATCAATACCCCGCGCTTTGGCAGCTTGCAATGCATCGTAAATAACAGACGCACTATCAGCACCTGAGTGTTGCGCAATGACCGGTATTTGATTACGTTCTCCCCAGACCTGTAACTGCTGTACTGCGGCAGCTCGAAACGTATCACCCGCGGCTAACATAACCTTTTTACCTTGTTGCTGGTATTGCTTGGCTAATTTACCAATAGTAGTCGTTTTACCTGCGCCATTTACCCCAACCATTAAAATAACAAAAGGAGACTTATCTTCAGTCTGTAACGATAAAGGGGCAGTATTGTTAATTAATATGGCTTGCAAGCGGTCTTTGAGAGCTTTAAAAACAGCTTCTCCATCAATTAACTGCTTTCTAGCCATACCTTCACTTAATTTATTTAAAATATCTTGTGTCGTATTAATACCTAAATCAGCGCGCAAAAGTAATGCTTCTAAGTCCTCAACAATCGTTTCATCAAGTATTTTTTTACCAAGTAAAATACGGCCAATGCCCTCACCGAGCTGTTGCCTAGTTTTACTTAAGCCTTGTTTGAAGCGGGCATAAAAGCCGAGCTTAGATGTAGTCCCCTCGCCCTCACTTTCAGAAGATGGCTCAATCTCAGGCAAAGATCCGACTTCACTGTCTTCCTGTTGTATTAATTCGGGCTCTTCTAAAGGTATCGTTGTCTCTTGAAGAGGCTCTGTTGTTTTAGGAGAAACGTCTTGATTTCTTTTAAACCACTTAATCATAGGTATACAAATTAAAGGAAATATGGAATTCTATCACCTTTTTTACTAGAGAGTTAATCTATGCGTGTAGTATTAACGATTGCTTTTTTATTATTTTCTTGTGTAGCTGCTGCTGAGGTACAAAAATTTACCCTAGATAATGGCTTAAAAATTATAGTGAAAGAGGATCATCGAGCACCTGTTGCTGTATCCATGATGTGGTATAACGTTGGCTCAGCAGATGAACCCGGCGGCATCACGGGGGTCTCTCATGCCTTGGAACATATTATGTTTAAAGGCACAGCTAAATATCCTTTAGGTGTGTTTTCGAAAACAATTGCGGCTGTTGGTGGTCAAGAAAATGCCTTTACCAATTATGATTATACAGCCTATTTTGAAAAACTGGCGGCATCGCAATTGCCAATTAGCTTTGAGCTTGAAGCAGACCGTATGCAAAATCTTTTATTAGATAAAAACGAGTTTGCTAAAGAAATGAAAGTGATCCAAGAAGAAAGAAGACAACGTACTGATGATAATCCGCAGGCCCTATTATTTGAGCGCTTTTTAGCTGCTGCACACTTAACAGACCCTTATCACCATCCTATTATTGGTTGGATGGAAGATTTAAAACAGTTAAAAATAGAAGATGCCAAAGCGTGGTATCAAAGTTTTTACGCCCCGAACAATGCCACCCTAGTTGTAGTTGGTGATGTAGATGCTAAAAAAGTTTATGATTTAGCGAAAGTATACTTTAATCAAATTCCTAAAAAACCTTCTTTTATTCGCAAAGCACAGACTGAGCCACCTACACTGGGTCCTAAGCTAGTTGAAATTCATGCACCAGCCAAACTCCCTATGTTAATGTTTGGCTATAATGCACCCAGCTTAAAGACTGCAAAAGTACAGTGGGAACCTTATGCTTTAGAGATTATTGCCGGTATACTTGATGCAGGTGAAAGCTCGCGCTTTGCTAAGAATTTAATTCGTGGCACCCACATAGCAAACAGTGCCAACGTTTATTATAATCTTTACGCTCGTTATCAAACTCAATTTATACTTTTTGGTACCCCATCACAAACACATACCTTGCCTGAACTTAAGACCTCTATGGTTAAAGAGATAAAAAAGTTGCAGGATGAGCCAGTCAGTGATACTGAATTAAAACGCATTAAAACCCAAATCATTGCCCAGAAAACGTTTGAGAAAGATTCAATTTTTGGTCAAGCGATGGAGCTTGGATTACTGGAAACGATTGGCTTAGGCTGGCAAGCAGCCGCCGCTTATACGGATAATATTAACTCAATCACGCCCGCGCAAATACAGCAGGTTGCTAAACAGTATTTCAATAATCGCTCTTTAACAGAGGCACATCTACTTCCTCTAACGCAGCCTAAGGGATAAAAATGAAATCGAAATTTATTTTATTTTTTTTATTACTTTCTTTTCAATATGATGTGCTCTATGCAGCACCCTTTAAGATTGAACGTTGGAAAACAACAAAAGGAGCCCAGGTTGTTTTTTATCAAGCCATGGAAGTACCAATGCTCACGATTAATATCGCCTTTGCTGCCGGCTCTGCTTACGATGGCCCTCACTTTGGCTTAAGTTCGTTAACAACTGATTTACTAGATCAGGGTGCGGGTAATTACGACGCCACACAGCTTGCTGAAAAAATCGCAGATACAGGCGCGCAATATAATGCTGAGGCAACACGCGATATGATTGTGATGCAACTTAAGACACTCACCAAAGAAGAGGCTCTTACGTCTGCAACAGAAGCGTTAGCAGCGATTATAAATAAACCCCTTTTTAAACAAGATGCTTTCAATCGTGAAAAAAGCCGACAACTTATAGCGATCGCACAACAACAAGAGTCGCCTGATGAGGTAGCAAATATTGCTTTTTTTAATAAGCTTTATGGCAACCACCCTTATGCTCACCCGACGTTAGGAACGGAGCAAACAGTTAAAGCAATTAATTTAAATCAAGTGCGTGATTTTTATAGGCGCTATTTTACCAATCAAAATGCCACGGTTGTTTTAGTTGGCGCCATCGATACAGAAAAAGCACATAAATTAGCTGAGCAATTAACCTCTGGCTTACCTGGAGGAGCGCCTGCGCTTACTCTTCCAAAAGCGCCACCTCTCAATGCACAAGAGAAAGTAACCATTAATTATCCTTCTTCCCAAACAATAATAAGGCTGGGACAAATTGGAATTGATCACGCTAATCCTAATTACTTTCCAATTATGGTGGGTAACTATACGCTAGGCGGGGGTGTTTTAGTATCACGATTGGCCAATGAGGTTAGAGAAAAACGGGGGTTAACCTATGGTGTTGTTAGCCAATTCATACCTATGCCGGGACTTGGGCCTTTCGTAATCAACTTATCTACGGTAAATGACCAAGCCTCAACTGCCTTAAAAGTAACAGAAGATGTTTTAACTGACTTTTTAAAAACAGGTCCTACCGAAGAAGAACTAGCAGCAGCAAAGCAATACATGATTGGTAGTTTTCCTTTGTCTCTAGCAAGTAATAGTAATATCGCGAGCATGCTATTGCGAATCGCTTTTTATAAATTACCTGATGATTACTTAGATAACTATACAGCTCACATAGACGCGGTAACAACAAAAGATATTAAGCAAGCATTTGATGATATCCTTAAGCCAAATAAGATGCTGGTTGTTTCTGTAGGAAAAGCATGAAGCAATGTATACGGATCATTGGCGGAAAGTATCGCAGTAAAAAGCTATACTTTCCTGATCTTACAGGACTCAGGCCAACGCCTGATCGGGTTAGAGAAACCTTATTTAATTGGCTAATGCATGATATCCATAATGCCCATTGCCTGGATGCGTTTGCTGGCAGTGGCGCGCTAGGTTTTGAAGCATTTTCACGAGGAGCGGCCGCCGTGACTTTAATTGAATCATCTCCAGTGGCTTTTGCTAGCTTACAAAAAAATTCTTTATCTTTTAATAGCTCTATCTTAAAGGTAATTAATCTTGATGCCCGTAAATTTTTAAAAACCATGAAGGAACCTGTAGATATTATTTTTTTAGACCCACCCTTTGCTAGTAATTGCCTCTTGGAATGCTTAGACATCATCATTCAAGGTCAAAGTCTACGACCTGGAGGGCTGGTTTATGTTGAATCAGCCCAAAAAATGATGCTTGACCAATTGCTATGGTCTGAGCGAAAATCTCGTAAAGCCGGTCAAGTCTATTATGCACTTTATGAAAAACTTGTATGACTTAAGTAAGTAGGCTTGACAAAGGGGCTACGGTCCTGTTTCAATCATTTACTATCTATCGATTTTAAAGCATAAGATGAATAAGACGCTTACTGTGCTCCTCATTACCTGCATTCTGCTTAGCGGATGTCGTGGTGGCGTAGCACTCATGAAACCGCCACTTAACGAGCCAAGTGATGATGCTACGATTAAATTAGCTGAGGCGGCATCGTCTATCAGCGACTCTATGCTTGAAATGGCTAAAGTAGAAAAAGTTATTATCCCATCATCAAAAGATAATACGCTTACTATTCCAAGCGCTTATAATCTACAAGCAAAAGCTTCCATAGATTGGTCAGGGCCTATTGAGGAATTAACAGCCCGGGTTGCTTTAGCAGGGCATTATCGTTTACGCGTTTTAGGCAAAGAGCCGTCAGTGCCCGTCTTAATCAGCCTTAATGTAAAAGACCAAAGCCTTGCAGAAATTTTAAGGAATATTGATTACCAAGCAGGAAAAAAAGCTTATTTACGTGTTTATCCTAACAGTCAGGTTGTTGAATTGCGTTATGCCAAAATTTACTCGTAGTTTATTATTAATTTGTTTAGCGCTTTTAGTAGCCTGTCGTCAATCTGTTCATGTTGCTGACACAGGTTCCTTATCAGGTTTACAGGCTCTTGCTAATGTAAAAAGCAAGGGGAAAAAGAATCGAGCCACAAGTAACATGCGAGAAATGGCACTGCGTGAAATTGCATTAAGCCTTGGGGCACAAGCAGGGCTTGCTTGCCGCGCTAACATGATTAACAAGCATCTGACTAAACAAGCCCGCGTCCTAGATACAGTGTTTGATTTTAATTCTTTAGTACTTGCTCACAATATTTTACCGCCTGTTCTACTTGAAGGGCGCAACACACTTAATGTAGCTGATACTCAAACAATACGTATATCCGATAGAACATATAAGCTAGCAAAGCAAGCTCGTTTTATTACTACTCCACCTACTTGGCGTGAATATTTATGGATGGATTATAAACAACCTGATCCCCCTAATTTAGCCATGCTTCCTAAAACAAAAGCGGAAAGAAAAGCGTGGCGTACTTGCGTTGCTCGCGGTTGGAAAAATGGAATAGAGCAAGCAAACACAATTTTAGAAGAAAGCATTGCTCGCATTAAAGAAGACTATACAGGCATGATTTTGTATCGAAAATTACTAGCCATGAATATGGTATCTGCCCCATTTGTAGCGAGTACTGAATTAGGCGTCACAGGGGATGCTTCAGAAATCCATATTGATGATAGAGTACTGCGTATTACGGCTTTACCAGGCTTAAATATCAATAGTAACGAATGGCGCGCAGCGGTTGCTAAAGATGAAAATGCATTAGAACACTTTAAAAATATGGAAAAATTAGCTCAGAGTGCGCAAATTAATATTAGCAGTAGAGCATGGCAACCAGTTATTGCGCCAATAAATGAAAAAAAATATTAAATGAATTACAGCTAAGACATTAAGCTGCTTTCTAAACTGTCATTAAGGAAATACTACCAGTCAGTTTGGCAAAAAACCTATTCTCGCTAAAGTTTCCTATAATAAATAGAAATAATATTATTAGTTGAACATTTGAATTTTATGGATTTAGGCTCTATTTTAAGCGATATAATTTCCTAAATCACTAAAGCATCATGATGTACTGTAATCCCATTGATAAGTAGCTTGATTTATCTGTGTCTTTTTCTAGTTTAATAGTTAGATTTTTATTTATTTCTAGTAGAGTTTATAGCTAAATTATAAAAATTCATAAAATACAAATTCTTAATCTACTATAAATAAATAGCCTATATTAAAATTTATAATTAACTAAGTTGACGAAATTTACTTTAAAAATGGCTAAAGCAAATTAAACAACTTTAAGGTTTTTGGAATTATTATGAATAATATTAATTTAATGCCTGATGAGCCATCGCGTTTTACTCCATTATTTATGGATAAAATGCTGCAGCATGCAGAAACATTAAGTGCATCAGATATCACTATCCAAACTGGTTCACCTATTTTTGCTGAAGTCTATGGCAGATTAATAAAAATTACTAACCGTACACTTTCTAATACCGAATTAGGTGACTTAATCAATGCAATCTATGGCCCAAATGCCACAACTCAGCTGTTATCCGGAAAAGACATTGATACGCATTACGAGTTTCGCCCTAACCGCGGCGTACGCTACCGTTATCGTGTTAATGGGACCTCGTGTTTAGTTGAAGGGCATGATGCTATTCAAATTACCTTAAGAACAATTCCTACTACCCCCCCTAGATTAGAAACCATGGGCTTACCGGCTAATATTATCGAAGCAATTGCCCCGCAAGAAGGTATTGTATTTATTACAGGTGCAACTGGCTCAGGAAAATCAACGCTTTTGGCTTCAATCATTCGCAATTTAATTGAAAATGAAGAATCTAATCGCAAAGTACTAACTTATGAATCACCAATAGAGTTTGTCTACGATGAGATTGAAACGGTGTCTGCGATAGTCAGCCAATCAGAAATCCCACGTCACCTACCTACCTTTGCTGAAGGCGTACGTAATGCTCTGCGTCGTAAACCACGTTTAATCATGGTGGGCGAATGTCGTGATGCAGAAACAATTAGTGCGGCCCTTGAAGCTGCTTTAACAGGGCACCCTGTCTATACTACCCTCCATACCTCAGGTGTCGCAGAGACTATGCGGCGTTTAGTCACATCTTTCGCTGGTGAAGAGCGGATAGGCCGTACCATTGATATTCTAGAAACAATAAGGCTTTGTATTTGGCAAAAATTAGTTCCAACCGTTGACGGTAAACGCGTTGCTTTGCGCGAATATTTAATTTTTGATGAAGAAGCACGTGATATTTTATTAACGGGTGATCCGAATGATGTGACCTCATCAACTCGACGGCTTGTCCGCCAACGCGGCCAATTAATGACTGAAGATGCTAAGCAAAAATTTGAGGAAGGTGTCATTTCTGAACGTGTTTATAAATTAATTATCGCTGGCACAAAAGAGTATCAACGCTAAATTACAGCCTATTGCTTATAAATCATGGGTTGCTTTTTCATTAACCAGATACCAATGGCTACTAGAATAATGCCAGAAATTAAAAAGGCCATGTCTGAATAAAGCTGATTTGCTGCGCTAGTACGCTGAATCACATGGTGAAGTTGCAAGATAAGATGATCAATAATGCCTTCCACAATATTGAAACAACCAAATCCAACCAAAATGGCGCCAAAAAAATAAGTACCGGACTGTAGATTCTTTTCCTGAAATGATTTCCATAATAGCCATAAGCCTATAATAGTCATAATCCAGGTAAATGCATGAAATACACCGTCCCAAAACATATTGATTTCTATGTTTGCTACTGTATTTGGAATAATGATGTTCGATAGCATATTATGAGCTTGTAAAATTTGATGAAATACGATCCCATCAAAAAATCCCCCAAGCCCTATACCAAGCAGTAAGCCTGCGGCGAGCAAAGTTTGCCTTCCCTGTACGAGGCTAGTCATTTTATTTCCTTTTTAAGATGAGTAATTTATTTTTAAAGTGAGTAAAACCATTAAAATAAGCGAAAAAGACAATTCCAAGCAAAACAATAAAAGGTAGACAAGCATAAAAGAAATGAAAGAAAAATTGTGAATTAAAAATACCTTGCCGTACAGTTTGCCCTACTTCAGTATTACATATGGGACAAGCAACTAATTGAGTAGGTAACATACAAACAATGAAGGTAACAATATAACTAAAAACGTTAGCTAATTGTTGCCATAAATAGTACATTGTTAATTCCAGCGGTTTAAAGCCCTATCATAAACTAAACATAACTCCTTGATAAGTCTTTAAGAAACAAATTAGCCATCATTACTCGGGGTAGAATCAGGTCCGGTCTGCCCAGTTCCACCAGAAGCGCCAAGTTTAGGTGCACCTCCTGTAAGCGCGCCTTGTGCCTTATTAATACCTTTCATGGCGTAACCGGTTAAATGTTTATCAATTTGTTGCGAAGCACCTGTTGTAGCTTTAGCTCCAGTTTCTACTTTACCTTTTGTATCTTCAGCCCATTGCGCTGCTTCTTGGCCGGCTGATTCCGGTTGCCCACCAATCCAACGCAATACCTTATCAGGCAAGACCACAATAAGGGTAAAAGCTTTCTGCACCACAGTTAAGTACATGCTCGTATAAATTAATATTGAAAAGAAATAAGCATAAATGCCTGCCCACCCTGTGTAACCAATGGTTGCATTAGGTTGGAATTTGGTAACGGGCGTACCACCTGTAACACCACCGCTAAAATTTAAATTAAAATTGTCATTACTGCCTGCGCTCTGCAAAAATGACACCACGTTAGCAAAACCCGTATTAATAATCCAAACGCCTACATAAGAAAGTGCAATAGCTGCGATATAGCCTATGATCATCATAGTAGGCCTTAAAAAGACATTCATTAAAATCATAATGGCTTGCTCACCTTTACCAAAAGGCCCTTCACCTTCAGGATGAGTCACCCCTAGTGCCACAATGGGGGCCGCAACCATGGCTTCAATAACAGCCATCAGCCACCCAATAGAGCCAAAGGTAAAAATCATATAAGGTAGGAAAGGTACATAATAGGCAGTGACAAACCCAATAGCTAGCATAGTTCCTAACCAAGCCACTAAAAGCGGCATCGCCAAAGCAATAAGTGGCATGATAAATATGCCAAACCAAGGAATTACGATACTAACTACTGCAAGTTCAAGTAAATAAATCCATAATTCATTAGCAAAGTTAATAAAGTTAATACCCATATTTGCTAGCGCTAAAACTGGATTCATTGCTGGTTGCTGTAACCAGTAAACACCGGATTGGAATATCATTACCATACCTTGTAATGGCAACGATAAAAAGGCAAGGATCACGGCATTAAATATGTTAGTGAGCATATTTAAGAAGAAAACAAATAATGACTTAATCAGAATGTTATAAAAAATTTCGCCTAAATATTGCCCTAAGCAGAATGAAAAGCCAGGAATTTTTACTTCATTACAACTAAAGCTAATCGGTGGTAAGCTAAAATTAGTTGGACTCATGTTAGGTATGATGTTCATTTTAAATGTAGGCGGCGTCATACCAGGCTGATTAGGTATTTGTAGAATCACAGCATTATTTATATAGCCGTACACTGTTGATGCTGAGGCATCTGTACTAAGTTGTAAGCCATTAGCTGATAAATCTGGCGGATTTAGGGTTGCTTTTGCTACGCCATTACTACCATTAATAAGGCTCAATAAATTATTTATCGGCGTCTCATCTCCATGAAGCCAAACGCACAAATCTTTACGAGTACCTGAACAATTGCTAACGCCACTATCATCTGATGAGCTGCTACTACTGCTGCCGCTATTGCTACTACCCTTACTAAATATATTTGATAAATCAGTGGGTTGCACAGTACTTGAGCTTAGATTAGCTGTGGTATCAATAGTGTTAGTTGTATTCAGATCAGCTGAATTGAGCAGGGCTAAATTAATAAAATAACTACCAGCCATCATCCATCCTTGGCTATTAGCTTGCTGTATAAAACCTTGTTGAGCTTTTTGTATATTGTCTTGTACCTTACTATTAGCAAGGTTAAGACTTGGCGTCATAATACCGGTATAATCAGCAATGGAATTTTGAAATTCAGTTCCGCTAAAAATAGGAGATGTGCTACTGCTGCTATCAGGCCCCCAAGCTGTACAGGTATCATTCTTAGTCGTACAAGCTGTACCAGAGCTTACATAGGGTACACCATACTGTTGTGAAGCAACAGGTGATGCAGGTGTTGTATTCGTATTGGTAGAGCCTGATCCCGGATTGCTGTTTAACTGCGGATCATTATTTACCATAACCTGAGCCACAATAGCTAAATCATTATATAACTGCTGCACAGCCATAGCCCGAGACATAGTTACTGTCTGTTGCTGACTTGGTGTTAATGAAGTACCACTAAAATTAACAGAATTAAAGGCATTCCATTGAATCGTGCCACAAATCCCATTTAGAGCAGAGGAATAAGGCGATGAAGTATCTAGATTAGGCATTGTTACTAAAAAAGAATTAGGCGGCGGGTTAGGCGGTTTATTGGCATTCATTTGCTCTGTCTGAGCTGCAACTGGATTCACACTACCTATTAGATCAGGCACTTCATTATTACAAAATGTATCCATGGCACTACCAGGCGTAAGAGGACGAGAACAATCGCCAGAGCCATGCTGTTTCTCATTGAGAAGCGCTTGACGTTTTGTTTCTAAAATATTCTGCAAGCCATACATACAAACTTGACCGGTTAATATCTTAGAAGCGCCTGTAGGCACATCAACATTACCACCCGTTACTGCTGTAATTGGATTAACTTGAGTTTGCGGTTGAATGATAACCCCGCCTCGGCTCATATAGCCTAAAGCAGCACTCCAAACTTTATCTGCGGCACCAACACCTTGGACAACGACCCACATAACGAAAATCTGCATTAAGCAATAACCCGATGCTTTGGGTATTAATAACGCCAAACCTAGCGTTGCTCGAGTAGGAACCCAAACAGAAGACCATTTTTGGCCCAGCATTTTTCCTTCATGCGCAGTGTTAACAGTAGACACTAGCATGATATACATAGCAACAATGCCACCTAATGCTAATACAGCTGCATTAAATACGGAAAAAATACTACCCATTATCTGGCTGCCGGTACCATGGATGACGCCATCTACAATACCAAATAAATTACCTAGAAAAACAACGGAAACATCACCAGCGGGAGGAGTGAAGCTTAAAGAAGAGTCGGTTGCAGCCATTGCTAGCGCAGGAAATAGCACTGCCAATATAGGAAATAGTACAATAAAAAAACGAGCACTCACTCTCTTCATGATTTTTTACCTAAGAAACCTTGACTATACCATTCCCTAAATGTACACCCTAACTTCCTTTCTCTGATTTGGTAGTACCAAAAGTGATAACGAAACGCAAGCACAAGAGCTACTAACATTAAAACTAAACTAATTATGACTGCAAAAATCCCACCATAAAACAGATGGTACATTGCATAACAAAAAAACCCAAAGGCAATAACACACATTAAAATACTTAAGCGATATAGCCCTCGTTGACGTGCTAATATATCAGCCTCAGTTAAATTTTGCGCATCCATCGCTTCTTTAAAATTAGCTAAGGCCTCATTAGAGGCACTTTCTTTCTTCTGTGGCACAAATAAAAATTTAATGCCATTACCTAAATATAGCGTAAATGCGCGAATACGATCATAATCAGACCAAGCTCGAACGTTAAAAATGGTTTTAAATAAATTTCCTATCCGTGAACCTGATTTTTTTTTCATAAAATTTACATTTAAAAATAATAGACATTTACTACTCTTACTATACTATATAAGTTAGAGTACGTGCACTCTATCAGTTATAAACACCGTAAAAAAAGAGTAAAAAATGCCTGATCTTAGTCATGAAGCATCCGCTCAGTACTGGTTTGAATTTGTTGACCCGATGATTTATCGTGTCATCACGTTTATGGAAAGTGTTGAAGATTGGACGCTTGATAATAATCCCCTTCTTGAAGAAGCGATTAACCGCCTAGGCCGTGAACTTGATGATATTGAAAAAATTGATGTAAGTACCCTTAATCAAGAAGATGTCTTTATACGTTTAGTTGGTAATATAAAATCTGGCCGTGGCTTAAGGCTACTGCAAGCTATTGATACTGTTCATCCTGGAAGTGCTTCTCGTGTTCTTATTCATGCTGAAGAAACGAGTACAGGAAGCACTGATCCAGCTGGCTTTTTTCTAAAGCGAAACATTACCTTTGAGCGATTACGTTTACTCGCTCGCGTATTTTCTGAATATCGGTTAAGGTTAATAGCTCGAGCTCTTGAAGGAGAAGAATAATGAAGTTGAAGTTAGCGTATTTAGTATCAGGGATGGTATTGGCTCTTTCAGCAAACGCCTCACAGAGTCCTCCTAGTACTAACCCTAATAACCCCAACAATACTAATGATGAGGTTAGTAATATTGCGACCTATTTACAAAACTTAGGCCAATATTTTGGTTATGATTTAACTCAATATTGTACAACGGGGGGTCCTTGCTCTACGACAGGAAGTACAGGAGGTAGTAGCGGTTCAAGCTCAGGTCCCGGCGGCGGCACATCAGGTTCGCAAGCATTTAGTAATTTGCTAGTTGATCAAAACACAGCTTATTCAGCCCAACTTAACTTATACAATACTTTTTTAGGTGCCATTATAGGCGGAACGACTCCGACTCAGAATCCTAATCCTATTATACCTAGTACAATTGCTAATAATAGCAATTTATCTGGTTTTTCCATTTTGAATACACTTGCGGGGCAAACCTACACTAATCCCCCTTTTTCTAGCGCATCCTCACAAGCAGTTTCTGTATCGCCTTTAATTGACCAACAGCCCTACCAGTCTGATCCTGTCAGTCAAGCATTATTAAATATATTGACGACCCCCAATTACACTTTCTGTTTGGAGAGTGGTACTGACACAATTAACCCAAAGTGCTCTTATTTATATCGTGAAGCTGTCTTTCAGAATGTTGTTGGGCAATTACAAGGGGCGACAAAAGTCTTTACGCCAGAAGTTAATACGCCCTTAATTCCCCAGTTAAATATTAATACTTTAATTTCCCCCTTGCTTTACTCTACGACATCTGGGGCAGCTGGTGGTACTTCGTCTGGCGCTTCTGGTTCTGGTAGCTTAGATACGACTGGTGCAAATGCAGGCTTAACAGCTAATACCCAAGCCCAACAAGCACAAAATTATATTCGCTATGCAACTGGCGCCGTGATTCCTCTCTCGCTTCCAAATTGGAGTACCCATAATAACCTACTTAGTCAAGCCTTAAACTTTAGTAAACAAACGCCAGTCGCTCAGCAACAGCAAGCTAGAGCACAACTGACTGGGTATTTAGCAAGGCTACGTAGTTATGTTGCCCAAACCTCTGTTGGCATAAGCAATCTCTATTACATCATGTCCAAACGCCTACCGCAAAGTGCACCTGGTCAAGGTAGTCAATATGGGGGCGGTAATCAAACTAGCCAAGCCTTAAATGAGTATATTATGGCTAGCTGGCGCCTTTATAATCCGCAAGCTCAAGGCACAAATACTAACCCAGGCCAAAAGCAATGGTTAACCCAAATTAATCAAGCGTCAAATGCCTCGGTGCAAAAGGAAATTGCTATTTTATTAGCAGAAATGAATTATCAACTTTATTTAATGCGTCAACAGCAAGAGCGCATCTTGTTAACTAACTCCATGATGCTGCTTGAATCATCCATGCAAATACAGCCAGATGGCTCTACATTGAGTACCACTGGCAATACTAGTGCCGCAACTACTAACAGTTAGTTTGTTATTGTTAACGCCTAACTAGAAATTAGGCGTTAACTTTTCTTTTACGTCTTCTACTTTAATTTTTAGCAAATTTTGCGTTTGCTTTTATGTCTTTAGCTATCGCCAGTTTTGCCAATACGGCGTCTACGGTCACTAACTTCATGGTCTCATCACCATGCGCATGTGTTCCCCATTTATTTTCGCTAGGTGCCTTTTTTATGATTTGCTCGACTGCTTGCGGATAACAATCCACCGCTAAATGTTGATAAATATAGGGGCCAGAGACGCGTGAGCTTGTTACGGCATGTAATGCAACGACAGGTGTGCCTACTGCTGCAGCCATGTGTGATGGGCCTGTATCAGGGCATAATAAAACATCGGCCTGGCTTATTAGCGCTAATAATTGTTTAGGCTTAGTTTTTCCTACTAAATCAGTGCAATCGACCTCACTAAGAATAGCATTGGCTAATTGCCTATCATAAGCACCAGGCCCACCAGTAAGAATGACATGCATCTGCCATCTCGTTTGCGCTAAGCGAATCACTTCAATGTAGCGCGCTGCAGGCCAACTACGCTCAGGTTTACTGGCGGCAGGATTAACAAGTAGAATTGGGTTATTTGTAGTAGTATAAAATTGCGCCCATTGATAATCTTCAGCAGCGATAGGTAAGTCCCAATAAGTTTCCATTTGGGCTATGCCTAAAGCCTTAGCAAATTTTAAAAATGCTTCTAATGTATGATCGTCGCCTGGGGTAATGGTTTCCTTAATAAACCATTTGTGGCCATCCTTAGCACGCAATCGATCATAGCCGATTTTTCGCTGGGCTTTTATAAGTGCATAGAGTAAATTGGCCCTAAAGCTCGATTGTGCCGCTAATAAAACATCAAAACAGCGATTTTTTAATTTTCTTTTAAAATGCCAGTAATCTTTTAATGAATTAGGCTTAGGGATAACAATAAATTCAACCCCTGACATGCCCGCCACTAAATCATAAGCTGGGCGCGAAATAACCCAGGTGATGTGTGCTTGCGGTAAATGTGTTTGTAAGGTGCGAATAAGGGGCACCGTCATTAATACATCCCCTAGCGCCGACAAACGAACAATACAAATTGATTTAATCATTTTGTAAAATAAAGTGCGCACTACAATACGGACAAACTACCTCCCCTGTTTTCTCAATAGGTAAGTAAATTTTTGGATGAGCGTTCCATATCTCCATCTCTTTTGTAGGGCAACTTAAAGGCAAGTCTTTAGGATGTACTATATATTCTAGTTGCGTACTCGGTGGCTGTTTATGAGACATATGATTCTCCTTGGCCTCTAACATTAATGAATTAACTAATCTGTAAAGATTAAGCGTTCTTAATAAGTTAAAATTGCCGATTATCTAATATTTTACTAACCAAAGCCATTACTTTACTCATGCTTTCTGGCTCATCGCAAGCAAAAACATGCCCATCAGGCCACTGCCGTAGCCACGTTAATTGCCTCTTAGCTAATTGTCTTGTTGCAGCAATCCCTTTTTCCCGTAAATCAGTCAAAGTATCTTTGCCTAATAAATAATTGTAAGCTTGCCGATAACCAACACACCGCATAGCGGGGCACGTCGGTGGTAAGCTCCACTTAATTAACAATGATTCTACTTCCTGTACAAAGCCTTGCTCTAACATCTTATCAAAGCGCCCTGCGATACGTTGATGAAGCCAAGCACGCTCTGTTGGGAACAAAATTAACGTTGTGTAGGAATAAGGTGACTGTTGTTTTTCTGCTAGCAAAGATGACAACGGTTTACCTGTTAAATGGAAAACCTCTAAGGCACGTTGAATACGTTGCGTATCGTTTTGATGAATTCTGTGCGCAGATTGAGGGTCAATATGGGACAATTGTTTATGCATCTCTTCCCAACCAACACGACTCGCTTCTTCAAGCAGACTTTTGCGTAAATCAAGGCTCGCTTCCGGCAGCGCCGACAAACCTTGCTGCAGCGCATGAAAATACATCATAGTGCCGCCAACCAATAAGGGAATTTTACCAGCGTTAATAATCTGGTCACTCAGACGACTGGCCTCTTTACAGAAATCTGCTGCTGAAAAAGCCTCTGGTGGATCTAGGATATCAATTAAATGATGTGGACTTATGTCTAATTCAGCTTGCGTGGGCTTTGCGGTGCCAATATTCATTTCCCGATAAATCATAGCAGAATCAACACTAATGATTTCAAAAGGAAATCGTTTCACTAATTCTAAGGCCAGTGCTGTTTTTCCTGCAGCAGTAGGTCCTAATAGGCAAAAAATATTAGCTACCATATAACAAATCCTGGCAAATTTCCTCTGATAGATGTTTAATAAATTTTTCGCCTGCTAGAGAAAGTGCCTCTAAATGAGAAATATAGTCTAAGCATTGCTCTTCTGTCAGGAAAATGTCTTCTTGGCTGTCATTTTCTGTTAATAATGCAAATAGACGCTCCAAATTAAAATGAGGTAGAGCAAAAAAGGAGTTAAGAAATCCTTTTATATTTAAATTAGGTAGCAGTTGCGGTAAAGAATGGACAATTATTTTTTGATTCTTAGCCAGGTGAATATCAATACCTGCGTTGGCAAGCAAATCTCTAGCTAATTGTAACTCTGTAAATGTTAACTCAGGAATATCCACATAAATAGGGACTAATAATGCCCTTGCGGCCAGAGGCAGTGAGGCTTTTTTTAAGGAATGTACTAGCCAGTGTTGTTGTAAGACTCTTAAATCAACTAAATAAGGTTTTTGTGCCAAATACACTAGCGTAAATCGTTGATTAAGGGGAATCCACGGTGAGGAGGTATTATATTGATTTTGCTGATTCTGCCAAAATGAACTATTAGTATTTTCTCTTATCTGCAAAGGCTCTTTTAAAGGCGCGGGCGGCCATGCTTTAAGCCTAGAAGTTGCCTGGTTAGGTAAATTTAACACATGCCGTAATTGAGTATTAATAAAATCATGAATTAAACGTGGCTGCTGGAAGCGCACCTCATGCTTAGTTGGGTGTACATTGACATCTATTTCCTGTGGATCAATGATTAAATACAAAGCACAAGCAGGATGTCTTCCCGGATGGAGGATAGCCTCATAAACCTGTTTAATGGCATGATTGATTAATTTATCTTTTACCATACGGCCATTAATGTATACCCATAATTTATCATTTTGACTACGTTGGTACTGTGTACCGCTTATCCAGCCATACAGTTTTAAGCCCTTGTATTCTGCATCAATATAATGAGCTTGTTCAATAAATTGTTTACCTAGCAGGCGGCCAATACGGGCTTGCTTGGTAATGGCTTCAGTAGCGGCCGGTAACGTTAAAACTGGTTTACCATTATGATTTAGCTTAATCGTTATATGCGGTGCACTTAAAGCGAAACGCCGCACAAGCGTATCAATAGCTTGAAACTCTGTTTGCTCTGTTTTAAGGAATTTCTTGCGCACCGGCGCATTATAAAATAAATCACATACCTCAACGGTAGTCCCTTTTACGCGTGGAAATGGTAATAATTTAATATGCTGGTTTTGATATTCTAATAACATGCCATGTTCTTGCATAGCAGGTTTTGAGCTTATGGTAAGCTTAGAAACAGAGGCAATACTTGCTAAGGCTTCTCCACGAAATCCTAAGCTCTCTATTGCTGCTAAATCAGCAATGGTGGTTATTTTACTCGTCGCATGCGGGGCTATTGCCAAAGGCAGGTCATCAGCGACAATTCCTATGCCATTATCACTTATTTTAATTTGATTTAAACCGCCAAAGCCAATATCAATATGAATCATATCTGCCCCAGCATCTAAGGCATTTTCCAATAATTCCTTAACAACCGATGCTGGGCGCTCAATCACTTCTCCTGCAGCTATTTGATTGGCGACTTCTGTGGGTAACTGCTGAATTCTCATAAAACTAAAACTACTCAATGAATTTAATTTATGCTTTTTTAAGAGCCTGTTTGTTAGGCTTTGCTATTGTTGCAATGCGCTGGTTAACCACATGTTTTGGTAATTTATTATGTGCTAAACGTGTTTTGTTATTTATTAATGCTTCTATACGAGTCCCATGGGGCGGGTATTCCCAAAAATAATTTTTTAGCCCTTGAAATATAGATTGGGTTAGTCGCATTTGATATTGGGAGCTCGTTAAATTACTTTCTTCACGTGGGTTTGAAATAAAGCCCGTTTCAATCAAAATTGATGGAATATCGGGGGATTTTAATACCATAAAGCGTGCTTGTTCAACTTTAGTGTTATGTAATTTAGTCAAAGTGTTTAAATTACGCAACACTTTCTCCCCCATATGGAGGCTTGCACCAATTGTTGCTGTTTGAGACAAGTCAATTAGAACAGTGCGCACAAGGCCGCTTTGATCGTCTAAATCCGCTAAATTAACGCCACCTAGCTCCGAGTAGTTTTCTTTCTCAGCCAGCCAACGTGCAGCCTCACTTGTGGCACCACGTTGGGAGAGCGCAAAAACCGAAGCGCCGCTGGAGTTGCGATTAATAAACGCATCGGCGTGGATTGAAATAAAAACATCCCCATTATATTTTCGGGCAATAGCTAAGCGCTCTCTTAACCCGACATAATAATCACCCTGTCTAGTCAATACGGCACGCATACCAGGCTGCTTATCAATAATTTGTTTTAATTTTGACGCAATAGCTAAAGTGACATTTTTCTCAGCTGTACGCCTTGGGCCAATTGCACCAGGATCTTTTCCGCCATGGCCTGGATCAAGCACAACAATGACATCTCTAAGCGTTTTTTTTACTTGTTTAATAGGCAATGGTAAGCTAGATAACTCAGCATGGGGTGACTTTGTTACAAGCTGTATATGATTTGCCAAAATATCAAGTGAAAAAACAGCCCGCGCTTTTGAAGAGGCGCTTAGCGATTTAGGATGCAGCATGACTTTATCCGCTACTTCAAAAACTAGCCGTAACGTATGTTTATTTTGACCACTTCTGACACGCGTAATTAGATTACTATTTAAGTGTAACTTACGTAAATCAAAAGCAAGGCTGGTATTTTCAAAATCAACAACTACTCTGTTTGGATTAGTTAAGGTAAATATTTTATGAGCTGCTGCTTTGTCTAAACTAAATAACAAGGATGCTTGACCTGACTCTTGCTTAATTTGGATAGCTCGTAGCTTAGCGGCGGTAAGATTTAAACTAATAAGCATGAATAAAATAAGGCCGATTATGCGTATTTTCATTGTTTACCTGCAATGCAAGACAAAATTTGTTTTCCAATAGCACTACCTGGTTCAATAGTCAGTTGCCGCCCGTCATTACTTACTTCCAAGGTAAAGCGAAGATCAACATCTACTAAACTTAGGGGCGCTCGCTCTGGCCATTCTATACAGCATATTGTATTGTCAGCAAAATATTCTCTAAAACCTATGTAGTCAAGCTCAGATTCTTCTACTATACGATACAGATCAAAATGGTGAATTTGCAAATCTTTACATTCATAACTCTCTACCAATGAAAACGTTGGGCTTTTGATAGCTGAAGTTATACCTAATTCGCGTAGCATAGCACGAATGAAGGTGGTCTTACCTGCGCCCATGTCACCGCTAAAGGTACATATTAAGGGCGATACTAAATAATGAGCGAAGCATCGCGCTTTCTCTTCACAACTTTCTTGGTTGGGTAGGTAAAAAGTAGCTTTATTCATAACTATATAGTTAACGTGTTTACCAAAATTCGCAGATAAGCTAAGACATCGCTCGCGATTAAACCACGCTCACCTTCTTGGGCTGCTCTATCAGCTGCACTAGCATGCAACCAAACCCCAAGCTTAGCCGCGTCAGAAAGCGCTAAACCTTGCGCGCATAATCCCGCAATAACACCACTTAATACATCACCCATGCCAGCAGTGGCCATGCCTGGGTTGCCTGCTGTACAAAGGTAAGTCGCTAATTCATCGGTACGAATTAAAGAGCCTACTCCTTTTAATACCACATTTCCACCAAATTTAGCTTGTAGGTGAGTCACCGCTTCAAAGCGATCAGCTTGGATGTCTTGAGTGGAGCACTTAAGTAAACTCGCTGCCTCCCCCGGATGAGGCGTCAAAATCCAATTATCATCATATTGTGGTGCTTCAGCAAGTAATCGTAGCGCTGAAGCATCAATAAGCATCGGTAATTGCGAAGTAATAACCTGATTAAATAACGCATTAGCCCAACTATCAGTTCCTAAGCCAGGCCCTATCACACAAACTGTTGCTTTGTTTAGCAAAGGCAGGATATCACAAGCTTCTTCTATACCATAAATCATCACTTCTGGTAAATTAGCGATTGCTTGCGTAGCATAATGTGATTGTGTTGCAATAGTAACTAATCCTGCACCAACTCGTAAAGCGGCCTCTGCTGCTAAGCAAACTGAGCCTGGCATACCATAACCACCACCAATGATTAAGACATGTCCGAAATCCGCCTTATGACAATTTTTAAATCTTTTAGGCAATAAACAAGCAAATTGTGATTTTTCTAAGATAGAAACCGTTGGTACTATGTCTCTTAAACAATGATCTAACTTTAAATTGTTTAAAATAATTTTACCGCAATAATCAGGACCATCTAAGGTCATCATGCCTAATTTATAGCTAATGAAAGTTATGGTAGCTGTTGCTCGCACACAATTGCCCATTACGGCGCCTGTATCAGCATTTAATCCAGAAGGCAGATCAATTGCAAGGACTGGCAAACCACTTTCATTAATTTGATTAATTGCACTAAGTATTGGCTCTTTAACAGTCCCTTTTAGCCCTATTCCTAATAATGCATCTACGATTAAATCAGCATCATCTTCTATCATGTCGTCCATGTAATGGCATGGAACACCCACATTTAACGTCTCAAAAGCCGCCTTTTGGGCTACAAGCGGTAGTTGATCAATCGGCTTATACTGATTAATTACCACCGAGTAACCTGCTTGATAAGCAAGGCGAGCAACCACATAGCCATCCCCGGCGTTATTACCACTACCACAATAAACAATTATCTTTTGCACCGTAGGAAATAGCTGCTTTAAGGCATTAAAAGCAGCTTCTCCTGCCATAGTCATCAATTCTGTTTCAGAAATATTATATTCAGATGTCGCAGAACGCTCGCAGCTTCTAATTAATGTGGTATGAAGTAGAGCAAGATCAGATGACATGACGACTCCTGCAGTTGATATAATTTATACAGCTTGAAGTCTAAATAGCATCAGAAAAACTAGTATTATTATCTAATGCTATTATTTTTGAACCCCATTTATTTTTAAGTTAAAAATATAACTTAAATGATAAGTTATCCCTAATAGCTTTTAGTAAGCATGTTTTGCTTAGGTCTCATCCTTCTTAACCAACTTTAAGGATGGTCTATTGCGACCTTTGCTATCGGCTATGTTAGTTTGAGGCGTTGGAGGCTCATTATATTCTTCACCAAATTCCATACCACGACCATTTTCTTTAGCATAAATGGCTAAAACAGCAGCAGGCACAATAAAAATCTGATAAGTCACACCTGAAAAACGTGCTGTGAATACAACACGATCATTTTCTAAGTGTAATCCTCTACAAGCTTGCGGCGAGATGTTTAGAACAATTTTACTGCCATTGACATAGTCTTGCGGCACTTGTACACCAGGATAATCAGCATTCACAAGGATATGAGGCGTTAGATTATTATCTACAATCCAATCGTATATTGCTCGGATCAGGTAAGGTCTATTTGAGGTCATAGTCATTTCATGCTGCTCGTAATTGCCGCTCAATTTCAGTTAAACTTGCTTGAAATGAATCACGTTTAAATAAACGTTGCATGTAATTATGCAATCCTTTCACACGCTCAGGAATTGTGATACCTAATTGTGGTAAGCGCCACAATAACGGAGCAAGTGCGCAATCTAATAAAGAAAATTCTTCACTTAAAAAGTATGGTTTATCCGCAAAAACAGGTTCAAGGCTTACTAAACTTTCAAGTAATTGCTGCCGTGCTTCTTCTGCTTCATTATTTTGTTTAATTTGTTGTAATAACTCATACCAATCTTGCTCAATTCGATGCATCATTTTGCGCGCTTCTGCACGAGCAACTGGATAAACAGGTAATAAAGGTGGATGAGGGAAACGCTCATCTAAATATTCCATAATTATTCTAGCCTCATAGAGCACTAAATCCCTGTCAATGAGTGTGGGGACGGTGCCGTAAGGATTAATACTGAGTAAATGATTATTGACCTCACCTTGCTTTGCGGGGAGGATTTCGACATTAACCCCTTTTTCTGCTAAAACTATTCGAACTTGATGACTATACACATCGTCAGTATCAGAATAAAGAGACATAATAGTGCGCTTTGCTACAATAGCCATTACGGACTCCTCGTCAATCGTTAATTATGCTGTCAAAAAGCGATAGTTTACCACATTTATTGAGGTGTTTACCAAGAATTGCTTTTTCAATTTTCTAAAACTAATTGCTATCAACAATGCAAATAATTTACCGTTAGGTTAAATTTTGAGGAAATTGATAATTTACACAGCATTTATTCTTTTACAAGATATCATACTAAGCAAATCTCCCCCCACAGCCTTTACGCTCTTTTAACCTTTTGGCGAAGCTTGAATTCGATTAAACAAGTTCTATCATCGCAAATACGCTTAATCCAAAAGATTGCGGGCATGTTAAGTGTTATGGCACAAACGCCCGCCTAGCGCTTGTATCGAACTTAAGCTAATGAGGCAAGCGGCTCCAATAACTTCTTTTAAGAAGATAAACAACTATTAGAAAAATGCATAAAAAAGCGATAATAAAAACGCCTATTCGATAACGTGTTAGCTGTACTGGCTCACCTACATAAACTAAGAAATTTACTAAATCTTCAATGGCATTATCAAACTCTTGCGTAGTCATCTCACCATCCTCAAGCTTAAGCAGATGGTTAATCGGTGCCCCTTTTTGATTAGTTTCTCTAATTGCAATAATCTGTCCTGCTAGCGGTGCTAGTACATTAGGCATTGCCACGCCTGGTATAAGCAAATTATTGCTACCAAAAGGACGGCTAGGATCTAAGTAAAAACTTTTTAAGAAGGTGTAAAGCCAGGATGCACCTCGCACGCGTGCAATTAAAGATAAATCAGGAGGAAGGGTGCCAAACCATTGCTTCGCATCTGCGGCAGGCAGGCCTATTTTAATAGGATCATGGATTTTAGCACTAGTAAAAATAAGGTTATTGAATAATAAATCCTTGTCTATCTCGCCATCAAATGTTGTTAAGCCTAAATCAGTTGCCATTTTGTTATAGCGCATATACTTTAACGAGTGGCAACCAGAGCAATAATTCATAAACATTTTTGCGCCCCGCTGCAGGCCGGCTTGATCGTGTAAATCTACTTCAACAGGCAGTAGAGGAACACTTTCATTTTCAAGTGCGTAAGAATTGATAATAACCATCAAGCTGACAAAAAGAATAATAAATTGCTTAGCACTCATCGCTCAATCCTTAGGGGCACAGCTTTACATTTTTCCATACGAGTGTAAAAAGGCATGAGGAAAAAATAAGCAAAATAAATAAAAGTAAAAATGCGTGCTAGATATTGCCTTGTTGTAGTCACAGGCACTGTACCTAAATACCCTAAGGCAATAAAGCTGATGACAAAGAAAGCTAATGCAATACGTGACCAATAGCCTTTGTAACGCATAGAACGTACGGGGCTTTTATCTAGCCAGGGCAAAAAAGCTAAGATTATTATTGCCGCCACCATAGCGATTACGCCTAATAGCTTGTCTGGAATAGCACGTAATATGGTATAAAAGGGTGTCATATACCAAACTGGCGCGATATGTGTAGGAGTAACCATGGGATCGGCTGCCGTGAAATTCGCATGTTCTAAGAAATAACCATGCATTTCCGGCGCAAAACAAACAATAGCAAAAAATAAAATAAAGAAGACAATCAAGCCCACTGAATCTTTAATAGTATAATAGGGATGAAAAGGAATGCTATCTACAGGTTTACCGTGCTTGTCTAGTGTTTTCTTTATATCGATTCCTTCTGGGTTATTGGAACCTACTTTATGCAAGGCAACAATATGCAAAAAAACCAAGCCCAAGAGCAACATAGGTATACCAATAACATGTAGAGCAAAGAAGCGCTGCAACGTGGCATTTGCAATAGTATAATCACCTCTTAACCACACAACCAAGCTATCTCCCACATAAGGAATAGCGCCGAACAATGAAGTAATTACTTGAGCGCCCCAGTAAGACATCTGTCCCCATGGGAGAAGATAGCCAAAGAAAGCCTCTGCCAACAACAATACGAACAAGGCCATGCCTAAAAGCCAAATTAATTCCCTAGGATTTTGATAGGAGCCATATAAAACGCCCCGAAACATATGAATATAGACGACAATAAAAAATGCTGAAGCACCGGTAGAATGCATGTAACGCAGTAGCCAGCCATAGTTAACGTCACGCATAATATATTCTACTGAGGCAAAGGCATGCTTGGCAGTTGGCGTGTAAAACATAGTTAACCATAGCCCAGTTACAATTTGGCTGATTAAAATAATGGTAGCTAAGGAACCAAAAAAGTAGAAAAAATTTAAGTTTTTAGGCGCTGGATAATCACTAATATGATTTTTCCAAGTACTTAGCAGTGGAAATCTCGCATCAACCCAATTTATTAAACCACGCATAACTCACTTATCCTTGTTTTTCATCTTCACCGATTATAATGACGTGATCATTAACAAAACGATAGGGAGGCACCTCTAAATTAATTGGCGCAGGAACGCCCTTAAAAACTCTCCCGGCCAAATCAAACGTTGACCCATGGCATGGGCAATAAAAGCCACCCCGCCAATGCGGTCCAAGCTCGTTAACTTGGGGAGTGTATTTAGGTGAGCAGCCTAAGTGGGTACAAATACCTACTAAAACTAAGTATTCAGGCTTGATTGAACGATATCTATTTTTAGCATAAGCAGGCTGTTGCTCTACCAAGGACTCTGGATCACGGAGTTGTTCTTCACTGTCTGGTAGTTGCTCAAGCATGGCTTTGGTGCGTCGTATTATCCAAACAGGCCGCCCGCGCCACTCTACTGTAGCCTGTTGCCCTGGTTCAAGCTTGCTTAAATCAACTTCGACAGGAGCACCTGCTGCCTCAGCTTTAGCACTAGGCAACCAAGACGATATAAAAGGCGTTAAGGCACAAGCAGCGCCTATACCTCCTAAGACACCTGTCGCTGTTAACAGGAATTTCCGTCTTTGCTCATCAATCTCTTCCTGAGATGGGAGCATGTCTGAGGTATTATGCTCAATATCATCTGTCACTATGTCTCATCCTTTGCATGCATCAATCTATCGAGTAGTATCAATGCAGTTATATCAAAGAATTCAAAAGGGGGGAAGAGATAAAGAAGGTAAACGAGTTAATTTTATGACTAAAATAAAAAATTTAGTTCTTATAAAATCAACTAGATAAAACACATTATTCGTTTAAAATGAGCAGATTATTTTTCAAAAAGATGGTTGCTTTAACTAGGCACAGGCTAACTGCCTAAATTGAAGGTCAAGGTTGGCTTTAACATAGCTTAATTTAAAAGGTAAATTTATACGCCTTGAAAAAATAAGGCGTATAAAATCTAAAGATGTTAACGTTTTGAGTATTGAGTTGCACGACGAGCTTTGTGCAAACCAACTTTTTTACGCTCAACACGACGTGAATCACGAGTTAGTAGGCCACGAGAGCGCAACTTCCTACGATAGGAATCATCGTAAGGTTCAGCATCTTCAGCTAAATCAACCTCATCATAAGCCACAAGTGCACGCGCGATACCTAAACGAACAGCACCCGCTTGGCCAGAAATACCACCACCAACAACTGTGGCATAAATATCAAATTTATCTACCACATCAACTGTTTCTAATGGTTGGCGGACAATCATGCAAGATGTTTCACGACCAAAATAATCTTCTAGTGGTCGATTATTAATTACAATCTTACCCTTTCCAGGACGTAAAAAAACTCGCGCTGTTGAGCTTTTTCGGCGGCCAGTACCATAGTATTGCTGCATTTCAGCCATAATACTTATTCCCCAATCTCAAGTTTTTTAGGTTGCTGAGCAGTATGTGGGTGCTCACTTCCAGAATAAACTTTCAGTTTACGATACATTTGTCTACCCAGAACATTTTTAGGTAACATGCCTTTTACAGCTATTTCTATTACCCGCCCTGGACTTCTTTCTTGCAATTTATCGAAAGAAATAGATTTAATTCCACCAGGAAAACCTGAATGGCGATAATAAATCTTTTCTTTAAATTTTTTCCCAGTCACTGCAACTTTGTCAGCATTAATTACAACAACATAATCCCCTGTATCAACATGAGGTGTATATTCTGCCTTATGCTTGCCACGTAGGCGACGTGCAATTTCGGTTGCAACCCGGCCTAATACCTTGTCAGTCGCATCAATGATATACCAGTCACGCTTCACTTCGTGATCTTTGGCGCTAAATGTTTTCATCAAATAACTCCATACCGCTTCGTTTGAATTGGTAATCTTCTAATTATAGAGGGGCGATTTTAACCAAAACTACAATAACCTACAAGTAAAATACGTTAAAACTTATAGAGATTATAAGATCTAAGGTGAATATTCTTTGTTCAGAAGGAGTTTTATCAGCTATTTAACCTCGTTAATTACTCATGCTTTGCAAAGCAAATTAAGTATAATTAAGCATCAATTAAGAGCTGTGGTACAATTTTATTGTCAATAAAATGACTTTGGATAATTTCATCAATATCTTCAAGCGAAGAGTAGCGATACCATATTCCTTCCGGATAAACAACAATACATGGCCCTAAACTACAACGTCCTAAACAGCCAGATTTACTTACACGTATTTTTCCAGGGCCAAATAATTCCATTTCTAATAATTTAGAACGCAAATAATCAAAAAATACCTCACCACCGGTATTAGCACAACATTGTTTACCCGCTGCCTTTTGATTTGTGCAGACAAATACATGTTTAAGGTAATGATTCAAAATCTTACTTTCCCCGTTCTTCTATTCTTATTTTAAGCTTAAGGCCAGGCTTAAAAGTAACCACACGACGAGCTACTACAGGTATTTCCTCTCCCGTTTTCGGATTACGCCCTGGGCGCTGCGGCTTATTTCGAAGGTTAAAATTACCAAAGCCCGATAACTTTACGTGTTGGCCATTCTCAAGCGCAGCTCTGATGGTTTCAAAAAACTGCTCTACCATCTCCTTAGCATCTTGCTTGTTTAGGTTTAACTCAGAAAACAAAGTTTCGGCAATCATCGCTTTACTTAGAGCATTCACGGTTAGTCCCTCAATGTAATTGCAAATTCTTCATTTAGTTTATTGATTATAGCACTAATTATTTCATTGATCTCTTCATCAATCAATGTTCGATTATTATCTTGTAAAGTTATAGCAATAGCTAGGCTTTTCTTATCTGCAGAGATATGCTTACCGGTATAGACATCAAAAACGTCAAATGACCTTAATAACTCTGGCTTAACTACCTGTACTACAACCTTCTTAATTTGATCAATGGTCACTTCTTTAGCAACTAAAAACGATAAATCACGTCGAATTTGCGGGTATTTAGAAATTTTACGATAACGAACAATATTATCCTTAGTTAAAGACTTAAGTTTAAGCTCAAATAAAATAACTTCATCCGTCAGATCAAGCGCATCTGCAATACGAGGATGCAATACACCACACCACCCAATGGTCTGGTTTTGCCAAATAAGTTCGGCTGTTTTACCCGGATGCAAAGCCGGGTGCTTGTCATTTGGTTTAAAGCAAACCTCTTCTAGCTGCAGCAGCTGAAACAAGGCTTCCAAATCGCCTTTTGCATCAAAGAAATCGATTTTCCGTTTTTCTTCAACCCAGCTTAAAGGAGCAAAATCGCCGGTTAGTAAACCTGCTAAGCAGTGCTCTTCTGCAATTTTCCCATCAACTACATTAAAAATTACACCATTTTCATAAAACTTAATAGTAGTTTGTTGGCGATGAATGTTATGAATCATAGACGCAATTAACCCAGGCCACATACTGACTCGCATCTGGGATAATTCAGAAGAGATGGGATTTAATAAGGTTAACGCGTCAACATTAGGACAAAGAATTTTTTGTAATTCTGGATCAACAAAACTGTAGCTTATCGTTTCATAATAATTTCTTGCAATAAAGAAACGATTAAATTTTGCCAGTAAGACTTCTGCCGGATTAGTAACACCTGCCTGTATGGCGGCTATCATACTAGTACCTTGAATTTTATCGTAACCGTAGAGCCTTACTATTTCTTCTACTAAATCAACGTCTAAATGGATATCAAATCGATAGGATGGTGCTGTGACTTGCCATATTGCTTCCTCTTTTTTAACACTCATTCCTAAGTGACTTAGCATTTGACCAATTTCAGTTGCCGCAATGTCTAAGCCCGTTAATTGCTTCACTTTATTAGGATTAAATTTAATGACAGGGTTAGTAGGTAGATGCTCTGGCTCTGTTTTAAGTGTAACAGGCCCTGCCTGTCCGCCTACAATCTCTAGCAGCAAAGAAGTAGCCCTTTCCATAGCAATGACTTGCAAATTAGGATCAACGCCGCGCTCAAAACGTTGGGCAGAATCAGTAAATAAATTAAAACGCCGCGCTACTTTTGCTATCGCGCGTGGATTAAAAAAAGCACTTTCTAAAAAAATATCAGTTGTTGTCTCACTAACGCCACTTTGAACGCCGCCCATTACACCAGCAATGGCAAGCGGTGTGTCATTATCTGCAATTAATAAAACACCTTCCTTTAACGTAACTTCTTGACCATCAAGTAAGGTAATCGCCTCATTTTCATGACTATAGCGAACAACGATGTCTCCCTTTAATTGATTTAGATCAAAACCATGCATAGGCTGCCCAAGCTCCAACATCACATAATTTGTGATATCAACAACAGGATGAATAACACGCAATCCAGCACGTCTTAATCGCTCTTGCATCCAAAATGGCGTTGTAGCTTGCGAGTTTATGCCTCGTATAATGCGACCACAATACTGAGGACAGGCGTCAAGCGCTTCTAAATGGATTGTTTTCTGCTCATCAATATGAGGTTTTACTGTAAGTGTTGGTATAGTAACAAGATTAGATTGGGTAAGGGCTGCCACTTCTCTGGCAATGCCCAGAACACTTAAACAATCAGCACGATTTGGTGTTAAATCAATATCTAAAACACAGTCATTAAGCACTAAGTATTCACGTAAATCAGCCCCTATGGGCGCATCTTCTGCAAGCTCAATAATACCTTCCGATACATCGAGCAATCCTAATTCGGTTGCTGAACAAAGCATACCTTGTGAAAGCTCGCCACGAATCTTAGTTTCTTTAATAGTTAAATCATTAGGTAGAATTGCACCTATTTGCGCGAGTGCTACTTTCAAACCAGTACGAACATTGGCAGCACCGCAAACAATTTTTAAAAGATAATCTTTGCCTATATTAACATCACATAATGTTAATCTATCGGCTTGTGGATGAGGTTTTGTCTGAACAACTTGAGCCACAATGACTTTGTTAAAATGTCCTGCAACAGGGTTAATTGCATCAATCTCAAGCCCTGCCATAGTTAATAAGGCAGCTAATTCTTCTACATTTAATGCAGGATTGGCCCATTCTCGTAACCAGTTTTCACTCACTTTCATTAATTCATCCGCCTACTATCAGCTTACTAGTTTAACCTCAAAAACTATTTCATCGCGTTTAAGTCAAACGCCTGTTACTTTAGGTTCTTTAAAATTGTTTTAAAAAAGCTAGTTCATTTTCAAACATCATTCTTAAATCATCAATGCCAAAATAAAGCATTGCTAACCTATCAATACCCATTCCAAAAGCCCAACCTTGGTATTGCTCAGTAGAAATATTGACGGCGTTTAAAACGTTAGGATGAACCATGCCACAACCTAATACTTCAAGCCAACCCGTGTATTTGCAAGAGCGACAGCCTTTACCAAAACACTGAGTACACTCAATATCCACTTCTGCTGAAGGTTCAGTAAAAGGAAAATAAGATGGCCTAAAACGTAAAGCTAACTCTCTTTTAAAGAAATACGCAAAAAAATCATGCAATAAACCACGTAAATTAGTTAACGTCGCATGCTCATCGATTAATAACCCTTCAACCTGATGAAACATAGGAGTATGAGTTAAATCGGAATCACAACGATACACTCGACCAGGCGCAATTAGACGCAGGGGTGGCTGTCGCTGCTCCATGGTGCGAATTTGCACCGGGGATGTATGGGTACGTAACAAATGACCATCGCCAAAATAAAATGTGTCGTGCATAGCCCGGGCAGGATGGTGGCCAGGAATATTCAATGCTTCAAAATTGTAATAATCGGTTTCGATTTCTGGTCCAGTCACAATATCAAAACCCAATTGGCTAAAATAGTCATTGATACGTTGCTTTACCTGCGTAATCGGGTGAGATGCGCCATACTTATTTTGCCGACCTGACAAAGTAACATCAATACATTCGGCAGCTAGCTTCTCTTGTAATTGCAATTCCTTTAATTGCACCATTTTTTCTTCAATCAATGAGTTGACTTGTTGTTTTGCCTGATTCACTAATTGGCCTACTTTAGGCTTTTCCTCAACACTTAAGTTAGCCAGAGATTTTAAAATTTCTGTGAGCTTACCCTTTTTCCCTAAATAATCTACTCGTATACCTTCTAAGGTAGAAATATCTTGTGCTTGGTTGATTGCATCTAGAGCTTGTTGCTGTAAGTTGATGATATGCTGCATGATTTAACTCGAAGTAAAAAAGGAGGCAAAAGCCTCCTCGTTATATATCACGACTTCCGAAAAAGTCTAATAAAATTAACTTGAAATAAGTTACTTTATTGCAATGCCGCTTTTGCTTGTTCAGCAATAGCTGCAAAACCAACTTTATCGTATACAGCCATATCAGCGAGCACTTTTCGATCAAGCTCAATAGCTGCTTTTTTCAATCCATCAATTAAACGACTATAAGATAAACCGCACTCTCTTGCTTGCGCATTGATACGAGTAATCCATAGCGCCCGAAATTGACGTTTTTTCTGACGACGATCACGATATGCATATTGTCCAGCTTTAATAACAGCTTGCTTTGCTACGCGATAGGTGCGGCTACGGGCACCATAATAACCTTTTGCTTGGTCTAAAATCTTTTTATGACGCGCTTTGGCAATCACACCACGTTTAACTCTTGGCATCTTTAAATCCTCCCCTTAACTACCGTGCAACATGCGCTCAGCTAAACGCGCATCGCATTTCTTTAACGTACCTGCTTCAACACGCAGTTGTCGTTTTTGTTTGCTCGCTTTTTTAGTGAGGATATGATTTCTATAAGCACGACGCCGCTTAATAGCACCACTTGCTGTCTTACGAAAGCGCTTCTGTGCGCCCCGATGCGACTTTAATTTAGGCATAATTTATACTCCGCATTTCTCTAAAATATAACTAATTTGGAAGAGTTAGATAATCAATATGCTTAAATGACTACTTAAAGGATCTATTTTAAGATGATTCTAAGTTTAATTTATTGTATCGATATAGAAAGCTATTGCTTTAATATCTAACTACTGCGTTATTCGCTAAACAAACTGCTTAAACCATATTTTCTCAACTAACGCAAATAGATATCCTCTAAATATTGATTCTTAACCCAACCTACTCTTTTTTCTTTTTAGGTGATAACACCATCAATAGCTGGCGGCCTTCACGTTTGGCTTGCTGCTCAATAACAGCATGTTCAGCTGTATCACTTTGCAAGCGCTCCATCAGTTTCATCCCAATTTCTTGGTGAGCCATCTCTCGGCCCCGAAAACGTAACGTTACTTTGACTTTATCACCATTCTTCAGGAAACGTATCAGGTTGCGTAGCTTGACCTGATAATCCCCATCTTCCGTCGTTGGACGGAATTTCAGCTCTTTGACTTGAATTTGCTTCTGCTTTTTCTTCGCTTCTGCCTGCTTCTTGCTCAATTCAAAGAGAAACTTGCCATAATCCATAATTTTACACACTGGAGGTCGCGCAGAGGGTGAAATTTCTACTAAGTCTAAACCACCTTCTTCTGCTGCGCGCAATGCCTCGCGCGTCGATACAATTCCCAGCTGATTACCTTCGTCATCAATTAAACGAACTTCTGGTACATTGATCTGCTCATTAACGCGTGCGCGATCGCTATCACGCTTAGTCGATACACTAATAGTTAAATCCTCCAGTTGGTTAAACATTAAAGTTATACATTCTGATTATATAACTTTATTAAAATTATTACTGCTTTAATTTTAAACTTATTTTAACTTTGCTTAAACTGCTATACTATCAGTCTCTGACATTGGAACTTGGCTTTTAGTATTTATTTCTTTCTGTAAGAAATCGCCAAGTTTCTCAATAGTCATGACGCCTAAGTCACGACCATCTCTTGATCGCACAGCAACTGAGCTTGTTTCAACCTCTTTATCACCAATAATTAATAAATAGGGAATTTTCTGCAAAGTATGTTCGCGAATTTTAAAACCTATTTTCTCATTTCTCAAGTCAAAAATGGCACGAATACCCTGTTTTTGCAAAATTTTTGTCACTTTTTGAGCAAATTCATACTGTTTTTCGCTAATAGTAAGCACTGCAGTTTGCACAGGCGCAAGCCACAAAGGCAAGCGACCTGCATAATGCTCAAGTAAAATACCAAGAAAACGCTCTAATGATCCTAAGATAGCACGGTGCAACATCACCGGTGTTTGCTTACTACCATCTTCAGCAATAAATGAAGCCCCCAAACGCTCCGGCATTGAAAAATCAACTTGAATGGTGCCACATTGCCAAATACGTCCTAAACAATCTGATAAAGAACATTCAATTTTAGGGCCATAAAATGCACCCTCACCTGGGGCATCTATCCAATTAATTTTTCTGTCTTGCATGGCTTGTTTCAAAGCGCCTTCGGCCTTATCCCAAACAGAATCTTCGCCAACTCGTTTTTCAGGACGAAGTGCTAGGCGATACTTAATTGCAGTAAAGCCAAAATCAGCATAAACAGATTCTACTAATTCTAACATCATCGCAACTTCGGATTGAATTTGTTCTTCGGTACAAAAAATATGACCGTCATCTTGAACCATGTTACGCACGCGCATTAAACCATGTAACGATCCAGATGGCTCACAACGGTGGCAATTGCCAAATTCAGAAAATCGCAGTGGTAAATCACGATAACTCTTAAGCCCTTGATTATAAATTTGAATATGGCACGGGCAATTCATTGGTTTTACGGCATAATGACGATTTTCAGTTTCAGTCACAAACATTTCGTCACGAAAATTTTGCCAATGCCCTGATTTTTCCCATAAGATTCTATCAACTAATTGAGGAGTCTTTATTTCTTGATAACCAAAATCACGTAAGCGATTACGCATATACTGTTCAAGGATTTGATAAATTACCCAACCATTGGGGTGCCAAAATACCATGCCTGGCGCAATATCTTGAAAGTGAAATAAATCGAGCGCCTTGCCAAGCTTACGATGATCGCGCTTCTCAGCCTCTTCTAAGCGATGGAGATAGGTTTCCAATTCCTTTTTATTAGCCCAAGCAGTGCCATAAATACGTTGTAGCATTTCATTGCGCGCATCCCCTCGCCAATAAGCACCAGCAACTTTTGTTAGCTTAAACGCTTTTAGGAAGCCTGTGGATGGGACGTGTGGGCCACGGCATAAATCTTCAAAGTCACCTTGCTTATATAATGACAATGCTTCATCAGCAGGAATATCAGCAATAATTTTAGCCTTATATTCCTCCCCGAGACCACGAAAATAATTTACTGCATCATCTCGCGACAACTCGCGTCGAGTAACAGGCAGGTTTTCCTTGGCCAGTTGATGCATTTTTTCTTCAATACGCTGTAGATCATCAGGTGTAAATGGGCGTTCAAATGCAAAATCATAATAAAAGCCATCTTCAATAACCGGACCTATAGTCACTTGCGCTGTAGGAAATAGTAATTTAACTGCTTGAGCTAATAAATGCGCAGTAGAATGCCTGATTACCTCCAAAGCCGCCTCTTGCTTATCTGTAATAATAACTAGCTCACAATCATGCTCAATCTTAAAACTTGTATCGACTAATTTGCCATTAATTTGCCCTGCTAGAGCTGCCTTAGCTAAGCTTGTGCTGATATTAGAAGCAACATCCTTCACAGTAATAGGGTATTCATAATACTTTACTTGGCCATCAGGTAATTTAATATTTGGCATCTTGTACTCCCTCTAACCAACTGCCAGTTAAAAATAACTTAGTATAAAATATCTATTTATTACAAAATAATCATTTCCCAGCGTCACAGCCAGGATAATAGAGCAATTTAGAGTTGTTTATGAAAATTGCCAAAGAATACCCTGCAAAAGGGCCGAGATGGTAGGCACGAGTGGGATCGAACCACCGACCACCACCATGTCAAGGTGGTGCTCTACCACTGAGCTACGTGCCTATAATTCGCCCGTAGGACGAGCGGCTCATTATATAGAAGGTTAATTTACAAAGCAAACCATTTTATACATTTATATCACTCTTTCGGCTAGGGCAAATTTTTTAAGGATAAAAGTTACTAAAAGGAAAATGCTTACAAGGAAATGTCAGGTGGTTACCTATAAAATTAGAAAAAAATTTAAACACTTAATATTCCTTTAAGCTTTCTAGTTTAAAATGCCATCACTTTTATCTCCATCGTAAAGTAAAGGGTATGTTTATGAAATTTTCTGATGTCCAAGATACATTTAATGAAACCTGGAATAAAGAGGTAGTTAAATTTTATAAAAGAATCAAAAATTTGATAGCCGAAACAGAAGCTACTCTTATCACTAGCCCTAGCTTATTAGCTCAAACAAATGACTTATTAGCAGAATTAATTAAACAATACTGTAATAATGCGCTGTATGTAGTTACAACGCTAATCAACCAAATCCCCTCTTATGAAGATCAAGCGCAAGCTCGGCAGTACTTAATTACCACTGTAAGAGAAGTTCGAGATGATCTAGTAGAATTTAAAAAAAATGGCCTGCTAAGTCCGGAAGCTCTTGCCACCGTTAATCGAACGCTATTTAACTTAGCAACTCAATACCAGGGATTTATAAAGAACGTAGAAGCTCAACAGGCAATTGAATATACGCCAATTAAACTTTCTCTAAAAGATATATCTGGTACTTTTTTTGGGCAGGTGAAGGATTTAGAACATGACTTGTCAAACACAGATGACTCATTAAATCAGTTACAATTTTAATTAAATTAGTAGAAAGCAGTCTTAAAGACTGCTTTCTACTTTTCATAACATTAATCTTATTTACCAATAGTGTAAGCCACTTGATTAGGTAAGCGAGTTTTATCTACTGGATAATCACCAGCAGGTGTTTTGTCATCATGTTTACAAATCAACGTTTCATTTTTTAGATCAAATTGCACCTTAACTTCTTTACTAGGCAAACTTACCGTATGGAAAACAAATTCTCCGCTCATTAGGCCTTTTTCAGCGCTTTTATTAACGGTAAAGACTTGTTCTGATTTACCTTCGATTTGTTGAATACCATTTGGTTGAATTTCAGCACCACTTAGTCTTACTTGAGTAACTAATAAGTTATCTGGCAAATTATTCTTAATTTTAATTTCAAAGCCATCACAAGGTGCTGCAGCAAAAGCATTTGCAGTTAAACCAGCAGCTAAAATCGCAGGAAGACATATTGTTTTAATTTTGTTCATTTCAAACCTCTCTTCTTTTTATTAAAAGTAAACCTATGGTTTAGGCAATAACTCCCTAGCTAACTAGGTTCGCCAGTTGTCAAAATGTGTTTGACAAAATTTTCTTAAACCTGACTTAAGTACAAAGTTAACATATCAGAAAATTATGTCAATACATTTTAGACAAATTAGGTTTTGTATTTTGAGACAAATTAAAATCAACTGAGATGTTTAATAAAAAAGAACATAATATAAACATGCGGATGACTTAAAAAAACAAAATCTATGTGACAATTTTTGTGTTTTATTTTTGACATAATTAATAAAGATAGGCAAATGAAACGCTTGTAAATGGAAATCTAAATTTAAATTTAGCACCATAAAATTATAAGTTATTGAATTTAAGATTTTTATATTTTTACTAGGCACATTAATTATTATTTAAGGTAAATAAGCTTGTTAAAAAACAAGCCCAATAAAATAAAATTTGACTTAATTTGTTTGACAATAGAGGCACAGTGCTTTAAATTTGTGACGTTTTTTGAGGATAAATAACACCGCTTTTGTATTATATAAACTAGCTGAAAATAAGGAATAAAAATGAAAATAAAAAGAATAAGTGCTGCTTTATTGTGCTCAGCTACCGTTCTTTTCGCAGGTAGCTCTTTCGCTCAAGCGCAAGAGCGTACTTCAAATACCATGCTAAAAGGCTATGATTTACCACCACATCAAGAACAAGTTTTTGATGGTAATTGGTTTAGCAGCCGCGTTTTACAATGTTCTATAAGAGCAGAAAAACACGAACAAAATCCACTCGTTATTGAAGCTAAAAAGAATCGCGTTGTAGTTAATGGTGTCATTCTACCTGAAGGCAGCATGATGACAGTATTAGTTAATGTTGGTGATAACATTGAATTTGAATTAGACACACGTGCGAAATTAGGCATCACAAATGGTAGTGATAACTTAATGAATATCCGCTGTGACTAATATTAAGCATTTTACATTGAAGTAAGGTATTAAAAATGGTAAAAAAAATAAAAATCCTTTTGCTCTGTACGGGCGCTCTATTTGGTACAAGTTCTTTTGCAACTAATTTTGAATTATCAAAAGGCATAACAAAAGAATATGATTTACCTCCTAGCCAAGCACAAAAACTTTCAAACTATTTCCCATGGACTGTCACTGCAACTTGCAAAGTAAGAACTGAGAAAAATGCTCAAAGCACCATTCATATTGATGCTTTGCAGAAACAGTTTATCGTTAATGGCCATATTCTTGCTGAGGGCGATTCACTCACATTAGTCGTTTCTCCTAATGAAAGAATAGAAATTGAAGCAGACGCTCATGCAGAAGCTTACCTCACTAACCATAGCGAACAATTAGTTAATTTAATTTGTCATACAAAATAATTAAAATAATTAACTGTGTTGGGTCACTTTGACCCAACAAACTTAAATTTCTTTCAATTATTCCTTAATTCTTACAAGAATAAGCCGGGTAAGCCTGAATAATAGATTTATAAATATCCAAAGTAAGTGCCTTGATAGCATCACCCATAGGAGAATTTGGCTCTCCCTCACCTGCTTTATTATTTAACGCAACAGTAACTACAATATTATTACAGGGGCTAAAAAGATACATAACTCGGTAGCCTAGCGTACTACCTTTATAACTCCAATAACGATTTTCTGTCTGCTTATCATACATATAAACCACACCTAATCCGAAGCCATCTGTTTCATCTTTACTTACTGTGGGAATTGCTTGCCCAGTTTTTGTAGATATTACTGTGGTTAACTCATCCAAAGCAGCTTTACGATGAGCATTATCAAAAAGTTCGCCATGAAATAATATTTGCACCCAGCGGACAACATCCACGGTATCTGAAATAATAGCACCTGCAGCACCTGCCCAAGATAGATTATTACCAGTTATATCTACTCGTTTCTTTTTATCTTGATCATAAAAATAACCATGGGCCATTCGTGGCATAAGTTTTTTATATATTGCTGCGCCATCTTGGCCAGCTGGATAAAAAGAATTTTTTAATTGGAAAGGTTCAAAAATACGAGCTTTTAATACGTCTGCAAAAGGCTTTCCAGTGACTTTTTCAATGATTAAACTGATCAAAATATAGTTTGAATTCGAATAATGGAAATGATTTTTTTGTTGCTCTTTTATAGGCTTCTCAGGAAAAGCCCACTTTAGAAGTTCCTCATTTGTCCAATCAACATTGAAATTAGCCTTCTCAAGCGCTTTGTAAAAATTTTCATTCTCTGAGTAATTGGGAATACCGCTCGTCATGTTTAATAACTGTTTAATGGTTACATCTTTCCAATTTTCATATTGCGGCAGCCATTTGCCCAATGCATCATTAATTGATAATTTACCTTCAGCCTCTAACTGTAAAATAATTGCTGCTGCAAAGGATTTAGTAATGCTGCCTATTTCAAAAAGATTATCTTTAGATAGCGGTGCGGTATAAGGGGGCCAACCAATTTTACCAACAAAGTAGCTTTTAGTATTCCCTTGTAAGCTACCTTTATCGTTAGGAACAAACACCGACGCTGCAATACCTGTAATCTGTTCATTTTTTCCAGCTGTTACTAAATAGTGATTAATGATTTGTAAAACAGCTGGCTCATTCTTCTTGACTGACAAATTAGACGTTTCAGCAGAATGACTGATTAAAATAAATGAAGCAAGGCCGATGGTACAAAGCTTTCTTTTCATACTTTTTTCCTTAAAATGAACACCTACTAACCCGCAGCGCTATACTGATTTTATACACCATTTATCCTAGACTGGATTTATTAGAATAACCAATAGTATTTTTAAGAAAATTAAGTCACTATGAAAATAACTTAAGACGTCTAATTTAATGAGCCTCACTTCGGAGTCTTTATGTTTCACGAAACTGGGGTTTAATGAATCATATTTGCATTTATAAATTAAGAAAGGATTCTATTATGAGTATGAGTTTTGAACCAAGACACATTAATGCAACACTAAGCGATCTAGAAGGTAACAACGGCTTAGGGCGCTATCTATTCCTAACAGGTTCAGATGAAAGAGCCAGGCAGTTTAGTGAGCGATTTAATCATGTCACGGTACGCACTCACCCAAGACAACATAACTTATATTTAGGAACATTAACCAATTCACATGGGAATATTGATGTTGGCGCCATATCGACTGGTATAGGCGGGCCAAGTGCCGATATTATTATCAATGAGCTAATCAATTTAGGTGCTCGTAGATTATTAAGGGTAGGCACTGCGGGCTCTCTACAACCTGAGGAAGTTAAAGTAGGTGATCTTGTCATTGCAACTAGCGCTGTTAGAGATGATAAAGCGTCCTGGGATTATATTTATCCTGAGTACCCCGCTGTTGCGTCACTCGAATATTTAATTGCTGCAGGGCGGGCAACTAAAAACATACAACAAAGCAAGGTACATTTTGGTATTGTTCATTCCAAGAGTTCTTTATATGCGCGTGAATTTAATTATTCATTAAGAAATGATAATGAGCATTATATGAATAGCTTACGCCTAGCTGGTGTCATTGCTTCAGAAATGGAATGCGCGCAATTATTCATTTTAACTTCAATGAATACAAAATTAAAAAATCATTCAGCTCCTGTTTTAAGCGGCTGTATCTTAGCAATCGTTGGTGATATCACTGCCTTTTCAGATGAACATGTACGGGTTACAGAAACCATTAATGCAGCAATTGAGTTAAGTATTCTAACAACAAAAGAATTATTTTTAATTGATCAGCAAATAAAGCCTTTATTTGATGTGTAAATTAATTGCAACCCCAATTCGGAATATTTAGCCGTGTTTGCTTATCTTTAAGGCCTTTGCCAAACATGCTATACACATCCATGCCCTTCATCGGTTTAGAAAAGGCCTAAAGACAAGCAAACACTAGTTTCGTGAAATATAAAAACTCCGAAGTGGGGTTAACTGAAATAAGAGATAGGCGTATGGCATAAAAATACCGATTATTTTTTATGCCACACGCATGCTTCTAAGCTTCTTTAACGTCAATAATCTTAATAGGCTCATTAGGAACATCTGAGTGCCCTAAACGATTTCCAGTTTGAACTTTCGCAATGTCATCAACGACATCCATGCCTTCAATCACTTCACCAAAAACACAATAACCAAAACCATGCGCATCCTCACGCTGAAAATTTAGAAAACTATTATCAACTAAATTAATAAAAAATTGTACTGTCGCTGAGTGAGGATCAGAAGTCCTTGCCATGGCAATAGTACCCCGTTTATTGGGTTTGGCATGTTTAGCTTCGTTGTTAATCGGCGATTGCGTTGATTTAGTCGTCATGTCTTCGGCCAAACCACCACCTTGAATCATAAAACCAGGAATAACTCGATGAAATATGGTGTCATTGTAAAAACCAGAGCGCACATAATTAAGAAAATTTTGCACAGTATTCGGTGCAGTGTCCTGATGCAGCTCAATATGAATGTCGCCTTTTGAAGTAGAAATAATAACCATTAAAAACTCCTAACAATTAGTCGCAATTAAATCGCGCATCTTAACACAAACATTATGCATTACATGAATGTTATGAATACTAGCTAACGCTGTAAAAAGATTTGTTTTCTGTTTAAACAAATGATGCAATGCAGCACGAGAATAATGTTTACATGTATAACAGGTACAGGTTGCCATAATAGGCGATAAATCATCAGCAAATACTGCTTTTTTAATTTGTAAGCGGTGATTATCAAATTCACTAGCAAAACGCAGCCAATTATTTTCTTTAATAATTTCACCACAGTAAAGTGCGCCATGTCGAGCATTGCGGGTTGGTGCAACACAATCAAACATATCGATACCTTCTGCTACGACATCCAATAAGTCTTGTGGTGACATACCAACACCCATTGTGTAGCGTGGTTTATTAGTTGGTAGAAATTCTCTAATCCAATGTATAATTTCTACCGTCTTCTTCATATCAAAACCGATGGTTTCACCACCAATGGCAATACCATCGAGATTCATAGACACAATATATTGAGCACTTTCACGACGTAAGTCTCGATGTATGCCACCTTGCACTATGCCAAACAAAGCCTGTGGAAAACCATATATCGAGTGAGGATGTTCCTGATGGTAATGAATTGATTGTTTAAGCCAACGATGCGTCCTTACCATAATACGCTCTACCTCTTCACGCGAACAATCATCTGGGGTGCATTGATCAAAAGCCATGATAATATCTGCCCCAATGATTTTTTGAGTGGCTAGCGACATTTCCGGCGTCATATGAATGATGCGATTGGTATCTGGTAATTTAAAATGTGCGCCCTCTTCATCAATGATACAAATTTCTTTGTTCTTAGATAGGCTAAATACTTGAAACCCACCACTGTCGGTTAACATAGGCCCCTGCCAACCCATAAATGGATGCATACCTCCTGCCTGCCTTATAATCTCCATGCCAGGAGCGCATAGCATATGGTAGGTATTGCCTCCTAAAATAATTTGACTGCCAGCAGCAATTAACTCTGCTGACGTCATATTATTTACCCCAGCACGCGTACCTACAGGCATAAAAGCCGGTGTGATAAAATCGCCATGCGCCGTACTTACTTTGGTGACACGTGCATGGGTATATTTGTGTTTATAAATTACTTGGCAGGCAAAATTTGTCATGAATAAAAACCAATAAAACTATATCAATCGAGAACAACTACTTCATAGCGTTCATGAGATCGCTTCAAACGGACTCTTTTACACGATGTGCCCTACTAGCAGGTTAGGTAAGCGGTCTATGCGCTTTTGTATTGATGTAAATAAAAACAGCGGCACTCATCATACCGATGAAATACAAAGCAGCCCATGCCGGCATTGATAACCCTAAAAATTGCCAAGATACTTCAGCACAATCGGCAGCGCCCCATAATAAAGCATGAAAGATATCGCGCCAAGGAAAATATTGTAATAATACTTCAAGCCCAGGCAAACAAGCAGGTATTTGATCATGAGGAAGCGCTTGTAACCAAAGCTGGCGGCCAGCAAAATATAAACCAGCTAGAGCGATAATAATTTGTAACCCAGCCATACCACGCTGCATGCGTTCTCTACTAGCAAATAGGGCGATAAAACAGACTATTACTTCAAGAATAACGCAAAGCCGCTGCATCAAACATAAGGGACAAGGCTGCAAATCTTTTATGTATTGAAAATATAAAGAAGCCAGCAATACACATAAACTCATTATGAGCAAAACGAGTTGCCAATATCGATAATTATAACTAGTCATGATTTAGGTAACATATATTGTATAGCAGTTTTAATATCCTCTTCACTACATTCAGCACATGTCCCTTTGGGCGGCATAGCATTGAGACCTTTGATTGCGGAAGCAGTTAAGCCTTCTATTTTTTTCGCCATACGTGGCTTCCAGTCAGCTGCCTGGCGAAATTTAGGTGCGCCAGCTAAACCATTTTGGTGGCAACTTGAGCAATATCTCTCATAAATTGCTTGCCCTGGTTCTTCTTTTGCTGCAACTTGCGCTGTAGGTTCAGTCACTTTTTTTTGCTCAGTAGCAGGTGTGGCATCTTCTATTTTTACCTGCCCAACTGGTTTTATACGTTCTATAATTTGTTCACGATCAAAATCACTCACTTGATCAGCAAAGCACCCATTGATAGAAACAAATAAAAGTAATAGAGCTACGCGCATGTGAATCCTTAATAATCAATTATAAAATAATAACCACAACCATTAATGATTTCCAGTTAAACGAAACTCTTATTTTCTAATTGCAAGGCCTATGCTACTAAATCACTAATTATAATCACATGGCAAATTAATTAAATTAGCATGTTTTAGTGTATACTAAGCTAGCACTGTAGGCACATTTTAGATGAATATGAATAATAGTACAGACACCCTTGTTTTAATTGCAGCGCCAGAAATATTAGCTATTCCGATTCAAGAAAATCATGAAGAGTTGATTGATATCAAAAACAGCAGTGATATTTTAATCGGGCCTTCACCAGAAATTCCTAATAACACAGATTATACCAAAATGAGGAAAGCAGTTTATCAACGCTTATTATTAGCTCAAACGTTATTGCCTCAAGGTTTATATTTTTGCTTGTACGAAGGCTATCGTAGTTTAACATTACAGAAAATGTTATTTGACGCACGCTATAACAATGTTTCTAGGCAACATCCTAATTGGTCTCATGAGCAAATCTTTAATGAAACCATGAAACTTGTTTCTCCAGTTATTAATCTTGATGGCAGTACCAATATACCCCCTCATACAACAGGGGCAGCCATTGATGTTTACTTAGTAAATGAGCAAGGGCAGGCGCTAGATATGGGAATTCACCCTAAAGATTGGGTAGAAGATATCGACGCATTGTATTCTCCAACCCAATGCTCTGCAATTTCTAAAACAGCTCAAGTAAATCGTAACTTAATGAGTAGTGTCTTACAGGAAGTTGGTTTTGTTAATTATCCTACCGAGTATTGGCATTGGTCTTATGGCGATCGTTACTGGGCTTATGTTGCCAAACAACCGTATGCTATTTATGATTGCGTAAAATAATCTAGACTGAAGCATGTTCATTGTTTGATCTGGATTGCTTCGCTTCGCTTGCAAAGACGAAGAAGGCTCGTGTGTTAGCAAGTAGATACTGTCTTTAAAAGCAAGCAAAATTTCATTAAAAGTTTTTTTAAGACAGCATCAACTAACTTTACCTACCCCAGTCGAAATACCGTGGCGTGTCTACGGTATCCATACCTGTCAGTGCCACTTCACTGGCTACCGCAGACACGCCGCGGTAATTCGGTTGTGATTTATTTCATATAAACAAACTTAGCCTAGGTGAAACAAAGTAAAGCCCAGTCTTAGTCCTTCGGATCTGCACTCAGGCTACATTTTTGCTTATCCATGCAACAATGCCCTCCCGTTTTATGATGACAAAAGTAGTAGCTCTTCTGCATCAATTTCTTCTAGATGATGATGATAAGATAAGAGTTCTTCTTTATTAATATCAAGTAATAGTTCGTCACTATACGAATACCAATAGGTGTTATTAGCAGTTAATTGATTTGCTGGCAGCAGGCTTGTTAGCCAATCCTGATTTGATGAGTCTGCAAGCTGAGTAACCGCTGGAATTTTCTCACCCTTACTTAACTGGTTAATTAATTCATTACTAGCACCATATCGACGAGCTAGCTCTAGATAAACCATACGCTCCTCATCACTTTTAACGATTAAAAAACTAATTTGAGCATCTTGATCTAACAGTAAAAAACTACCTGTATTGTCAGTTAAATAAAATTCTACAATGCCTTTTTCATCACATAATTGTTTAAAAAAAGTTATGAATTTCTTATCTTGTAGACAAGCAGGGGGAGTTAAAGATAGCTCATGAAATATTGATTTGGCCATGCCTTGAAAATATTGTCGCTGTAATTCATTAATGCTGTGTGTAATTAAATCCGCAACATTTGGATCTTTTTTCGGAATATAGCAATCAATTAAACCTGCATTAAACGCAGCCCTTGCTGCTTGCTCGTCTGATTTGCTCGTAAGAAGAATTTTTTTAATTGGCGTATGGCTGATCTTATGACAAAACTCTAAACCATCTATCTCCGACATCGCATAATCAACTACAATGACAGAAATCTCACTAAAGCGATGGGGATTATAGATTTCTGAATGGAGTAACGTGTTAACTTGTTGCCTTGTTGTGTATTTTTTTAAATCAGTAAATTTATCAAGGCAACGTTGGCTAAAGGTAGCAAGTTCACAATGCTTTTTATGAATGTGGTCTAGCGCATTGAAAGGGGAATCAAAAACCCGATAAGCTAGCCACTCATCTAATTGCAAAACAAAGTTAAGTAAAAAATTTCGGCTATCATCAATAAATAAAACCGTACTAGGAAAATAACAGGCTGGTATTAAAGAATGTTGCATAGCTCCTCCTGAGCAAAAGCGTTCTAAACTGCATTTAAATTACATCCTGTAATTTTATAAAGTAAATTTAATATGCCATTTACCACTCAACATATTAACTTTAACAGTCTGTCTATAAAAATATCACAAGCTGCTGATATTTCAAATGAGATTAAATTTATTTTCAACAGTGATCCCATAAAATAAGAATTTGATTTAATCCTTCCCTACTTTCAAGCCATCACTCCTTAAAAATGCTATAATCTGCAATTTTCTTAATATTTAAAAATCTATGACTAAAAGATTGTTACGTATTGCAACACGTAAAAGCCCTCTTGCTCTTTGGCAGGCTAATTTTATTGGTAATTTAATTAAATCTTACTACCCGGACATAACAATTGAGCTATTGCCTATGATTACCTCTGGAGATAAGTTTAATAAGGATAAATTACAAGCATTAGGGGGAAAAGGCCTATTTGTTAAAGAATTGGAAGAAGCTTTATTAGAAAAACGAGCTGATTTGGCTGTTCACTCGATGAAGGATGTTCCGGCTGAATTACCTAATGGTTTAGAGCTAGTAGCTATTTGTAGGCGTGAAAATCCTTTTGATGTATTTATTAGTCGGACTGGTTGCGCTTTAACTGCTTTACCTACGGGCAGTATTATTGGCACGGCAAGCCTTAGAAGGCAATCGCAACTGTTAGCATTTCGTTCAGATTTAATTATTAAATCCTTGCGCGGTAATGTTAATACACGTTTAGGTAAATTACATCAAGGAGAATACGATGGCATCATTTTGGCAGCAGCAGGTTTAATTCGTATGGATATGAACCATGTCATAACAGAAGTTTTAGATGATTCATTAATGCTACCTGCATGTGGGCAAGGTGCATTAGGAATTGAAACACGCGCTGATGACCAAGAATTAAAAACAATCTTAATTCCCTTAAATGATTCGCTTACCGCGACCTGTGTTCATACAGAGCGTTATGTTAATGCCTTACTAGGGGGCAATTGTCATGTGCCACTTGCGGTTTTTTGTACCAAGAAAAAAGAAAATACCTTACTCTTACGAGCTAACGTATTAACTGTGGATGGTAAAACTAACATTTATGAGGAAAAAGAAGGGCCAATATCAACAGCATTAAACTTAGCAAAACAGGTTGTTGACAATCTATTAGCGAAAGGCGCTGGCGAATTGCTTGCTACATCATGACTACTTACACGAACAATATATCTTTAACAGGCTTACGTGTCTTAAACACAAGACCTGCTGAGCAAGGGCGTCTTTTAAGTAATGCAATAACACATGCTGGCGGTATAGCACTTGCTTGCCCTGCTTTGGCTATTGCTCCTACAAAACCAGATTGGTTTAATTTATTACCAAGTTTAGATTCTGTTAAACAGGCAATTTTTACTAGTGCTAACGCTGTTACTTACGCTTTTAACATCTTTAAACATAACAACTTACTTTGGCCTCTGCACATTCAAGTTACCGCAGTCGGCAAAAGTACAGCACGTCAGCTGGCGCAATATGGAATAACAGTTACAAACGTCCCTACTCAGGCTGATAGTGAGCATTTATTAGCCTTACCTTCATTACAACACGTTAAACAAGAGCTCATTCTTTTATTTAAAGGAGAAGGCGGGCGTTTATTAATACCTAGCGTGTTAGCAGCGCGAGGCGCAGAACTTATTGAACTATGTGTCTACCAACGTATAAAGCCTCAAATTAATCACGAGCAATTACAAGCATGGTGGCATAATAAGGCAGTGGATATTATACTGTTTACAAGTTATGAAGCGATGCAAAATATTTTTACGATGTTTGGTGAATCTGCCCATTCTTGGTTACGAAATTTACCTTGTTTAGTCATTAGCCAGCGCTTGGCAGACGCTGCATCATCATTAGGTATGCAGAAAATTATACGCTGTAGTCCAGAAACCATATTAGATACACTCGACCAATTCAACAAAGGATTTACTCATGAATAATAATGAGGAAAAAATAAATGAAACAACTACTACCACGAAAGAACCTTTAATTGAAGCCAGCACGCCCGCAGAAATAAGAGATGATAGCAAAAAACCTCGTGTTAAAAATTGGTGGCATATTGGCTTATTAATTTTAGTATTTCTTTCCCTTTTATTAGCGGCGTTTGCTTTTTATCAAAACTGGCACTTAAAAGAAGCACAGAAACGACAACAAAAATACCTTAACCATCAAATTACCGCCTTAAAAAAACAATTAAACAAGGCATCGACAACGGTTAGCACGAGCGCTACAAAGCTAAAAGGTATACAAGCTAACTTAAATAACAGACTTAGTCGCCTAGATAACAATTTACAATCTGCCTTGAAACAACGTTTTTTTCAGAATCAGGATTGGTTACTTCTTAAAGCGCGTTACTACTTAGAGCTTGTTCAATTAAATGCGCATTGGGGCGACGATCAGCGAATCACTACAGCTTTATTGCAACAAGCCGATGAGATTTTACAAGAAGTACCGGAGCAACAATTATTTCCAGTAAGGCAAGCAATCGCTCAGGAAATAACCAAATTAAATGCCCTACCTAAGGTTGATGTAGCGGGCCTATTAAGTCAATTAGATGCGGCCCAAGCACTCGTATTACAATTACCATTGCAGCAAAATTTAATCAATGATCAGTTGACTACGCCAACGCCTACGACGACTTCTTCAGGTTGGAAAGGAAAGTTAGACAATAGTTTAAGTTATTTAAAGAAATTAGTGATTGTCCGTCGACATGAAGGTGATGCACAACCCCTGTATTCTCCTCTTCATCAAGCGCTCCTGCGTGAAACAATTCGTATGAATCTGCAAGAGGCACAATGGGCTATTTTGCAAAAAAATACGCAAGTTTATAAGCAAGCTTTAACGCAAGCCATTACAGCCATCAAAAATACCTTCGACAATCAAGCTGTTAATACTCAAGCGCTGCTTAAGCAATTACAGGAGTTACAGCAGCAAAGATTAGTTTATCCACGGCCTGTAGTTGATGAGCCCTTAGTTTTGCTTAATCAATACATTGCCTCAAGAACCAAACCGCACATTCCTGCTGCACCAACCTCAGCGACAGGAGATAAATCATGATTGTGCGTATTTTATCTATTTTTATTGTCCTTTTATTAGCAATGTGGCTAGGTATCCAGCTTAGCCATGATCCAGGTTATTTGTTAATAGCAATCAACCATTGGACAATTGAGACCACACTCGGTGTAGCTATTATAGGGCTACTGCTTAGCTTTATCTTATTGCATTTGCTATTACTTTTGTTAAATCGACTCGCTCATTTCCCTGAAAAATATCAGCATTGGAAAATAAAACGCCGCGCACAAAAAGCGCAAGCCAAAACCCGGCAAGGATTAATCGAGTTTAGCGAAGGTTATTGGCAATCAGCTAAAAATCATTTAATTAAAGCGCTCCCTGATACCGACGCCCCCTTACTTAATTACTTAACTGCTGCACGTGCAGCCCAAGAATTAGGTGATTATCAACTACGCGATAGATATTTACGTGAAGCGCAACAATCAATGCCTGAAGCTAAGGTGGCCGTTGAGTTAACTCAAGCGCAACTACAGCTAGCTAATCAACAATGGGAACAAGCCTTAGCAACTTTAAGACACTTACAAAGCCTAACTCCGCATCATCCCTACGTATTAAAATTGCTCATGTATCTTTATAAAGAAGTTCGGGATTGGCCGCAACTTATTAATCTTTTGCCGGAATTAAAACGTAATCAAATTGTTACAGCTGAAACATTTGAGCGTTTAAGACGATATACCTACCTGCAAGCGATGTCAGATTTAATAAAATTTTCTCAGACAAACGCACTTGATGAGTTAGTTAATCAATTACCTAAACCTTTAAAACATGACCCTGAATTGATGGCGTGTTATTGTCAATATTTATTACAAAATAACCAAAATGAATTAGCTGAATCAATTTTAAGACGTTGTCTGCGAAGACAATATCATGACGAATTAATAACGCTATACGGTCAATTTTATATTGATGAAAAGCAGTTACAATTTGCAGAAACGCTATTAAAAAAATACCCTAACTCCCCTGCGCTTTATTTGTGTTTAGGCCGTCTTAGTGCTGCCAATCATTTGTGGGGAAAAGCGAAAACTTATATCGAAAACAGTTTAACATTAGCGCCAAGCCCAGAAGCTTATATTGAAATAGGCAAATTGTACGAACGATTAGGGGAACAAACACAAGCATGTCAAGCATATCGTGAAGGCTTGAATTTAGCGCAAAAAAATAAGGACGAACTAGTTAATTATGATCATGATCTTTTTAAATTACCGTCAGTTTTATAGTAATAGATAAATCACTATAATATGACTATTTCCGAGCGCTATTACCATTCTAGATTGCTGCACCTTCTGGTGAAGGTTCGCAATAACAATGGAAATTAGGAAGTACTAAAATTACTCGTTTTGCGGACAGACATTGTTGCGTGGATAAATTAACGTAGCTTAGGTGCAGGCCCAAAGGACTGGAACCCGGGTTTCACTGCGTTTCACCCAGGCTACAATTAGTATTAACACGTTAAATTTAGAGGATAAATACTTTTATAGAAAAGCCTATTGATGCAAGCCTTTAGACGTACATGCATCTTCACAAAAAGCTAAATCTTGCTCTACTTGAACTGTTGCATGATGAATATTATGTTTGTCTTTAAGCAGTTGTATTAACTGCTGCCGTGCGCTATCACTTAAAGGTTTCTGCGGCATATACAGGTGAACAGATAATGCATTTTCTTGGGTACTTAAGGCCCAGATATGAAGATCATGAACTTGCTCAACACCCTCTTGTGCCTTTAATAATTCTAATACCGCAAGCCAAGAGATATTTCTTGGCACACCATCAATAATTAGTCTAAAGCTATCCGTGAAAAGAGACCAAGTGCCTTTAATAATTATTAAAGCAATGAGTAAACCCACGACTGGATCAATCCATAGCCAATTTGTTAAATATAAAATAGCGGCTGAAATCACAACGCCAACTGAAATTAACGCATCATAGAGTAAATGCAAAAAAGCCGCACGGATATTTAAATCTGCTGAGCCACGTAAAAATAAGACAGCAGTTGAACCATTAATTAAAATACCAATAGCCGCAACAATCATCACTGAAACAGCGTGAACTTCTGACGGGGAAAAGAGCTTATACATAGCTTCTGTGGCAATAATACCACAGGTAAACACGAGCATAATGCCATTTGCTAAGGCCGCTAAAATGGATGTTTTTTTCATCCCATAGGTAGTATTTTCTGTCGGTAATTTTTGCAATAAACCATTAGCTATCCAAGCAAATACTAAACCTAAAACGTCCCCTAGATTATGCACAGCATCAGCAAGTAAGCTGGTGGAGTTAGCAATAAAAGCGAAAACGATTTGAAAAACTACAAAAATACCATTAGCACTAATGGCAATTAGAAAAGCGCGATTAAATGCCACAGCACCATGACTATGGGCATGATGATGGTTATGATCGGAATGATGTTCATGATGTTTACCCATAACTGGCGCTCCTAAGCATTTAGTTAGCTCTCTTCTTTGCCATAATAATTGACCCCAATTTTAACGCGCTCTCGCTCATTTTTTTTACGCCAACTATTGGTATCACGTAATGAATACACACAACCACAATATTCTTGTTTGTAAAAATTTTCTCGCTTGGCAATTTCATACATTCTGGCAGCGCCATCATTTTTTCGCCAATTATAAGTCCAATATATCAGGTCGGGATAACGACTCGCAGCTTTTGTGCCTGACTCATTAATTTGATTCATGTCTTTCCAGCGGGAAATTCCTAATGAACTACTAATGATTGGAAACCCATGCTCATAGGCATAAAGTGCGGTTCGCTCAAAACGCATATCAAAGCAAGCACTACAACGTTTGCCTCGCTCAGGCTCCCATTCTAAGCCCTTGACACGCGTAAACCAGTTATCCTTATCATAGTCTGCGTCAATAAATGGAATAGCATGCTTTTTAGCAAAAGCAATATTCTCTTGCTTTCTAATTTCATACTCTTGTACAGGATGAATATTAGGATTATAGAAAAAAATAGAAAAATTAATCTTAGAAAAGATTAACGCCTCCATCACTTCCCCTGAACATGGCGCACAACAGGAATGCAATAATAATTTGTCTGCACCATTAGGAAGTACTAACTGTTCACGATTGGTCATGACTACTACTCGGTAAATTAATAAAATGTTGTCGATAATACACTAATTCTGCAATTGAATCTTTTATGTCATCAAGTGCCAAATGCTTTGATTCTTTGGTGGCGCCATCAATTAATTTAGGCTGCCAGCGCTTTACCAATTCTTTCAACGTACTTACATCTAAGTTACGGTAATGAAAGAAGGCTGCTAACTCAGGCATATATTTATATAAAAACCGTCTATCTTGACAAATACTATTACCACACATTGGCGACTTGCCTCTATCAATATATTGTTTTAAAAATTCAATTGTTTGCTGCTCTGCTTGTGCCTCAGTGATCGTTGATTCAAGTACGCGCTTAACTAAACCCGATTGATTATGCTGCCTGGTATTCCATTCATCCATATTATTTATGAGATCTTCTGACTGATAAATAGCAATAACAGGCCCTTCTGCCAAGATATTTAAATGGAGATCGGTCACTACCGTCGCTATCTCAATAATCCTATCTCTTTCAGGCTCAAGGCCTGTCATTTCTAAATCGAGCCAAATTAAATTGTTATTATTTTTCATTATTTATTTCCAAGATTGTATAATTAATTCAACGCATGCTACTCGACGCTTATGTAACTCTTCTTTAATCGCCAAACCCTGATACCCCTCAGCAATTATATGTTGTACAGATATTTTTAAGCATTCATCTAATATATATAGCCACTTTTCTTGCTGCGGATAATCTATTAGTTTACCACGACCTTGTAAGTCAGCTTTACAGACAAGCAAAAGCTGCCTAAATAGGTGCGATCTACGAAAGGCATCCGTTTGCTCAAGTACTTTAACAATTGTTTTAGCACGCAATTCAGATAAACGATGAATCATTAAATGGTATTGTGAGGCCATCATTGCTAATGCTCGATACTCTGTTGGAATACGTAAGCGTTGACATAACGCCTTAATCACTTGTACGCCTTTTTCTTCATGACCATGATGGCTTGGCCATTTATGCATAGGGCTTAATCCTTTACCTAAATCATGCAAAAGAGCGGCAAAGCGGACAATTGGATCCTCTGATGCAAGGGCCGCTGCTTGAAGAACCATTAATGTATGAATGCCACTGTCAATTTCAGGATGGTATTTTGGTGGATTAGGAACACCAAATAAGCAGTCAAATTCAGGTAAGATTACTGCTAACGCATCACATTGACGCAGTATTTTAATAAATACCTCTGGATTTCTTTCTGTCAAGCTACGTTGCCACTCTTGCCAAACTCGTTCCGGTACTAAATAATCGAGCTCGCCTTTTTTTACCATTTTATACATTAATAAACGTGTTTCTTCCGCTAATTGAAACCCTAAATGATGGTAACGTGCTGCAAACCGTGCCACACGTAAAACACGTACTGGATCTTCTATAAATGCTTCTGAGACATGTCGCAGTTTTTTAGCTTTGATATCTTTTACACCTTCAAAGGGGTCAATAATATTACCTTTATCATCCATGGCTATTGCATTGATTGTTAAGTCTCTGCGACTTAAATCTTCTTCTAACGTCACATGCTCATCAAAATTACAAGTAAACCCATAATAGCCGGGTGAGATTTTTTTTTCTTGGCGGGCTAGTGCATACTCTTCACGCGTGATTGGATGTAAAAATACTGGAAAATCGCGGCCAACTTGCTGAAAACCTTGCTCTTTCATTAAAGAAGGTGTAGCGCCTACAACTACCCAATCCCGTTCTTTCACAGCATAATTAAGTAATTGATCTCGAACAGCACCACCCACTAAATAAGTTTTCATTCATAACCTTGTTAACAAATGTATTGCTATCACATTAAATTAGCTTATCTTAACTTGTACTTTATAGTAATTTGGCATCATACTGTACAAATTCTAAAATTTAAATTGCAACCATTCTTTGAAAATGTTTGCAATTATAGACTATTTTTTAATCATGAGTAAAAGAAGGCTTAATAAACAACAAACTGCTCGTATTCAAAAAATACAAGCAGGTTTTCAGCAGGGCAATAACTCCTCCGATTATGAGGACGGCCTCGTTATTTCTCGATTTAGCCGCCATGCTGAAATCGAAGATACACAAGGTAATCGCATTCATTGTTCAATCCGCCCTAACATTGATTCATTAGTAGCAGGCGACAACGTTGTTTGGCAATCAACAGGCTTGGGCCAAGGTGTAGTTGTCAGTTGCTATCCACGTAAAACGGTATTAATCCGTACCGATAAACGTGAGGAAAATAAGCCCATTGCTGCTAACATTACCCAAATTTTTATCGTGGTGGCACCAAAACCTGCTATCAGCTGGACTTTACTTGATAGCTATTTAGTGATGGCTGAAATTTTGCAGCTAAAAGCACAAATTATCTTAAATAAGATAGATTTACCCTGTTTAGATGTACAAGAGGAGTTAATACATTGCTACAAGCCTTTAGGCTATGGCCTTTTATTCATCTCAAAAGAAAATTCACAAAGCTATTTGCCCCTACAGCAAGCCTTCCAAGGCCAGGTTAGTGTTTTTGTAGGTCAGTCGGGCGTGGGTAAATCTTCTTTAATAGAACGTATATTACCGCATGAAAAAATTCAAGTTGCAGCAATTTCAGAATTGTCTGAGCTAGGTTGCCATACAACAAGTAATTCTCGTTTTTATCATCTACCAGGGGGAGGAGCTTTAATTGACTCTCCGGGGGTACGTGATTTTTGCTTAAGCAATATTTCTTCTAGTGAGGCTATTTATGGCTTTCGTGAACTTAGAGACTTCGCATCAAAATGTAAATTTCGTAATTGTAATCATCGCGATAATCCTGGCTGTGCTTTAATAGCAGCAGTTAACCAGGGGCTCGTGTCATCCAGGCGCTACGATAATTTCATTAAAATTACATTGCAGCTGGCAGAGCAGAACTACTAAAATAAAATTCGTCATTGTCTTGGCTATTTTCAAGGAAGGGGATATTTGCTGTAAATTTATTAAAATACTTAGGCAACATACTTATTTCATAATTTACTAACGTAGTTTTAGCAATTTTTTCTAAAATAGTAGGCAGTTGATACCACTCTTGTTCACTTAAATGAAATGCTTCTAATTCTTGTTGAAGGCGTTTGACTACTTCTTGATAAAGATTACTGTTTACAGAGGTATCTTTAAATAATACAAAACTTTTAGAAGGGCGAGCTATCTGGGATGCTACCCGATGAATTAAAAATTCACTGATAATTTTTACTAACGTAGCTGGCGGAATAGGCTCAACTTTTAATCTTAATTGCCCTAAAATCTCCTCACCCTCTTCTTTTGAAATATCTCTCAAAAATTCAGAGAATTTAATATTAATTCTTATCCATTTTAAATAATCATTCTGCTCTTGTAGAAGTGTTAAAATAATTTCTTCTAAAAAAAGTTCCATCTGAGGCGTGATACGATTGTTTTTTTCTTTGTAAGACCACAAGACTGTGAGTAGCGTGTCTGGCTCAAAGCAGGTGATAGTCGCTTGTTTAAATAAAGATTCATCAATGATTTTGCCTAACCAAGCGATGGTATCTGGGTAGCGTAGTAATGCAACACGGTAGCCGTCATTAACAAAAGCAGGTTTAATAATTGATTCTAATAAAGAAGCATAAATAAATCGGGCTTGCGAAAAATTCCCTGTCATTATTGCTTTTTTTATTAATTGCATTATATCACTACCCGTTTTAGTAATTGTGTTAGCACAATCCCATAACGTTAAAGAAACGCCTGTTAAAGGAAGATATTTAAAGGTATGTGTCATAACGGATACACACAATATTAAAATTCTTTTTATTGCTTCCTCAAAGCTAATTTGATCATAATCGCTATATACTTTTTTTGCCGATTGCAATCTAAGCGCATCAACTCTAACTTTATGTTCCCATTCAACTGGAAAGCGCATAAATGGGTCGTGATCAAGAACAAATTTTAAAAAATATTGCGCATTAACCACAAGGCATTCACCTTTATCTAACACCTGCTCTAATACTTCTAAAAATGTAACCTTTCTACCTTCAAATAAAATACTCTGATTTAAAAGCCGCACTCGCTCTTCTTCTGGCAGGCCATTTAAGTATTTTAAAAAATCTCTATAGCTATTTTCAGCACATTGTAATTGCGGCGCTGTAATATCATTACCTAAATATAGCCCTTCCGGATACAAAGTACCTTCTACTAATTTTTTTACTTCCATTACTGTCTTTCGACTCACTGGCACATCATGCCTTTCTTCTTCAGCTGCATTAAAGTAATGAACAAACTGTGGTAAAGAATGTTTTATACGTTCTTTTTCTACAGCCGTAAATGGCTTTACAATTGTATGATTACAATTGTAAAACGTTCTACGGTACTTAAAATTGTTTACACAATTTGGCAAGAATACCAGCTCGTCCCCTTGTTCTGAAAGAATATAATGTGTTAATGGATAAACAGTAAGCTTTTCTCTAGTTATAAAATCCACCTCATGCGTTAAAGAAGGTATGAGTAATTTATAATAACTAGCCGGGGTTAAATCAATAAGACCTGCTCCCTCTAAATATTGCGCTAATGCAATCCAAGATTTATTTGGGCCTTCTACTAAACGGGTATAATCAAGTGAGGTATCTATAATTTCTAGCCATCGTGAGGCAAAAAGTTCCGAAATTTCTTTAATGAGCTCATGATCTATCTGCTCCAAACTTAACATTTTTTGCGTTAGATTTTCTATTTTCAATTTTAATAAATCAGAAGCTGAGTCTAGTGATAAGCTATTAATTAATAACCTTAGTTGAGAAATATTATAATAAGGTCCAGCTTTAAGATTTTGATAGACAGAGGCTAATTGATTATGCTTTGCAACTAAGGAATGATCAATCTCATAGATCCATTGAGCTACAATTTTAAATTTAGACGCAGCCCTCTGTGAACCCTGCAATAGCTCTATTAAAAGCTCTAAAAGATAAAATTGCTTACCTCTTAACTTAAAGATAACACTATAAAGATTATTGACATCTTCAAGTTTGCTTACTTTAAGACTATTAATAAAATCAACTAAATTACTATTTAATTCAGTTTTGTTACCTGAGTCTAACCAATGATAATACGATTCTATAAGGCTTAATAAGCTTGGCAGTAAATGCTCTGGTAATTGGCCTGAATCTTTCCAAGCTGGAGCAAACTGCCTTATTAAACAATGCCAGATAGTTGGCTCATTTTTATCATTTTGTAGATATACGTTATCCTCATTATGAATAACCTCCTGCCAGTTCATTGACAGTAGCCCTGTTAATTCCTCGAGTAAATTAGCATTAAAATTTTTTTGACTGAGAAATTTATTCTTAAATAAAACAACTTTTGCATTAAACGATGGCTGTGTATGGATAGATAAACTATTTAACAATTCTTGCAAATTGTAAAATTCAAAGTAGTACTTTGTATGTAGAGGGCGCTCTGAAAATTTCTCTTTAAGACCGCAGGGAAAATGGAGTGTATAAATCTTATCAAGTACGGTATATAATTTTTTTGCTAAATCATTAGACATTTCTAAACAATCAAGCAGAATTTGGATTAAATAAATGGTTTTTTGCTCGTATTCAAAAGATATACTATAAAAAGCATTGATATCTTCCGCTGCACACGAGTTCAAGTAATTACAAAAATCCTTGAAAGCTAGCTTAAATTTAGTGAAATCATTTGTTTCTTCACAATCAAAGAAGGCATAAATTACTTCGCACCACGCAAGCAATAACTCACTCTTAATAGAATTACTCTGCCATGCAGGAATTATCTCCTTGATAAAATTATCCCAAAAATTAGAATTTACCGCTGGCGCCGATGCAGCTTGTTGTTTATTACGAATTCGAGCCAATTCTTTAACGGTTATTAATTTACCGCCTTCAAATTTTCCATGAGCAGTAAAGGCCTGGGTTGACTGTTGCAATTTCTGCATAAGGCTAGTTACAGAATAAAGCGTTTGGTCGTCATTACCAATATATAAATCGGTGAAATCTGTTATAGAATTTAAATCTAGTTCTGGTGAAGCTGCTTGTACCCCCGGAATTAAGATGGTTGCCAAAGGTTTTTTTGTTAAACTGCTTAAAGATATGCCCAACAATACCCATTCGTCACGCTTAGTGGTTGAAAGTAGCGTATAGTCATCCTTGGTATCAATAATATTATGCCAGCGCCTTGCAAAAATAGTCTCCAGATAATTTATTTCACTTTCTGAAAGCTCTCTTTCTAAATCCAACGAAGAAAATTTTTCCTCAAATGAACGCAAAAATACTAGATCCTCAGAGTTAAGACTAGCTTCTCTTAAAGATAAACTATGAATAAATTCTTGAAGACATCGGACTGACATGCAACCTACTATCCCATAAACTGGTTGTTTCATATTACAGTAAGTTCCAATAATATAATATTTATATGTAATAACTACATCTTTTCATCATTAATAATTTAGGCTATCAACTAAACAACAAAATCATTAAGTATAAAGACGTAATTTACCAATAAATACAGTTCATTATTTAATGATCGAAACCATTATCTTGTTAATAATTTATTCAATAACTAAATGAACTTACCATTTAATTACTTAATTTTAAAGTAAAAATCAAATTTTGAGAAAATTTTTGTAAATTATACCTAAAATAATCAACTATAGGATTAAATCGCTGTTAAAGAGAGAGCTACTGTTAAGGATAAGTATGAGGAAATAGACCTAAATCATAAACCTAAAAACAAACATGTGGCTTTCAAAAACTAATATATACGCGATTGCCATTAAACCATCAGCTAATAAAGAGACACAGGTGAAGCTAAGCATCGTGTAGCCGAACACAGACAATCGTTAGACTGCACGTCGTTTAGCCCAACCTACATTCATAAGTAGCTCAGTGCCTGTGTTAAACGAGAATGTTTACTCTAAAATAAGGCCACAAATACAAGATAGCATGACATTTGACTTACTAATGCCAAAAAAAAAGCGGCTTAAAGCCGCTTTAGGAATAAAGCCCTGGCGATGACCTACTTTCACATGGGGAAGCCCCACACTATCATCGGCGTACGTCTGTTTCACTTCTGAGTTCGAGATGGATCAGGTGGTTCCAAACGGCTATGGTCGCCAGGAAAACTGGGTACCGGTTAACTTACATTTAAGTTAAGCCGGTGGGTAAAGATTAAATGGTTACAAGCGCTCACCTTAAGCACTTACAGCACTTCAGGTTATATGGTCAAGACAATCAGCCAATTAGTACAAGTTAGCTTCACACATTACTGTGCTTCCACACCTTGCCTATCAACGTCGTCGTCTTCAACGGGCTTCATGGGAAAACTCATCTTGAGGGAGGCTTCCCGCTTAGATGCTTTCAGCGGTTATCCCGTCCGAACTTAGCTACCCGGCGATGCAACTGGCGTCACAACCGGTACACCAGAGGTTCGTCCACTCCGGTCCTCTCGTACTAGGAGCAGCTCCTCTCAATTTTCCTACGCCCACG